>NZ_JBHWAQ010000021.1:0-164262 GCF_042743475.1 Streptomyces sp. NPDC059534
TTGTAGCCGTTGTTGGACAGGATGATGTCGACGAGGTTCTTGCCGATGTCGTGGACGTCGCCGCGGACGGTGGCCAGCACGATCGTGCCCTTGCCGGCCGCGTCGGACTTCTCCATGTGCGGCTCCAGATACGCCACCGCGGTCTTCATGACCTCGGCCGACTGGAGCACGAACGGCAGCTGCATCTGCCCGGAGCCGAACAGCTCGCCCACGGTCTTCATGCCGTCGAGCAGGGTCTCGTTGACGATGTCGAGGGCGGGCCGGGACGTGAGGGCCTCGTCGAGGTCGGCCTCCAGGCCGTTCTTCTCGCCGTCGACGATCCGGCGCTTGAGGCGCTCGTCCAGGGGCAGGGCGAGGAGTTCCTCGGTCTTGCCGGCCTTCATCGACTTGGTGTTGACGCCCTCGAAGAGCGCCATCAGCTTCTGGAGCGGGTCGTAGCCCTCGGCGCGGCGGTCGTAGATCAGGTCGAGGGCGGTGGTGACCTGCTCGTCGTCGAAGCGGGCGATCGGCAGGATCTTCGAGGCGTGCACGATCGCCGAGTCGAGGCCGGCCTTGACGCACTCGTCGAGGAAGACGGAGTTCAGCAGGATGCGGGCGGCCGGGTTGAGGCCGAAGGAGATGTTGGAGAGGCCGAGCGTGGTCTGGACGTCCGGGTGGCGGCGCTTCAGCTCGCGGATGGCCTCGATGGTGGCGATGCCGTCCTTGCGGGACTCCTCCTGACCGGTACAGATCGTGAAGGTCAGGGCGTCGATGAGGATGTCGGACTCGTGGATGCCCCAGTTGCCGGTGAGGTCGTCGATGAGCCGCTCGGCGATGGCGACCTTGTGCTCGACGGTACGGGCCTGGCCCTCCTCGTCGATGGTGAGGGCGATCAGCGCGGCGCCGTGCTCCTGGGCCAGCCGGGTCACCTTGGCGAAGCGGGACTCGGGGCCGTCGCCGTCCTCGTAGTTGACGGAGTTGATGACCGCCCGGCCGCCGAGCTTCTCCAGGCCGGCGCGCAGGACGTCGACCTCGGTGGAGTCCAGGACGATGGGGAGGGTGGAGGCGGTCGCGAAGCGGCCGGCCAGCTCCTCCATGTCGGCGACGCCGTCGCGGCCGACGTAGTCCACGCACAGGTCGAGCATGTGCGCGCCCTCGCGGATCTGGTCGCGGGCCATCTCGACGCAGTCGTCCCAGCGGCCGTCGAGCATGGCCTCGCGGAACTTCTTGGAACCGTTGGCGTTCGTCCGCTCGCCGATCGCCAGGTACGCGGTGTCCTGGCGGAACGGCACGGTCTGGTAGAGCGAGGCGGCGCCGGGCTCGGGCTGGGGCGAGCGCTCGGGGGGCGTGATGCCGTGGACGCGCTCGACGACCTGGCGCAGGTGCTCGGGCGTCGAACCGCAGCAGCCGCCGACCAGCGAGAGGCCGTAGTCGCGGACGAAGTTCTCCTGCGCGTCGGCCATCTCCGGGGGCGTCAGGGGGAAGTACGCGCCGTCCTTGGTCAGGATCGGCAGACCCGCGTTCGGCATGCACATCAGCGGCGTGCGCGAGTGGCGGGCGAGGTAGCGCAGGTGCTCGCTCATCTCGGCCGGGCCCGTCGAGCAGTTCAGGCCGATCATGTCGATGCCGAGCGGCTCCAGGGCGGTCAGCGCCGCGCCGATCTCCGAGCCGAGCAGCATGACGCCGGTGGTCTCGAAGGCGAGGGAACAGATCAGCGGCACGTCCAGGCCGAAGGCGGCCATCGCGCGGCGCGCGCCGACCAGGCTCGCCTTGGTCTGGAGCAGGTCCTGGGTCGTCTCGACGATCAGGGCGTCCGCGCCGCCGGCCAGCAGGCCCTCGGCGTTCTGCTGGTAGCCGTCCCGCAGCACCTCGTACCGGGTGTGGCCGAGGGAGGGCAGCTTGGTGCCCGGTCCGATGGAGCCCAGGACCCAGCGCTGCCGGCCGTCCCGGGAGCCGTACGCGTCGGCGACCTCGCGGGCGATCCGGGCGCCCGCCTCGGAGTGCTCGAAGATGCGGTCGGCGATGTCGTACTCACCCGCGGCCGAGTGGTTGGAGCCGAACGTGTTCGTCTCGACGCAGTCGACGCCGGCCTCGAAGTACGCCTCGTGGACCGAACGGACGATGTCGGGGCGGGTGATGTTCAGGATCTCGTTGCAGCCTTCGAGGTCCTGGAAGTCCTCGAGGGTGGGGTCCTGGGCCTGGAGCATGGTGCCCATGGCTCCGTCGGCGACGACGACCCGGCTCGCGAGCGCCTCGCGGAGGGCTGCGGCACGGGTCCGGCTGTCAGCGGAAGGGGTCGGCAACGAGGCCATGGATGAGCTCCCTGGGATGCGACGGCTGTCGGCTTTGCACCCTCGGTGGAGGGTGCACGTGGCCAGCGTAACCGCGCTCGGCCCGGGGTGGACACGGCGTCCCACGGGGCGGACGGCATCCTGTGTGCGGGGACTCCCGGTCCGACCCGTTCTTGGCCGACACTGTCAGGTGTAACGCAAGGTCGGCATCGACCGATAGTGTTCAGCATTGTCGAACAGTGTGAGAGGGATAAGGGGCCGGGCGATGGCGAAGAACATCCAGTCGCTTGAACGGGCGGCGGCCATGCTGCGACTGCTCGCCGGCGGCGAGCGCCGGCTCGGCCTGTCGGACATCGCGTCCTCACTGGGACTCGCCAAGGGCACGGCCCACGGCATCCTGCGCACCCTCCAGGCGGAGGGCTTCGTCGAGCAGGAGCCGGCCTCGGGGCGCTACCAGCTGGGCGCGGAGCTGCTGCGGCTCGGCAACAGCTATCTGGACGTGCACGAGCTGCGGGCGCGCGCCCTGGTCTGGACGGACGACCTGGCCCGGTCCAGCGGCGAGAGCGTGCACCTGGGGGTACTGCACCAGCGGGGCGTGCTGATCGTGCACCACGTCTTCCGGCCGGACGACAGCCGCCAGGTCCTGGAGGTGGGGGCGATGCAGCCGCTGCACTCCACGGCACTGGGCAAGGTCCTCTCGGCGTACGACCCGGTGGCGCACAGCGAGGTGCTGGAGGTCGAGCGGGAGGCGTTCACGCCCCGCACGACCACGGCGCCGGTCGAGTTCGAGGAGCTGCTCGACCTGGTGCGGGCGCGCGGCTGGGCGGCGGACGCCGAGGAGACCTGGGAGGGCGTGGCCTCGGTGGCGGCGCCGATCCACGACCGGCGGCGGATGCCGGTGGGCGCGGTGGCGGTGACCGGCGCCGTGGAGCGGCTCTGCCCGGGCGGGGAGCTGCGGCCCGAGCTGGTGGCGGCGGTACGGGACTGCGCCCGCGCGGTGTCGCGGGACCTGGGGGCCAACCGCTTCTGACACGCCGCGGGGACACACCTCCCGCGGCTCCCGCGCACGACCGAACCCGTCGGTAACGATCCCGTTATCGGCGGGTTTTTCGTGTCCGGGACCCTTGACGCGCTGTTGAGCCGGGGGCAAAACTTCCGTTCACCGGTCGGCATTGCCGAACACCTAACGGCAATACACGCTATGGTGTGGCAGTGCCAAGGGCCGGTAACGCCCTCAACACGAGGGCGCGGACCACCGGAGGGACCCGGGGTTCGCCTTCCCCTGGACGAAGGACAAAGGAGTCGCGGGTGTCCAGCTCCGACATCTTCCTCGGCGAGACCATCGGTACCGCCGTTCTCATTCTGCTCGGCGGCGGTGTGTGCGCCGCCGTCACGCTCAAGGGCTCCAAGGCCCGCAACGCGGGCTGGCTCGCGATCACCTTCGGGTGGGGCTTCGCCGTCATGACGGCCGTCTACATGACCGCTTCCCTCTCGGGCGCCCATCTGAACCCCGCCGTCACGGTCGGCATCGCGATCAAGGACGGGGAGTGGGGCAACGTCCCCGTCTACCTCGCGGGCCAGATGCTCGGCGCGATGATCGGCGCCGCGCTGGTCTGGGTGGCCTACTACGGCCAGTTCCAGGCGCACCTCGCCGACCCCGAGGCATCGGGCACGAAGCCGATCGAGGGCCCCGGCCCGGTGCTCGGCATCTTCTCCACCGGCCCCGAGATCCGTAACACCTGGCAGAACCTGGCGACCGAGATCATCGGCACCGTGGTGCTCGTGCTGGCCGTGCTCACCCAGGGCCTCAACGACAGCGGCAAGGGCCTCGGCGTCATAGGCGCCCTGATCACCGCGTTCGTCGTGGTCTCCATCGGCCTCTCGCTCGGCGGCCCGACCGGCTACGCGATCAACCCGGCCCGTGACCTCGGCCCGCGCATCGTGCACGCCCTGCTCCCGCTGCCGCACAAGGGCACCTCCGACTGGAGCTACTCCTGGATCCCGGTCGTCGGACCGCTGATCGGTGGCGCCATCGCCGCGGGTATCTACAACATCGCGTTCGCCTGAGCCGTCTTTCCTCCAGACCCCCTTGGAGCACACCGTGACCGACGCACACACCTCCGGCCCGTTCATCGCGGCCATCGACCAGGGCACCACCTCCTCGCGCTGCATCGTCTTCGACAAGGACGGCCGGATCGTCTCCGTCGACCAGAAGGAGCACGAGCAGATCTTCCCGAAGCCGGGCTGGGTCGAGCACGACGCCGCCGAGATCTGGACCAACGTCCAGGAGGTCGTCGCCGGCGCCCTGACGAAGGGCGGCATCGCCGCCTCCGACGTCAAGGCCATCGGCATCACCAACCAGCGCGAGACCACGCTGCTCTGGGACAAGAACACCGGCGAGCCCGTCCACAACGCCCTCGTCTGGCAGGACACCCGCACCGACGCCCTCTGCAAGGAGCTCGGCCGCAACGTCGGCCAGGACCGCTTCCGCCGCGAGACCGGCCTGCCCCTCGCCTCGTACTTCTCCGGCCCGAAGGTCCGCTGGCTGCTCGACAACGTCGAGGGCCTGCGCGAGCGCGCCGAGCGCGGCGACATCCTCTTCGGCACCATGGACTCCTGGGTCATCTGGAACCTGACCGGCGGCACCGACGGCGGCGTCCACGTCACCGACGTCACCAACGCCTCGCGCACCATGCTGATGAACCTGCACACCATGGAGTGGGACGACAAGATCCTCCAGTCCATGGAGATCCCGGCGACCCTGCTGCCCGAGATCCGTTCCTCCGCCGAGGTCTACGGCCAGGTCAAGGGCGGCGTCCTGGACGGCATCCCGGTCGCCTCCGCGCTGGGCGACCAGCAGGCGGCCCTGTTCGGCCAGACCTGTTTCGCCGAGGGCGAGGCGAAGTCCACGTACGGCACCGGCACCTTCATGCTGATGAACACCGGCGACAAGATCATCAACTCCTACAGCGGCCTGCTGACCACGGTCGGCTACCAGATCGGCGACGCCAAGCCGGTCTACGCCCTGGAGGGCTCGATCGCCGTCACCGGTTCGCTGGTGCAGTGGATGCGCGACCAGATGGGCCTGATCAAGTCCGCCGCCGAGATCGAGACCCTCGCGTCCTCGGTCGAGGACAACGGCGGCGCCTACTTCGTCCCGGCCTTCTCCGGCCTGTTCGCCCCGTACTGGCGCTCCGACGCCCGCGGTGTGATCGCCGGCCTCACCCGGTACGTCACCAAGGCGCACATCGCCCGCGCCGTGCTCGAGGCCACCGCCTGGCAGACCCGCGAGATCACCGACGCCATGACGAAGGACTCCGGCGTCGAGCTGACCGCGCTCAAGGTCGACGGCGGCATGACCTCCAACAACCTGCTGATGCAGACCCTCTCGGACTTCCTGGACGCGCCCGTCGTGCGTCCGATGGTCGCCGAGACCACCTGCCTCGGCGCCGCCTACGCCGCCGGCCTCGCCGTCGGCTTCTGGCCGGACACCGACGCGCTGCGCGCCAACTGGCGCCGCGCGGCGGAATGGACCCCTCGCATGGACGCCGACAGGCGTGACAGCGAGTACAAGAGCTGGCTCAAGGCCGTGGAGCGGACCATGGGCTGGATCGAGGACGAGGAGTAAGACACATGACCACCCTGCAGAGCGTCCCTGCCCTCGGGACGCACCCGGCGTCCGGCTCTCTCCCGAGCCGCGCCGAGACCCGGGACCAGCTTTCCAAGGCGACGTACGACCTCCTGGTGATCGGCGGTGGCATCCTGGGCATCTCCACCGCCTGGCACGCCGCGCAGTCGGGCCTGCGGGTGGCCCTGGTGGACGCCGGCGACTTCGCCGGCGCCACCTCCTCCGCCTCCTCGAAGCTCCTCCACGGCGGTCTGCGCTACCTGCAGACCGGCGCGGTCAAGCTGGTGGCGGAGAACCACTTCGAGCGGCGTGCGGTCTCCCGTCAGGTGGCACCGCACCTCGCCAACCCCCTCACCTTCTACCTGCCCGTCTACAAGGGCGGCCCGCACGGCGCGGCCAAGCTCGGCGCCGGCGTCTTCGCCTACAGCGCCCTCTCGGCCTTCGGCGACGGCGTCGGTCACCTGCTCTCCCCCGCCAAGGCCGCGCAGGACGTGCCGGAGCTGCGGACGGACAACCTCAAGGCCGTCGCCGTCTACGGCGACGACCAGATGAACGACGCCCGCATGGCGCTGATGACGGTCCGCGCGGCGGTCGACGCCGGCGCCACCGTCCTCAACCACGCCGAGGTCACCGGGCTGCGCTTCACCCGCGGCCGGGTCACCGGCGCCGAACTGAAGGACCGCACCAGCGGCGACGAGTTCGGCGTGACCGCCCGTCTCGTGCTGAACGCGACCGGCCCGTGGGTCGACCACCTGCGCAAGATGGAGGACCCCAACGCGGCCCCCTCCATCCGCCTCTCCAAGGGCGCGCACCTGGTCCTCAAGCGGACCGCGCCGTGGAAGGCCGCGCTGGCCACCCCGATCGACAAGTACCGCATCACCTTCGCCCTCCCCTGGGAGGACATGCTGCTCCTCGGCACCACCGACGAGGAGTACGAGGGCGACCCGGGCCAGGTCGAGGTCACCGAGAAGGACACCGCCCAGATCCTGGACGAGGCCGCCTTCTCCATCCGCGACCAGCAGCTGTCGCGCGACCTCATCACCTACTCCTTCGCCGGTCTGCGGGTGCTCCCCGGCGGTCCCGGCGACACCTCCAAGGCCAAGCGCGAGACGGTCGTCACCGAGGGCCGCGGCGGCATGCTGTCGGTGGCCGGCGGCAAGTGGACGACCTTCCGCCACATCGGCCGTACGGTCATGAAGAAGCTGGAGCAGCTCCCCGGCCACCCGCTGGGCGAGGACTACGAGCCGGTGTCCACGCTGCCGAAGCGGCTGCCGCTGCCCGGCATAGCCAACCCGAACGCGGTCGCCCACCGGCTGCTGGTCGACGGTCCGGCCCCCGGCCCCCGGATGGCCGCCGACACCGCCAAGCACCTGGCGACGCACTACGGCTCGCTGTCGTTCGACATCGCCCGCATGGCGAACGAGAACCCGGAGCTCGCCCGCCGCATCCACCCGGACGCGCCGGAGATCTGGGCGCAGGTCGCCTACGCCCGCGACCACGAGTGGGCCGAGACGGCGGACGACGTGCTGCGCCGCCGTACGACGCTGACGATCCGCGGTCTCGCGACGGACGAGATCCGCTCCGAGGTCGAGTCGATGCTGCGGAAGTAACTCCCGCGGACACAGGGGCGGTTCCTCGTCGAGGAGCCGCTCCTTCGGCGTGCCACGCGCCGTCCACACGGCCGCAACACTCGGCGCGCAGAGTGGACGCATGAAGTTTCAGGTGCTGTCGATCGTCCACCACTCCCCGCACCCGCTGACCGGCGAACTCCTCTCCGCCGCCGACCGGTTGGAGCAGGTGGTCACGCTCGGGGAGACCGCCGAACGGCTCGGCTTCGACGCGTACGCGGTGGGAGAGCGGCACGCGGGCCCGTTCCTCTCCTCGGCCCCGACCGTCCTGCTCGCCGCACTCGCCGCCCGCACCACCCGGATCAGGCTGCTCACCGGCGTCACCGTGGTCGCGATCCTCGACCCCGTCCGGGTCGCCGAGGACTACGCCACGCTCGACCAGCTCTCCCGGGGCCGGCTCGAACTCGTCGTCGGCAAGGGCGCGGAGGCCGGGCACTTCGACCTCTTCGGGCTGGACGAGGAGCGGCAGTGGGACCTCCAGAAGGAGAAGTACGAGCTGCTCCGCCGGCTCTGGACGGAGGAGGGCGTCGACTGGGAGGGCGAGTTCCGCCCGCCGCTGAAGGACGTCACCACGGTGCCGCGCCCGTACGCGGGACCGCCCCGGATCTGGCACGGCTCGGCCACCAGCCTGAACTCCCCCGAGCTCGCGGCGAAGCACGGCGACCCGCTCTTCACGGCCAACGCGATCCAGCCGAGGGAGGCGTACGCGAAGCTCATCGCCCACTACCGCGAGAAGTTCGAGGAGTACGGCCACGACCCGGCCCACGCGCGCGTGGCGGCCGGTTCCGGCGGCCTGCTCATCGCCGACACCGCCGAGCGGGCGGTCGCCCGCTACAAGGACCTGTACGAGGCGAAGGTGCGGCAGAGCTTCAAGCCGCACCTGGAGGGCAGGGCCGGGTACAACACGCCGTTCCGCACCATCGAGGACGCGATCGCGGACGGCCCCCAGCTGATCGGATCGCCGCAGCAGATCATCGACAAGATCCTCGGCTACCACCGGCACTACGGGCACGACCTGCAGTCGGTCACGGTCGACACCTTCGGCCAGTCGACGGCCGAGCAGACCGAGACGCTCCAGCGCTTCGCGGAGGAGATCGCGCCGGTGGTGCGGAGGGAGGCGCCGAGCACGCTCTGGGAGGAGTGAGGCCGCCGTGTGCGGAGGGGAGTTCCTGGGTAGTCGATCAAGGCCGCACGGGTTTTCGGGGATGTCCGGGGGCTGCGGACGGACCGCCGGAAAGCCTTAAGGTTGGTCCGTACGACAGGAACTTCGAATAAGGAGGCGCTGGGTGATCGAGCTCGAGGGGGTACCCGAGCTGATCGACCCGGTCATGGTGGCCGCGTTCGAGGGCTGGAACGACGCCGGCGACGCCGCCTCCACCGCGGTCGCCCACCTGGACCGGGAATGGAAGGGCGAGGTGTTCGCGGCGCTGGACGCCGAGGACTACTACGACTTCCAGGTCAACCGGCCCACGGTCTTCCTGGACAACGGCGTCCGGAAGATCACCTGGCCGACGACCAGGCTCTCCGTGGTGCGGGTCGGCGGCGACAAGCCCCGCGACCTGGTGCTCGTCCGGGGCATCGAGCCCTCCATGCGCTGGCGCTCCTTCTGCAACGAGCTGCTCGCCTTCGCCCACGAACTGGGCGTGGAGATGGTGGTGATCCTGGGCGCGCTGCTCGGCGACACCCCGCACACCCGTCCGGTCCCGGTCAGCGGGGTCACGTCCGACCCGGACCTGGCGCGGACGATGGACCTGGAGGAGACCCGGTACGAGGGCCCGACCGGCATCGTGGGCATCCTCCAGGAGGCGTGCACGCACGCGGGCGTGCCGGCGGTGAGCCTGTGGGCCGCGGTGCCGCACTACGTGTCGCAGCCGCCGAACCCCAAGGCGACGCTCGCGCTCCTCAACCGCCTGGAGGACCTGATCGGTCTGCGCATCCCGCTGGGCGAGCTGCCGGAGGACGCGCGGGCCTGGCAGCTGGGCGTGGACCAGCTGGCCGCCGAGGACAGCGAGGTCGCCGAGTACGTGCAGACCCTGGAGGAGGCGCGGGACACGGCGGAGCTGCCGGAAGCCTCGGGCGAGGCCATCGCCCGCGAGTTCGAGCGGTATCTGCGGCGGCGCGAGCCCGGCACGGGGCCCGGGCCCGGCATGGCGACGGACGGCGGCGACTCGCCGTTCCTGCGGGACACCGGCAGCGGCCGGACGCGACCGCCGAAGCCGGAACAGCCGGGGCCCGAGGCCGTACCGGGCGCGGAGGCGACACCGACGCCGGAGGCGGCCCCGGACACGGAAGCGGCCCCGGGCACGGAGGCGGCCCCGGAACCGGGCGCGAAGGCGGCGCCGGAATCCGACACGGAGGCCGCCGCCGCACCGGGGGGCGAGCCCGACCCGGGCGGTGAGCCGGACGCCGGCCCGGGCGCCGAGCCCGAGCCGCCGGCCGAGGGCCGGGGCGGCGAAGCAGCGGAGTGACCGGTACGGGAGGGGTGGCGCGGCCGCCCCTCCCGTTCGGCTTTCCGGGCCCGTGCGCGCCCGGGCGGGGGATCAGACCCGCGGCACGGACACCGCGTCGTACGCGACGGTGGTGGGGTCCGGGTCCAGGCCGAACCGGGCGTTGGGCAGGTAGATCCGGTCGCCCCAGGCCGCCGCGGTGGTCGGGACGCGGAAGCGCTCCGGGTCGGTGATCCGGGCGATGGCGGTGCCGCGCGACCCGGTCGCGTCGAGCCGGACCACGTCGATCTGGTTGACCGCCTGCTGGACGACGTACAGGTCGCGGCCCAGGAGCAGCAGTCCGTCGCCGTTCGGGATCCGCAGGTCGCCGAGGTCGACCGTGCGGGCGAGTCCGGTGCGCGGGTCGACCCGCATCAGGGAACCGCCGTCCTTGGCGCAGTTGACCACGAGCAGGGCCCGGCCGTCGGGGGTCCGCTCGATGCCGTTGGCGGTGAAGTCGGCGCCCTGGGTCCAGTCGCCGCCGAGCGGCACGGTGGTGATCTCGTCGCCGGGCTCGCCCGTGCGGCCGATGGCGAGCCGGTACAGCTGCGGCTGGAAGGAGTCGGTGAACCAGGCGGCGCCCGGGGTGAGGACGACGTCGTTGACCATGGTGCTGTCCGCGCCGAGCCCGGTGAAGTGGCGCAGCAGCGCGCCGGAGCGGGCGTCGACGACGCGGATCTCCCGGCTCCAGCCGCCGGAGAGGAAGAGCCGCCGCTCGGCCCGGTCGATCTTGAGTCCGACGGTGATGTGCCCGTCGCCGAGGCCCTGGTGGACGATCCGGCCCTCGCCGGTGGCCAGCGAGGCCCGGTAGACGGCTCCGTCGCGGAGCGAGCCGAAGTAGGCGTACGGGCTGCGGCCGATGGCCACGCCCTCGGGCTGGAAGCCCTTCGGAAGCGGAATGTCGGTGGGCCACCGCCCGGGGGCGGCCGCCTGCGCCGTGCCCGCGGCTAGGGGGCCGGTGAGAGCCGCCGCGCCGAGGGCGACGGCGGCTCCCAGGAATCCTCTGCGTGCGAGGGGATGCTCCACTGCGTGCCCTTTCGTACAAACGGTCTACTGGCACGCACAGCCCATCACGACGCACGCTCCGCGCAGGGGACTTGGCCTGATCTCGCTCGCGCGAGGCTCAGATCGGCCGCAGGAGACCGGCAGCGGGTGATCGGCCGCAGGGAACCGGGCGCGGCCGATCACCCGCCGGAGATCAGGCGCAGCTGAAGCGGGCCGCCGCCCAGTCCCCGTGGTCGCCGCTCTTGGACCCGTTGGTGTCCGTGATCTTCAGCCGGACGTGTCGGGCGCCGGTCACGTCGACGTTCACGGGCAGGGTCGCGGAGGCGCCGGTCAGCCGGGGCGAGGTCCACAGGACCTTGCCGTCGGCCTCGACGGAGAAGGCCACGTCCCCGTAGCCGTTGATCTCGTCGTCGATGCCGACGTCGGCGGTGAGGGCGGTGCAGCGGCCGCCGAGGTAGACCTCGATGTCGGAGTCGGCGTGGGCGCCGATCCCCTTCTCGTAGGTCGTGCCCGCGAGGGTGAGGCTCCGGCCGTCGGCGGCGCCGGACTCGCCGTTGGAGCGGTCGCGTTCGGGCGGTCCCCAGCCGTTGGTGGAGCGCAGCCAGACGAGGTCGCTCGCCCAGGCGTCGTCCGTGGGCGGCGGGGGCATCACGCCGACCGCGAGCCGCTGGGTGGCGGTGCGGTCGGTGCCGGCCGCGCGGTGGCGGGCGGTCGCCGTGAGGGTGGCCTCGCCGGGCTTGGCGTCGGCCGCGGGGGTGACCGTCACCTCGACCCGGCGGGTGGTGCCGGCCGGGACGCGGGCGAGGGGCGCCGCCGGGGCGACCTGCCAGCCGGCCGGGACGTCGAGCGAGACCCGTACGTCGGTGGCGTCCCTGGTGCCGGCGGTGACGTCCACGGCGACGGTGCCGGGAACGCCGGCACCCAGCTCCTGCCCGGCGGGGGCGGCCAGGACGGCGGAGGCGCCCGGTACGGCGCCGCCGACCGCGCTGGTGTCGGTCAGCCGCAGTTCGAAGTCACGGGCGGTGGAGAGGGCGGCCGTCTTGACCCGGACCACTCCCCCACGCTCGTCGCGGTCGTACCACCAGCCCTCGGCGGCGGCGTCGAAGGCGGCACGGGAGGCGAGAGCGGGCAGCTTGCGCCCGTCGAGCCTGACCGCGCCGGGGGCGTCGCCGGTGTGGACGGTGAAGGCATACGGCCGGACGGCCGGCTTGCCCGTGTACGTGCCCTTGCTCGCGCCGATGCGGACGGTCACGTCGCCCGGGCCGGCGTTCGGGGCGCGCACCTCGGCACGCTGGGTGGCGTACCGGCCGGTGCGGTGCTCGCGGGTGACGCCGTCGTCCTCGTACAGGTCGAAGGACGAGCTGCCCTTGGGGTAGACGTCCCAGGCGATCGGGTCGCCGGGGGCGCGGTCGGTGTACGAGCGGATGCCGCCGGGCCACATCGGGACGGCCGCCCCGGCCCGTACGAAGAGGGGCAGGGTGTCGAGCGGGGCGCTGTAGTCGTCGATCGTCACCGGGCCCTGGTAGGCGCGCCCGTTCCAGTAGTCGATCCAGGTGCCCTCGGGCAGGTAGATGGCGTCGCGTTCGACGGCGTCCTGGTAGACGGGGGCCACCAGGAAGTCCTCGCCGCTGAGGAACTCGTACTTGGCGGCGTCGCTCGCGGCCTTCGGGTCGTCCGGGTACTCCAGGGCGAGCGGCCGGGCGAGGCCGACGCCGGTCTTCGTGGCCTGGTACGCGTGGCTGTAGATGTACGGGAGCAGGGCCTCGTGGAGCTTGAGGGAGGCGCGGTTGATCGTGGTGTACGGCTCGCCGTAGCGGAAGGGCTGCTTGTCGTTGGCGGCCCAGCCGTCCATGGTCATGGTGACGGGCAGGAAGGTCTTCCACTGGAGGTCGCGGGTGTACGTCTTGGCGCTGCCGCCGAAGATGCCGTCGACGTCACCGGTGGTGTAGGCGAGGCCGGACATGGACGCGCCCGCGTAGGTGGGTATCTGCCAGCGGATGTACTCCCAGCTGCCGGACTGGTCACCGGACCACTGGACGCCGCAGCGCTGGGCACCGGACCAGCTCTCGGGGGCCCAGGTGAAGCCCCGGGCGTCGCTGTACGCCTCGATGCCGGCGTGGGCGTCCTTGCAGCCGTCGAGGGCGAACTTGTAGCCCTCGCCGACCCAGGCGACGTCGAGCTTGGCGACCCGCTGGCCGGCCTTGACCTGCTCTTCGAGCTTGCCGATGCCGTCCTCGGTCCACAGGCCCAGCTTCATGCCCCGCTCGCCGAGTCCCGCGGACGCCTCGGCGAGGTTCTCGTAGCCGCAGCCGTAGCCGTCGTTGACGAGCATCCAGCCGTTGGGCATGTCGTGGGCGGCGTAGCCGTCGGCGACCTTCAGGGCGTCCAGGGTGCGGCGCTCGCCTCGGTTGGCGTTGTGGAGGTAGCAGTCGGCGTCGCCGATCTCCAGGCCGTACACGGGCGGCAGGAAGGGCTTGCCGGTGAGCCGGGTGTACTGGCCGATGACGTCCTTGGCGGCGTCGCGGCCGGTGCCGGCGAAGTAGTAGGCGTCGAAGCGCTGTTCCTTCGCGGTGGTGGTGACGGGCTCGGTGAAGGCGTAGGTGTTGGGGGCGTAGGTGTTGCGGTAGACGCCGTAGCCGGCGGAGGAGAGGTAGAAGGGGACGGAGTTGGGGTGGCCGCCGTCGTTCCAGTTGTAGTCGACGCCGACCTCGACGGTCTTGTCGCGGTGGGAGGTGTTGCCGCGGCCGTTCTGCATGCCGGCGCCGTAGAACTGCTCCGTGGCGCCTCGGGCGAGGGTCTGGACGGTGCGGTCCTGGTTCCAGGTGAGGCCCTGGGTCTCGGTCCAGAGCGGGGTGCCGTCGGCGCGGACGGCCGCGAAGCGGAGCGGTGCCTTGTAGGCGCGCAGGGTCACGTCGGCGGTGGCGAGTTCGTACCGGTCGCCGAGGTCCCGCCAGCGGGTGGCGGGCGGCGGGCCCTGGGGGAGGGTGATGTCGGTGCCGGTGGGGTCGGTGAACTTCCCGTCGGGGGCGAGTTCGATGCGGAAGGTGTCGGCGGTGACGAAGGAGACGCGGGCCTCGGCCCGGCCGGCGGTCAGCCGGTAGACGGAGCCGTCGGCGGCGAAGCCGGTCACGTCGCCCACGGTGGTGTCGGACGGGTCGGCCGTGGCGGTGGCACCGGGTCCCGCGAGGGTGGCGACGAACCCGAGGAACGCTCCGACGACTGCTGCTCTCATGCGCATTGATGATTGCATGGGGCCTATTTAGCGCAGATTCGAGCATCGCGACAGGACAAAAAGGAACCGCCCCCGGACTTCTTGAGGAAGTCCGGGGGCGGTTGCACAAAAGGGAGTTGTGTGGGAACGGCTCCTACAGGGCGACACCGAGGAGGGCGTCGACGGCGCGGGAGACCAGTCCGGGGGCGGAGTCGTCGTCGCCGCCCTCGGCCGTCTGCCGTGCGGCCCAGCGGTCCACCGCGGCGAGCGCGGCGGGGGTGTCCAGGTCGTCGGAGAGGGCCTCGCGGAGCTCCTCGACGAGCGCGTCGGCGGACGTGCCGTCGGGGCGGGACACTGCGGCGCGCCAGCGGCCGACGCGCTCCACGGCGTCCTGGAGGACCTGGTCGGTCCACTCCCAGTCGGCGCGGTAGTGGTGGGAGAGGAGCGCGAGCCGGATGGCGGCCGGGTCGACGCCGTCGCGGCGGAGCTTGGAGACGAAGACCAGGTTGCCCTTGGACTTCGACATCTTCTCGCCGTTCAGCGCGACCATGCCAGCGTGCACGTACGCCTTGGCCATCGGGTACTCGCCGGTGAGGGTCTGGGCGTGGGAGGCACCCATCTCGTGGTGCGGGAAGATCAGGTCGGAACCGCCGCCCTGCACGTCGAAGCCCATGCCGAGGTGGTCGAGGGCGATGGCGACGCACTCGATGTGCCAGCCGGGGCGGCCGGGGCCGAGGCTCGCGCCGTCCCAGCTCGGCTCGCCCTCGCGGGCGGCCATCCAGAGCATCGGGTCGAGCGGGTTCTTCTTGCCGGGGCGCTCCGGGTCGCCGCCGCGTTCGGCGGAGAGGTGGCGCATCAGCTCGGCGGTGTAGTTCGAGACCTGCCCGAAGTGCGGGTCGGCGTCGACGGAGAAGTAGACGTCGCCCTCGAGCTCGTAGGCGGCGCCCGTCTCCCGGAGCCGCTCGACGAGCGGGACGATGCCCGGTATGGCCTCGACGGCGCCGATGTAGTGCTGCGGGGGCAGCATCCGCAGGGCGGTCATGTCCTCGCGGAACAGGGCGGTCTCGCGCTCGGCCAGGCCGACCCAGTCGACGCCGTCGCGGATCGCGCGCTCCAGGAGCGGGTCGTCCACGTCCGTCACGTTCTGGACGTAGTGCACCTGCCGCTTGGTGTCGAGCCACACGCGCTGAACGAGGTCGAACGCGTTGTAGGTCGCCGCGTGACCCATGTGGGTCGCGTCGTACGGCGTGATGCCGCAGACGTAGATACGGGCGACGGGGCCGGGGGCGAGGGTGACTCGTCCGCCGGTCGCGGTGTCGTGGATCCGGAGGTCGCGGCCCTTGCCGGGAAGGGCGGGGACCTCAGAAGCGGGCCAGGCATGCATGACCCGAGCGTAACCGGACAGGTGTTCCGGATACGAACCGGATCCGGGATCTTGACCAATTAGGCACTCTTGCGGGTCGGCGGCGTGCGTGCATACCCCCCAGGGGTGCCCACCCCCGCCCATGCCTTGGCCGAAACCTTTCGGTCCGGCTCAGACGGGTGGCCAGGGGATCGCCGGCCACTGTCCCGACGGTTCCGGATGCCGCCCCGTGGCGCACAGGGCCTCCACGCGGGCGCGTACCGCGGCCACCTCGGCGGCGGTCAGCAGTTCCGCCAGACGGGCGGCGAGCGCCGCTCCGGGGGCCAGGGAACGGCCGAGGCCGTCGAGCACCCCGGCCGCCTCGGCGGGCAACTCCTCGCCCGCCCAGCCCCACAGCAGCGTCCGCAGCTTGTCCTCGACGTGGAAGGTCACCCCGTGGTCGATCCCGTACAGACGACCATCCGGGGTCGGCAACAGGTGCCCGCCCTTGCGGTCGCCGTTGTTGATGACCGCGTCCAGGACGGCCAGCCGCCGCAGATCGGGGGTGTCCGCGTGCACCAGGAGCGCGGTGCGGTCCTCGTCCACCTGGGCCGGCCCGACGGCCTTCCAGCCCTCGCCGGCCTCGTCGTCCTCGGTGAGGGCCAGCAGCCGCGCCCCGGGGTCCGCCTCGATCCACAGCTGGACCATGCCCTCCCCGTACGGCCCGTCGCGGAGCACCGTCGGCGGGATCAGCCCCCAGCCGGTGGCCTCGGAGAGCTCGTACGCGGCGACCTCGCGCTGCGCGAGGGTGCCGTCGGGGAAGTCCCAGAGCGGCTGCTCCCCCGCGACGGGCTTGTAGACGCAGGCCGCCTCACGGCCCTCGTACGCGACCGAGCAGTACAGCACGGCGTTGGACGCCTCGCGGACCCGGCCGCGCACGGTCAGCTCACCGCGGGCGAGCAGCTCGGCGTCCGGCGGGATCGGGGGGCTGCTGCTCATGCTCCGCGACGGTATCCGTTCTGGCGCGGGCAGACGTGCCCCTCGGGGTCCAGCGGCAGGCTGCACAGCGGGCACGGCGGCCGGCCCGCGTTGACGACGTCCAGGGCCCGCTTGGCGAAGGCCCGGGCCTGGGCCCCGCTGAGGCGGACCCGCAGCATCGGCGGGCCGTTCTCCTCGTCCTGGAGCAGCCGCTCCTCGGCCTCGGCGAGGTCCTCCTCGGAGTCCACGTCGAGTTCCACGAGGGCCTGCGCCTCGACGATCATCCGCTGCTCCTCGCCGTCCCAGGCGAGCGCCATGGTGCCCACCCGGAACTCCTCCTCGACGGGGGCGTCGAGCGGGGCCGTGTCGGCGATCTCGGCGGGCGCGACGGCGGGGACCGGGGCGTTGCCCCCGGTGCGGCGCACGACCTCGTCGAGGAGTTCGTCTATGCGCTCGGCGAGTGCGGCGACCTGTGTCTTCTCCAGGGCCACGCTGGTGACCCGGCCGGAGGCCGAAGCCTGGAGGAAGAACGTACGGCGGCCAGGCAGCCCGACCGTGCCGGCCACGAACCGCTCCGGCGGGTCGTAGAGGAACACCTGACGGGACACGTTCCCGACTCCCTTGGGTCTCGACAGTCGTACTACAGCGGCGCGTCCACCCTACTGCTCACGGGGATCACGGTGCGCCCGCACCACCCCCGACCTCCGCCGTCCCGCCGGCGTCGGGGTGGTCGCGGGGGGCGAGAGCCGCGAAGTCCCCCGTGTCGCCGAGCCGGACGAGGAAGGGACGCAGGCGCGTGTAGCGGATGACGGTGACCGAACACGGGTCGACGTGGATGCGCTGGAAGAGGTCGAGGTGGAGCCCCAGGGCGTCCGCGACGATCGACTTCACGATGTCCCCGTGGGAGCACATGAGGTACGTGGCGTCCTCGCCGTGCTCGGCCTCCACGCGGGCGTTCCAGTCGCGCACCGCCTCGACGGCGCGGAACTGCATGGCGCGCATGGACTCGCCGCCCGGGAAGGCAGCGGAGGAGGCGTGCGCCTGGACGACGTCCATCAGGGGCTCGTCGTTCAGCTCGGCCAGCTTGCGGCCGGACCAGTCCCCGTAGTCGCACTCGTTGATCCGGTCCTCCACGTGGAACGGGAGGTCCGGGCGGGCGCCCAGGAGCGGCCGCAGGGTCTCCTGGCAGCGCTGGAGGGGGCTGGAGACGGCGGCGGCGAGCGGGACGCCCGCGAGGCGGCCGGGGAGGGCCGCGGCCTGCGCGGCCCCGCGCTCGTCGAGCGCGATCCCGGGCGTGCGCCCGGCGAGGACCCCGGAGGTGTTGGCGGTGGAGCGTCCGTGCCGGACGAGGATCAGCGTGACCATGCGGGCCAGCCTAGGTCCTGTCGTGCCGGTCGGGCCGGGCCGGCGACGCCCGGCACCCCGAACTTCCCGCACGCGTGCGGGGCGGGCCGAGCTGCGGGCCGGCCGCCATCGGCGGCCGCACGCGCGTGCGTGGCGGGGCCGTTCGGGGGAGAATGCGCCGCGTGATCGTGGACTCTGCCATCTACCGCGACGGGCGCCGCACGGACGGGCCCGCCGACCTCTCCGACGCCCTGGAGGAGGCCCGGGCGACCGGGGACGCCTTTCTGTGGGTGGGGCTGCACGAGCCCACGGCGGCGGAGTTCGACCATGTCGCCTCGGAGTTCGCGCTGCACCCGCTGGCCGTTGAGGACGCGCTGAAGGCACATCAGCGGCCCAAGCTGGAGGTCTACGACGACTCGCTGTTCATGGTCCTCAAGCCGATCGTGTACGAGCCGGAGAGCGACCGGGTGTCCTCCGGCGAACTCATGATCTTCGTGGGCGACTCGTTCGTCGTGACGGTCCGCCACGGCGGGGGCGCGCCGCTGATGGCGGTGCGCAAGCGCCTGGAGGCCGACCCGAAGGTCCTGCGGCACGGGCCGACGGCGGTGCTGTACGCGGTGAGCGACGCGATCGTCGACCACTACCTCGACGTGACGGCCGAGCTCCAGGTCGACTTGGAGGAGCTGGAGGCGGACGTCTTCGCGCCCACCGGGGGCAATCCGGCGAACACCGCCGAGCGGATCTACACGGCGAAGCGGCAGGTCCTGGAGTTCCGCCGGGCCAGCGGGCCGCTGGCCGGCCCGATGGCCCGGCTGACGGCCGGCACCGTGCCGTTCGTGAACGAGGAGGCCCAGCCCTTCTTCCGCGACGTCAACGACCACCTGCTGCGCTCCAACGAGCAGGTGGAAGGGCTCGACCGGCTGCTGTCCGACGTGCTCTCGGCCCATCTGGCACAGATGGGGGTGCGCCAGAACGACGACATGCGGAAGATCTCGGCGTGGGCCGCCATGGCCGCCGTCCCCACGATGGTCGCCGGGATCTACGGCATGAACTTCGAGCACATGCCGGAGCTGCGCTGGGAGTGGTCGTACCCGGCCGTGATCATCGTGATGACGGGCATCGTCATCACGCTGTACCGGGCCTTCAAGCGCCGCGGCTGGATGTGAGGCGGGGCGGCCTCAGAAGGCGGGGGCGGGGACCGCGGGACCGCCGAGCGCGTCGAGCCGCTCCGGCATCCGCAGGCTCACCATCCGGTGCCAGCCGGCCGCCCGGTCGTACGCGTACACGCCGTGGATGCCGGCGGCCAGGACGGCCGCCTTGGGCCGGGGCCACTCCAGGATCCGCCGCATGTGCCGCATGACGGCGAGGCTGACGTCCCGGTAGACCGTGATCTCGGCGAGCGCCGACTCGCGCAGGGTCCGCTGGATGAGCCGGCCGTGGCCCGCGCGGGCGAGCCGGAGCAGCTCCTCGTGGCAGTAGGCGAGGTGGTTGTCCTCGTCGTTGCAGATCATCCGGATCGCCTTGCCGAGCTCCGGGTGGTCCCCGAAGTACTTCACCAGGAGCTGCATCTGCTCGGCGGCGCGCTCCTCGGTGACCCTGCTGTGCGCGAGGTAGACGACGACGTCCTCCTCGGTCAGCGGCTCGTCACGGCGGAGCTTGTCGTGCGCGAGGCCGATCCCGCGCTCTTCCAGCAGCATCGTGTAGTCGGTGTCGGGCGGTACGGGGACGGGTTCGAGGCCGCGCTTCCTCATCAACGCGTTGAAGATCCGGCCGTGCTTGTCCTCGTCGGCGCCGTGCCGGGTGATCTTGGGCGTGAGATCCCGCATCCCGGGGGCGACGAGTGCCGCGATCCGGGCGTTCTCCCAGCCGCCCTGCGCCTCGCCGCTCGCGGCGATGGAGCAGAAGAGCCGGAACGACTCGTCGTTGTCGATGATTTCCTGGAACAGGCCCTTGGCCGTGAGCATCGCCGCCACCTCCGTGCGGACGCCCGCACTCCGGTACGTCCGGGAAGAACGAGTCAAGTCCGGTCCCGCGCGGCGGGCAACAGCAGGGGTCGACAGCTCGGCCGAAAGAGTGAGACCCGGGGGCGTAACCGGGGACCCCCCGCCGGCGTTGTGCTGCATGACGGCCGTGGCGGGGAAGACCCCCGAGCCCCCACCACGGCCGCAGAACCCTTCTCGGCGGAACTACGCCAGTCCGGCGTGCTCCATCGCCTCCACGCCCGCCCGCAGGGCCGCCAGCCTCTCGTCGAGGGTGAAGCCGGCCGGGGCGAGGGTGAGGGTCGTGACCCCGGCCTCGGCATAGGCCGTCATCCGCTCCGCGATCCGCTCGACGGAGCCGAGCAGCGTGGTCTGGTCGATCAGGGAGTGCGGGACGGCGGCCGCGGCCCCCGTCTTGTCGCCGGCCAGGTACTTGTCCTGGATCTCGGCGGCCTCCTTCTCGTAGCCCATCCGCTGCGCGAGGTGGTTGTAGAAGTTCTGCTTGCGGCTGCCCATGCCGCCGACGTACAGCGCGGTGTACGGGCGGAAGACGTCGGCGAGGGCGCCGACGTCGTCGCCGAGGGCCAGCGGCAGCGTCGGGCAGACGTCGAAGCCGTCCATGGTCAGGCCGGCCTTCTCGCGGCCCGCCCGCAGGTGACGGAGCGCCGTCTCCTCCAGGTGGTCGGCGGAGGGGAAGATCAGCAGGGCGCCGTCGGCGATCTCGCCGGTCTGCTCCAGGTTCTTGGGGCCGATCGCGGCGATGTAGAGCGGGATGTGCTCGCGCTCCGGGTGGACGGTGAGCTTGATGGGCTTGCCCGGGCCGTCCGGGAGCGGCAGGGTCCAGTGCTCGCCCTCGTAGCTGAGCCGCTCGCGCGTCATGGCCTTGCGGACGATCTCGACGTACTCGCGGGTCCGGGCCAGCGGCTTGTCGAACCGCACGCCGTACCAGCCCTCGGAGACCTGCGGTCCGGAGACGCCGAGACCGAGGCGGAACCGGCCGCCGGTGAGCGAGTCGAGGGTGGCGGCGGTCATCGCCGTCATGGCGGGCTGCCGGGCCGGGATCTGCATGATCGCGGAGCCGACGTCGATCCGTTCGGTCTTCGCCGCGACCCAGGCGAGGACCGTCGGGGCGTCCGAGCCGTACGCCTCCGCGGCCCAGCAGACGTCGTAGCCCAGCCGGTCCGCCTCCTGGGCGACCGCGAGGTTGTCGCCGTCCATGCCGGCGCCCCAGTAGCCGAGGTTGATGCCGAGCCGCATTCCACACACCCCTTACCCATCGGTAACGTCCCTGTGGGCGGGACTCTAGCGCGCGGTCGGGGCATCCGTCAGGGCACGGTTGTCCACAGGCTCTCTCCGCGTGGTGCCCTGGCCAGTAATCTCGCGCCCATGGAGCAGAGGCATCTCGGACGCACCGGCCTGCGCGTGTCGCGCATCGGACTCGGCACCCTCACCTGGGGCCGGGACACCGACGAGCACGACGCCGCCGAGCAGTTGAAGGCGTTCTGGGACGCGGGCGGCACCCTCGTCGACACCGCCGACGTGTACGGCGGGGGCGAGGCGGAGTACCTGCTCGGCCGGCTGATGGACCGGCTGGTGCCCCGGCAGGACCTCGTCCTGTCCACCAAGGCCGGCAGCGTCCCCGACCCCGACCGGCGCACCGACGGCTCGCGCGGCCATCTGCTCGCCGCGCTCGACGACTCCCTCGCACGCCTCGGCACCGACCACGTCGACCTGTGGCAGCTGCACGCGTACGACCCGTACACGCCGCTTGAGGAGTCCCTCCAGGCGCTCGACATCGCCGTACGTACCGGGCGCGCCCGGTACGCGGGCGTCGCCAACTTCTGCGGCTGGCAGCTGGCCAAGGCCGGCACCTGGCAGCTCGGCGGTGACCGCACCCGGCTCGCCGGGGCCCAGCTGGAGTACTCGCTGCTCCAGCGCGGCGTGGAACGCGAGGTGCTGCCCGCCGCCCTCGACCTCGGCATAGGTCTGCTCCCCTCGTCGCCCCTGGGACGCGGCGTCCTGACGGGCAAGTACCGCGCCGGGACCCCCACGGACTCGCGCGGCGCCTCCGAGACGATGGCGCCCTTCGTCGAGCCCTACCTCGACGACGCCGCGGGCCGGATCGTGGACGCGGTCACCACCGCGGCCGACGGCCTCGCGACGACCCCCCTGCACGTGGCCCTCGCCTGGGTCCGCGACCGGCCCGGCGTGACCGCGCCGATCGTCGGCGCGCGCACGGCACGCCAGCTCACGGCCGCGTTGTCGGTGGAGACCCTTAGTCTTCCTGACGAGATCTGCCGAGCGCTCGACGATGTGTCGGCGCCCGTGCACCGCTATCCGGATCACGACTGGAGCACCTTGTGACCGAGCCTTCCGGGGAGACCGCGCCCGAGGCACCCGAGGACGCCGAGCCCACCCCCGACCTCCACGAGGAGGCCGTACCGGACGCGACCCCCGAGGCCACCACCGACGCACGGGAGCCCGGCGCGGGCGATGCGGCCGTCCAGGAGGCCGACTCGGCCGACGGCGAAGCCGGTGAGGCCGGGGACGCCGGCGCGGCCGACGTGGATGCCGAGGAGACCGACACGGCCGAGGGCGAGGGCGAGGCCGGAGCCGAGAGCGAGGAGGCCAAGGCCGCCGACGCGCCCGAGTTGAGCGACGCGCAGGCCGAGCTCGCCGCGCAGCGGGAGCTGCGGGCGAGGATCGAGGCGCGGAAGGCGGAGAAGGAAGGCACTGTGGCGAGCGGTGCCAAGCTGAGCGGCACCGCGGCGGACCTCCTCGCGGCGGTACGGGCCGTGGAGGGGGGCGCGGCCTCGGGCGGCACGTTCTTCGAGGCGGCCGAGCCCGCCCCGCGGCGCCCCTCCCCCGAGGCGGCCCCGGCCATGACCGTGCGGCCGGCCGCCCCGGAGCGGCCCTCGGCACCGGCGCCCGCCACCACGGCGGCCGTGCGGGAGGTGCTCGCCAAGGGCGGCGCGCCCGAGGCGCTGGCCGGACAGGTGGCCGCCGTGCTCGGCGAGGGCGCGGCCGCGGCCCTGGGCGAGGACCCGTGGCAGCTGCTCGCGGTGCCCGGCGTGCGGCCGGAGCAGGCCGACGGTTTCGCGCGGGCGCTGCTCGGCGCCGCGTGCGGCCCGGACGACCCGCGCCGGACCGTCGCGCTCACCGTGTGGCTCCTGGAGCGGGCCGCGCTCCAGGGACACACGGCGCTGGAGATCCAGGCCGTGCGCGCCGGGCTCGCCGGGCACGCGGTGCCGGACCCCGACCAGGCCGTCGAGACGGCCGTCTCCGAGGGCGCGGTCCTCGTCTTCCAGGAGGAGGAGACCCCGGAAGAGGAACCCGGCGAGGACGAGGAGGAGTCGGCGGAAGCGCCGGCCCCGCCCGCCGCCGAGGGGCCGGCCTCGCCCGTGCTGCTCGGGCTCGACCGGTACGCGATGGCGGAGGAGAGCCTCGCGGACGGTCTGGCCCGTCTGGTCAGGACCGCGACGGCCCGGACCTGGGAGGGCCCCGAGCTCGATCGGGCCGCCGGTGCGCACGGACTCGTCCTGCACACGGGCGGCGAGGCGTCGCGCGCCGAGCCGCTGGCACTCGCCGCGGCGGCCCGCGAGCGGGGTCTGCGGGCCCTGGTCGCCGTCCACAGCGACGCGGCCCGGCGCGGGCCGGGCGCCGCCGGAGCGGCCGTGGTGACGGTCGCCGGGCTGCTCTCCGGGACGTCCGGTCCCGGGCGCGACGAGGACGGCGCCCTCGCCCTGGACCTGCTGGTGGTGCTCGACGCGCCGCAGCTGGACGTGGAGACGGCCGCCGTCCTCGTGGAGTCGCTGCCGGACGGCTGCCGTCTGGTGCTGAGCGGCGACCCGGAGGTGCTGGGCGCGCCCGGCGCCGGACGGGTCTTCGCCGACGCGCTCGCGGCCGGGGTGTGCCCCCGGATCGCCTCGCGCCTCCCCGACCCGGGGCCGCTGGGCGAGCTGGTGTCGGGCATCGGGATCGGCGAGCTGAACCAGGTGGCGGCCCCCGACAAGGAGGTCGTGATCGTCCCCGTGCGGGACGCCGGCGAGGCCGTGCACCGTACGGTCCAGCTGGTGGCGGACTCGGTGCCCCGGGCGATCGGCGTGCCGTCCGACCAGACCCAGGTGGTCACGGTCGGCCACGGCGGCTCCGCGGGCACGCGCGCGCTGAACGCCGCCCTCAAGCAGCGGCTCAACCCCGGTCCCGGCCGCTTCGGCGGCTACGACCCCGGCGACCGGGTGGCGTACGCACCGGCGCCGGGCCGGACGGTCACGGGGACGGTCCTCTCGGCCGACGCCGAGGGGCTGCGGCTGCGCTGCGGGGACGAGGACCTGCTCGTACCGAAGGAGCGGGTGGAGTCGGCGCTGCGGCACGGCTGGGCGCTCACCGCGCACCAGGCGGCCGGGGCGCGCTGGCCCGCCGTGGTCGTGGTGCTGCCCGGCGACGCCGCCGGCGGTCTGAGCCGGCCCTGGGTCTACACGGCCTTCGGCCGCGCCGAGCGCCACCTCTCGGTGGTGCACGGAGTGGACCAGGCCCTGGCCCGCGCGGTGGCCGAGGAGGTCGCTCCGGAGCGCACCACACGGCTGCGTCCGCTTCTGGAGGGACTGCTCGCCACTCCCGAGGAGTAGACGAAAACCCGGGACCGGGACGGCCGGAGGGCCGGGGACATCGCGCTGAGCGACGTCCCCGGCCCTCCGGCGTTCCTGGTGGTCTGGGTTGGTCCCGGGGAGCCCGGGTAGTCCCGGGGGGCCCAGGGGCCCGGGGGGCCCAGGGGCCCGGGTAGTCCCGGGGTCCCCAGGGGTCCCGGGTAGTCCCCAGGGGTCCCGGACGGTCCCTTGGGGGCTTTCCGTGTTCCTCAGGAACCGGCGCCCGCGTGCTCGCCCGCGCCGGCGACGGCCCTGCGCCCGTCGGGCCCGGCGTCTCCCCCGGCCCCGGCGTCCTCCACGTCCTCGTCCTCGTCCTCGTCGAAGACGGAGCTGACGTCGAAGCGGCAGACGATCCGTTCGGGGTCGGCGTGCTCGAAGGGGGCGTTGAGCCACTCCCCCGGTTCCGGGAGCTCGTCGGCGGCGGTGACCCACAGGGTGGAGTCGCCCTCCTCCAGGCCGAACTCCTTGTGCCGGGAGGCGATCTCGTCCGGCTCGTACTCGCCGAAGAGCACCCCGATCGCGGCAAGCGGCGACACGGCGGCCCTGCCGGCCGCGCCGGGGGTGTCCCCGTCGCCGTCCAGCTCGGCGAGACGCCGGGCCTGGGCGAGCAGGCGCTGCGGTTCCGCCACGGCATAGTCGCGCCGGATCAGGAGGCTGAGGGCATGAGGTTCGTCAGGTCCGGCGTACGGCGGCAGCGCGCCGTCCGCTCCGGGGATCTCGAAGGGCGTGACCTCGTCGTAGCGGTCGTAGAGGAGTTCGTCGTACACCTCGGCCGCCGCGGCGAGGGCGTTGAACGCCTCGTAGACGGCCGTGTCGTCGTCTCCCGTGCGGAGTTCGACCGCCGCGAGGTGACGGTCCAGTGCGGTCTTGACCGCCTCGGCGGCGGCACGTACCTCGGCAGCGGTGGGCTGCGCAGCATCAGACATGGGACAGACGCTATCCGTACCGGGCCCATGCCCGCACAATAGATGCGATGCCGGAATACGAATTTGTCGATGTGTACGTGCCGCGCGGTGTCTCCCGCAAGGAGGCGACGCGCCTGCTGACCGACCACGCCGAGTACGGACACTGGGAGTTGGACCGCCTGAGCCTGCACCGCGACGGGAGCCGCAGAGTACGGCTCAAGCGGCGGATCATCCGCCAGGTCCGGGCGACCTGGTAGCGGTCACAGGACAACGAGAAGGGGCCCCGCGGTCTGCGGGGCCCCTGTGCGTGGTGCGTCCGGCGCGACGCGGTCAGGCGGCGCCGCGGCTGCGCCGGTAGATCAGCGAGCCGGCGAGCAGCAGCCCGGCCCCGGCGGGAACGATCACACCGAGGGGACCCGAACCCGTCTCGGCCAGCTCCTCGACGGGCTTCGGCGGAGTGACGACGTGCGTACCGGGCGTGTTCGGCCCGCCCTCGTCGCCGGGCGTACCGGGAGTGCCGGGCGTACCCGGAGTTCCGGGAGTGCCGGGGGTGCCGGGCGTACCCGGGGTGCCAGGCGTACCAGGGGTGCCGGGAGTCCCCGGAGTACCCGGAGTGCCGGGGGTTCCGGGCGTACCCGGAGTGCCGGGCGTGCCAGGGGTACCCGGGGTGCCGGGCGTACCCGGCCCCTCCTCGCCGTACCCCGTGTCCCCGCCGTCGTCCCCGTAGCCGCCGTCGTCGCCGTATCCGCCGTTCCCGCAGTCGTTGTCCGCGACGGCGTTGCCCAGGCCGACGCCCGTGAAGCTGTTGCCGCACGCGTTGACGGGGATGTCGATGGGGACCTGGACGTGGTTGCCGGAGGCCACGCCGGGAGAGCCTCCGGCGTGGCCGCCGACGGAGGAGCCGCCGCCCCGAGGGGAGGTGTTGGCACACTTGTTGCCCATCGCCGGATTCATGAGTCCGACGACGTTGACGGTGTTTCCGCAGGCGTTCACCGGTACGTGGACCGGGACCTGGACGGTGTTTCCGGACGCGACGCCCGGGGAATTCGTGGCCGTACCGTTCGCGCCGGAATCGGCGTGCGCATATCCGCCGCCGACGGCGGCGAAAACGCCTCCGGCGGCCGCGACGGTGATAAGGCCCTTGCGCGTGACCTGTCGCATAGCTGTTCCCTGCCTGCTCGGCTTCGAAAGAGTGCCACCGGGTGGAAACACCCGGGGCGGAAATGGCCACCGGCCCCGGAGTGCATGGCACGCACTCCGAGGCCGGACCGGCTCACACCCTCACGGGGCGAGGCGCAACGTCAGGCGTTGACGCAGGTGTTGCCGAAGGCGGGGTTCAGCAGGCCGATCACGGAGACCGTGTTGCCGCACAGGTTCACGGGAACGTGAACCGGCACCTGGACGACGTTGCCCGAGAGGACACCGGGGGAACCGATGGCGGCACCCTGGGCACCCGCGTCGGCGACGGCCATGCCCGCACCCGCGAGAACGAGACCGCCAGTGGCAGCCGCAGCAGCGACGACCTTCTTGATCATTATTCCTCCTAGTTGGCAATGCGGCCCCAGCCGCGGACCGCATCACCTGTAACGAGGGGGAATGGTGGGGGCTACGAGTCACCGAGTTCATTCACTCGTTCCGGTCACATGCAAACGGGCGGACGAATTCGGGGGCTTCCTGCCCGCGTGTCTCAGCAGGCGTCGATGAAACGGTCCAGGACGCGCACGCCGAACTTCAGGCCGTCGACCGGCACCCGCTCGTCCACGCCGTGGAACATGCCGGCGAAGTCGAGCTCCGGCGGCAGCTGGAGCGGGGCGAAGCCGAAGCAGCGGATGCCGAGGTCGTCGAAGGACTTGGCGTCGGTGCCGCCGGAGAGCATGTACGGCACGGCGCGGGCGATCGGGTCCTCCGCCCGCAGCGCCAGCTGCATGGCGTCCACCAGGGCCCCGTCGAAGCTGGTCTCCAGGGCCTTGTCGCCGTGCACGTCCTCGCGCTTCACCCGCGGCCCGAGGATCCGGTCGAGGTCGGCCAGGAACTCCTGCTCGTACCCGGGCAGGAAACGGCCGTCGACGTGCGCGGTGGCCTGGCCGGGGATCACGTTCACCTTGTAGCCGGCGCCGAGCATGGTCGGGGCGGCCGAGTTCCGCAGGGTGGCGCCGACCATCTTGGCGATGCCGCCGAGCTTGGCGAGGGTGCCGTCCATGTCCTCGGGGTCGAGCGGGGTGCCGAGCGCGTCCGAGAGCTCGTCCAGGAACGACCGCACGGTCTTGGTGACCCGCACGGGCCACTGGTGGCGGCCGAGGCGCCCCACGGCCTCGCACAGCTCCGTGATCGCGTTGTCGTCGTTGGTCATCGAGCCGTGGCCCGCGGTGCCCTCGACGGTGAGCCGCATCCAGTGCATGCCCTTCTGGGCCGTCTCGACGAGGTAGAGGCGCAGGTTCTCGTTCACGGTGAAGGAGAAGCCGCCGACCTCGCCGATCGCCTCGGTGACCCCGTCGAAGAGGTCCCGGTGCTTGTCGACGAGGTGCCGGGCGCCGTAGGTGCCGCCGGCCTCCTCGTCGGCGAGGAAGGCGAGGACGATGTCGCGCGGGGGCTTGCGGCCGCTGCGCAGCCGGTCCCGTACGACCGCGAGGGTCATCGCGTCCATGTCCTTCATGTCGACGGCCCCGCGGCCCCACACGCAGCCGTCGGCGACCTCGCCGGAGAAGGGGTGGTGGGTCCAGTCCTCGGCGTTGGCCGGGACGACGTCGGTGTGGCCGTGGATCAGCAGGGCGGGCCGCGACGGGTCCTCGCCCTCGATGCGGGCGACGGTGGAGGCCCGCCCCTTGTGCGACTCGATGATCTTCGGCTCGAGTCCGACCTCCGCGAGCTTCTCGGCGACGTACTCGGCCGCCGCCCGCTCTCCCGGGCCGGAGTGGTCGCCGTAGTTGCTGGTGTCGATGCGGATGAGATCGCGACAGAGGTCCACGACCTCGTCCTCGCCCCTGATGCCCTGGGCCGTGTTCGACTCGCTCACGCTGCTTCCTCCCACTACGTGCCCCACGTGTTTCCTTGTGATCACCCCATCCTCCCGCGTGTCCCCCTCACCCCCAAGACCACCCGTCGCCCGACATGCGGCTGTCACATGACAGCGGCCGAGCAGGGGTGGTGATCGACCCCCTCGAATCTTTGCTATTGTTCTGTTCGTCGGAAGGGCCGAGCGGCCAGGAAGACAAAACACCTAGTCCGGGTGGCGGAATGGCAGACGCGCTAGCTTGAGGTGCTAGTGCCCTTTATCGGGCGTGGGGGTTCAAGTCCCCCCTCGGACACCAGCGAAAGACCCCACGTCATGTGGGGTCTTTCTTGTTTACGGCGGTAGGACCCGGTGCGACGCAGAAGCAAGGCCCCCACTTCGCCCCTCCCTCAGCGGGACGGGATCGACCCTGTGCGGGTGCGGTTGCCGGAGGATCCCGACGGGGTCTGGGGGACGGTGCGGGCATACCTGGTGGACCGGTACGGGGGTGCGATCGGGGCCGGGCGGGTCGAGGAGATGGTGGCCGGGGGGCGGTTCGTGGGGACGGACGGGCCGGTCGGCGGGGACGAGCCCTACACGGCGGGGCGGTACGTGTGGTTCCACCGGGATTTTCCCGCCGAGGTGCCGGTGCCGTTCGAGATCGGGGTGGTCCACCGGGACGAGCGGATCATGGTGGTGGACAAGCCGCACTTCCTGGCGACGATGCCGCGGGGGCGGCATGTGACGGAGACGGCGCTCGCGCGGCTGCGGAGGGATGCGGGGCCGGCGCGGTTGCAGCCGGCGCATCGGCTGGACCGGCTGACGGCGGGGCTCGTGCTGTTCGTGGTGCGGGAGGAGGACCGGGGGGCGTACCAGACGCTGTTCCGGGACCGGCTCGTGCGGAAGGAGTACGAGGCGGTGGCGCCGTACGACCCGGGGGTGGAGCTGCCGGTGACGGTGCGCAGCCGGATCGAGAAGGAGCGCGGGGTGATGGCCGCCCGTGAGGTGCCGGGCGAGCCGAACGCCGAGAGCCGGATCGAGCTGGTGGAGCACCGGGGCGGGCTGGGGCGGTACCGGCTGGAGCCCGTCACCGGGCGGACGCATCAGCTGCGGGTGCACATGAACGCGCTGGGGCTGCCGATCCTGCACGATCCGGTGTACCCGGTG
Source organism: Streptomyces sp. NPDC059534 (assembly GCF_042743475.1). Taxonomy (NCBI): domain Bacteria; kingdom Bacillati; phylum Actinomycetota; class Actinomycetes; order Kitasatosporales; family Streptomycetaceae; genus Streptomyces; species Streptomyces sp. NPDC059534. Next base: position 29,579 of record NZ_JBHWAQ010000021.1, read on the forward strand.
GTGCGTGAGGACGGGCCGGAGGACTTCGGGCGGCCGCTGCAACTGCTGGCGCGGAAGCTGGAGTTCACCGACCCGTTCACGGGCGAGGAGATGCGGTTCGAGAGCCGGCTGGCTCTCAGTGGCCTCGGTTGATCCACTCCTGGAGGTGGGGGGCCTCGTCGCCGATCGTCGTCGGGTCGCCGTGGCCGGTGCGGACGACCGTCTCCGGAGGCAGGGTGAGGAGCTTCTCCCGGATCGAGTCGACGATCGTCGGGAAGTCGGAGAAGGACCGGCCGGTGGCGCCGGGGCCGCCCTGGAAGAGGGTGTCGCCCGTGAAGACCGTGCCCAGGTCGGGGGCGTACAGGCAGACCGCACCGGGGGCGTGACCCGGGGTGTGGAGGACGGTCAGGTCGATCCCGGCGATGGTGAGGACCTGGCCGTCGGCGAGGTCTCCGTCGGGGCTGTGGTCGGGGTGGGTCTGCTTCCAGAGCGGCTGGTCGGCGGGGTGGAGCAGGATGCGGGCGCCGGTGGCGGCCGCGAGCGCCGGGGCCGCGTCGACGTGGTCGTTGTGGGCGTGGGTGCAGATGATCGCCCGCAGCGCGCGGCCGTCGAGGGCGGCGAGGATGGCGTCGGCGTCGTGGGCGGCGTCGATGACGACGGCCTCGGAGTCGTCGCCGACGATCCAGACGTTGTTGTCGACGTCCCAGGTGCCGCCGTCGAGGCTGAAGGTGCCGGAGGTGACGAGGTGGTCGATGCGGGCGGCCATCACAGCACCACCACCGAGCGGAGGACGTCGCCCTGGTGCATGCGGGCGAACGCCTTCTCGACGTCGCCGAGGCCGATGGTCTCGGTGACGAAGGCGGCGAGGTCGATGCGGCCCTGCTGGTGCAGGTCGATCAGCATCGGGAAGTCGCGGGAGGGCAGACAGTCGCCGTACCAGGAGGACTTGAGGGCGCCGCCGCGGCCGAACACGTCGATGAGGGGCAGTTCGAGCTTCATCTCGGGGTTGGGGACGCCGACGAGGACGACGGTGCCGGCGAGGTCGCGGGCGTAGAACGCCTGCTGGTACGTCTCGGGGCGGCCGACGGCCTCGATGACGACGTCGGCGCCGAAGCCGCCGGTGAGCTCGCGGATCGCCTCGACGGCGTCGGTGGAGCGGGAGTTGACGGTGTGGGTGGCGCCCATCGCCGTGGCCGTCTCCAGCTTCCGGTCGTCGATGTCGACGGCGATGATCTTCGCGGCTCCGGCGAGGCGGGAGCCGACGATCGCCGCGTCGCCGACGCCGCCGCAGCCGATGACGGCGACGGTGTCGCCGCGGCCGACGTTCCCGGTGTTGATGGCGGCGCCGATGCCGGCCATGACACCGCAGCCGAGGAGGCCCGCGACCTCGGGGGCGACGGCCGGGTCGACCTTGGTGCACTGGCCGGCGGCGACGAGGGTCTTCTCGGCGAAGGCGCCGATGCCCAGGGCCGGGGAGAGCTCCGTGCCGTCGAGCAGGGTCATCTTCTGCTTGGCGTTGTGGGTGGCGAAGCAGTACCAGGGGCGGCCGCGCAGACAGGCGCGGCAGGTGCCGCACACGGCACGCCAGTTGAGGATGACGAAGTCGCCGGGGGTGACGTCGGTGACGCCCTCGCCGACCGACTCGACGATTCCGGCGGCCTCGTGGCCGAGGAGGAAGGGGAACTCGTCGTTGATGGCGCCCTGCTTGTAGTGGAGATCCGTGTGGCAGACGCCGCACGCCTGGATCTTCACGACGGCCTCGCCGGGGCCGGGGTCGGGGATGACGATCGTCTCGACCCGTACCGGTTCGTTCCTGCCGGGGGCGATGACCCCCTGGACGTGCTGCGGCATCGCGAACTTCCTTTTCTCCGAACGGATCTTGTAAGGCTCTTGCGTACCACTATCTCCTGACAAAAGGCGAGACCCCCGCAGGCCGTGCCCGCGGGGGTCCCGTCGTGCCCGTGGGGGCGGTCGGTCCCGGTGGGTCGCGGCGGTCGTACGGACCCGGCGGCTGCCGATCGAGGCGAAGTCGAGGACCGGTTCGAACGCCTCGCCGGCCGGCGAGCGACATGGAGCGCAGGAGCTTACGGAGCCAGTACGTCCAGTTCCTGGAGGGCGCCCACCGCGATCTGGCGGGTGAGCTCCTCGGCGCGGGCCGCGTCGCGCTCGCGGACGGCCTCGGCGACCTGGACGTGCAGGGTGACGGCCGCCGGGTCGGGGTCCTCGAACATGACGTGATGGTGGGTGCGGCCGGTGAGGACCTCGGCGACGACGTCGCCGAGGCGGGCGAACATCTCGTTGCCGGAGGCGTTGAGCACGACGCGGTGGAAGGCGATGTCGTGGACGAGGTACTCCTCCAGGCGCCGGCCGCGCGAGGTGGCCACCATGCCGAGGGCCTGTTCGGTGAGCTCGCGGCACTGCTCGGGGGTGGCGTGGAGGGCGGCCAGGCCGGCGGCGACGGGTTCGACGGCCGAGCGGAGCACAGTGAGCGAGCGGAGCTGGCGGGGCCGGTCGGCGCCGGCCAGGCGCCAGCGGATCACCTGGGGGTCGTACACGTTCCAGCTGGCGGTCGGGAGCACGGTCACGCCGACGCGGCGGCGCGACTCGACGAGGTGCATGGACTCCAGGACCCGGACGACCTCGCGGACCACGGTCCGGGAGACGTCGAAGCGCTGGGCGAGTTCGTCGGTGCGCAGCACGGTGCCGGGCGGGTACTCCCCCGCGGTGATCGCGAGACCCAGGGTGGCGAGGACGTGGGAGTGGAGCCCCTGGGCCGGTGTCGTCATGGTCGCAAGCCTATGCGGGCCGGCGCGGGTGATCACCTCGGGAATTAAAAGTACTACTTTTATGTCACAGGCTCTTGAATACGTCGTACGCAATGGGTTTCATGAGCGCGACGGATCGATGTCGAAGAAGACAGCGAGGCACCACCATGCGCACCACCCCCCACCCCCAGGTCGTCGTCGTGATGGGCGTCGCCGGGACCGGCAAGACCACGATCGGCCCGCTGGTCGCGGAGGCGATGGCCCTCCCCTACGCGGAGGGCGACGACTTCCACCCCGCGGCGAACGTGGCCAAGATGTCGGCCGGCACACCCCTGGACGACACCGACCGGGAGCCCTGGCTCGACGCCATCGGGAAGTGGGCGCACGACCGGGCCGGGCTCGGCGGCGTGGTGAGCAGCTCGGCGCTGAAGCGCAGCTACCGGGACCGGCTGCGCGCCGCGGCCCCCGGCGTGGTCTTCCTCCATCTGACCGGCGACCGGGAGCTGATCGAGCGGCGCATGGGGGCCCGCCGGGGCCACTTCATGCCGACGGCGCTCCTCGACTCCCAGTTCGCCACCCTGCAGCCGCTGCAGGAGGACGAGGCCGGCGTCGCCGTCGACGTCTCCGGCACCCCCGAAGAGATCGCCGCCCGGGCCGTCGCCGCCCTGCGCGGCCTCGCCGCCCGCTGACCCCCGTCCCCGTCTCCCGCTCCCCCGCTCTCCTGCCCGTACGAAGGACTTCACCGTGCCCAGTCTCAGCGTCGAGATCCTGGCAGCGGACGCCGCCGAACCGATCACCTCGGCAGGCAACGCCCAGCTCGGGATCGCCGTGCTCGCCGGCATCGCCGTCATCGTCCTGCTCATCACCAAGTTCAAGCTGCACGCGTTCCTGGCGCTGACCATCGGGTCGCTGGCGCTCGGCGCGTTCGCGGGTGCCCCGCTCGCGGCCACCATCAAGTCGTTCAGCGCCGGCCTCGGCAACACCGTGGCCGGTGTGGGCGTGCTCATCGCGCTCGGCGCGATCCTCGGCAAGCTGCTCGCCGACTCCGGCGGCGCCGACCAGATCGTGGACACCATCCTGGCGAGGACCGGCAAGCGGGCCATGCCGTGGGCGATGGTCCTGATCGCCTCGGTGATCGGCCTGCCGCTCTTCTTCGAGGTCGGCATCGTGCTGCTGATCCCGGTGGTGCTCATGGTCGCCAAGCGCGGCAACTACTCGCTGATGCGGATCGGCATCCCGGCCCTGGCCGGCCTGTCCGTGATGCACGGCCTCATCCCGCCGCACCCCGGCCCGCTCGTCGCGATCGACGCGGTCGGCGCCAACCTGGGCGTGACCCTCGCGCTGGGCCTGGTCGTCGCCCTCCCCACCGTGATCATCGCCGGTCCGGTGTTCTCCCGGTACGCCGCCCGCTGGGTGGACATCCAGGCCCCGGAGAAGATGACCCCGACCCGGCCCTCCGAGGACCTGGAGAAGCGCCCCGGCTTCGGCGCCACCGTCGCGACCGTCCTGCTGCCCGTCGTCCTGATGCTGGTCAAGGCGCTCGTCGACATCGTGGTCGACGACCCCGAGAACGGCGTGCAGAAGGTCACCGACGTCATCGGCTCGCCGCTGATCGCGCTGCTCACGGCCGTCATAGTCGGCATGTTCACGCTGGGCCGCGCGGCTGGCTTCACCAAGGAGCGGCTGTCCTCCACCGTCGAGAAGTCGTTCGCCCCGATCGCGGGCGTCCTGCTGATCGTCGGCGCGGGCGGCGGCTTCAAGCAGACCCTGATCGACATCGGCGTCGGCCAGATGATCCTCGACCTCTCGAAGAACTGGTCGATCCCGGCCCTGCTGCTGGCCTGGCTGATCGCGGTCGCGATCCGGCTCGCGACCGGCTCGGCGACCGTGGCGACGATCTCCGCGGCCGGCCTGGTGGCCCCGCTCGCCGAGGGCATGTCGACCGGTGAGGTGTCGCTTCTCGTCCTCGCGATCGGTGCCGGTTCGCTCTTCTTCAGCCACGTCAACGACGCCGGGTTCTGGCTGGTGAAGGAGTACTTCGGGATGGACGTCGGCCAGACGATCAAGACCTGGTCGGTGATGGAGACGATCATCTCGGTCGTCGGCATCGTGTTCGTGCTGCTGCTCTCGCTGGTGCTGTAGCACCCGCGCCGTCCGGCACCGGGGCCGGTCGTGGCTGACAGACTGTCGGCCATGACCGGCCCTCACGCGCTCAAGCCCCTGCTCCTCGCCTATCCGGGACCCCTGCGGGACCGGCTCGTCGCGGCGGTCCTCCGCGGCGAGAAGACCGCCACGACCGGACTCCTCGTCGAGTGGCAGGTCGAGGACGAGGACCTGCCCGAGGTGGGCGAGCGCTCGGCCCTGATCGACTCGGACGGGCGCGAGGTCGCCGTCGTGGAGGTGACGGAGGTCCGCGTCCTGCCCCTCGGCGAGGTCGACCTGCGGCTCGCGCTGGACGAGGGCGAGGGGTACCTGTCGGTTCCCGCGTGGCGGGCGGCCCACGAACGCTTCTGGCACAGCGCGGACATGCGCGAGGGGCTCGGGGACCCGGACTTCACCGTGGACGACGGGACGATGGTGGTGGCGGAGCGGTTCCGGGTGGTGGAGCGGCTTCACTGAGCGCCGTCGGGTCGGCCGACCACCGCCGTATCGGCCGACCGCCGTCGCGTCGGCCGACCGCCGCCCTGTCAGCCGAGCACCGCCGTGGCAGCCGACCGCCCCCGTGTCAGCCGACCGCCTTCGCCGCCGCCCGGCCCGCCGCGCGGCCGGAGAAGATGCAGCCGCCGAGGAAGGTGCCTTCGAGGGAGCGGTAGCCGTGGACGCCGCCGCCGCCGAAGCCGGCCGCCTCGCCCGCGGCGTACAGGCCCTCCAGCGGCTCGCCGCCCTCCGTGAGGACGCGGGAGTCGAGGTCGGTCTCCAGGCCGCCGAGGGACTTGCGGGTGAGGATGTTGAGGCGGACGGCGATGAGCGGGCCGGCCTTGGGGTCGAGGATGCGGTGCGGGGCGGCGGTGCGGATGAGTTTGTCGCCGAGGTACCTGCGGGCGCCGCGGATGGCCGTGACCTGGAGGTCCTTGGTGAAGGGGTTCGCGATCTCGCGGTCCCGGGCGGTGATCTCGCGGCGGAGGGCGGCCTCGTCGATCAGCGGCTCGTCGGTGAGCGCGTTCATGCCGCGGACCAGGGCGGAGAGGTCGTTCTCGACGACGAAGTCGACGCCCTTGTCCATGAACGCCTGAACGGGCCCGGGGACGTCGGCGCGGGCGCGTCCGATGACGTCGCGGATCGACTTGCCGGTGAGGTCGGGGTTCTGCTCGGAGCCGGAGAGGGCGAACTCCTTGCCGATGATCCGCTTGTCGAGGACGAACCAGGTGTGGTCGTGGCCGGTCCGCATGATGTGTTCGAGGGTCCCGAGCGTGTCGAAGCCGGGGAACAGCGGGACGGGGAGCCGCTTGCCGGTCGCGTCGAGCCAGAGGCTGGAGGGGCCGGGGAGGATGCGGATGCCGTGCCGGGCCCAGATGGGGTTCCAGTTCTCGATGCCCTCGGTGTAGTGCCACATCCGGTCGCGGTTGATGTGGTGGGCGCCGGCCTTCTCGGCGACGCCGAGCATCAGGCCGTCGACGTGGGCGGGGACGCCGGAGAGCATGCGGGCGGGCGGGGTGCCGAGGCGCTCGGGCCACTGGGCGCGGACGAGGTCGTGGTTGCCGCCGATGCCGCCGGAGGTGACGATCACGGCCTGGGCGCGCAGTTCGAAGGTGCCGGTGGCCTCGCGGGAGCTGGCGGTGCCGCGTTCGGCGGTGGAGGGTTCCAGGACCTCGCCGGTGACGGTGTCGACGGTTCCCGCCGTGCGGCCGAGGGCGGTGACCCGGTGGCGGAAGCGGAACCGGACCAGGCCGCGGGCGACGCCCTCGCGGACCCGCTGCTCGAAGGGGGCGACGAGCCCGGGGCCGGTGCCCCAGGTGATGTGGAAGCGGGGTACGGAGTTGCCGTGGCCGGTGGCGTCGTAGCCGCCGCGCTCGGCCCAGCCGACGACGGGGAAGAAGCGCACCCCGCGCGCGTGGAGCCAGGAACGCTTCTCGCCGGCGGCGAAGTCGACGTACGCCTCGGCCCATTTCCTCGGCCAGTGGTCCTCGGTCCGGTCGAAGCCGGCGGTGCCGTACCAGTCCTGGAGGGCCAGTTCACGGCTGTCCTTGACACGCATCCTGCGCTGCTCGGGCGAGTCGACGAGGAAGAGCCCGCCGAAGGACCAGTGGGCCTGGCCGCCGAGGGACTGCTCGGGCTCCTGGTCGAGGAGGATCACGGTGCGGCCGGCGTCGACCAGCTCGGCGGTGGCGACGAGACCGGCGAGGCCGGCCCCGATCACGATCACATCAGCGTCGTAGGACATGGACCGCATCTTGGATACACGGATGTATCCAGTCAACCGTTTCGGCTCGCCGGGCCCTCCCGTTTTCTAATGTCGAGCATTAATATGGATGCATGGCACGGACATCGGGACCCGAGACCCGGGAGAAACTGATCCTCGCGGCGGAGGAGCTCTTCGCCGCCCAGGGCGTCCACGGCGCGCAGCTGCGGGACGTCGTGGCGCTGGCCGGACAGGCGAACCCCTCCGCGGTGCAGTACCACTTCGGCTCGCGCGCCGGACTGCTCGACGCCGTGATGGCCGGCCGGCAGGCCCGTACGGAAGCGGTGCTCGCGCCCCTCTTCGAGGCCGTCGGCGCCGCGGCCGAGGGCGACGACCTGAAAGGGCTGGTCGCCGCCCTCGTCACCGCCGAGGCGAGCGAACTGCGCACCGACCGGGGCCGCCGCTGCCTGCGGATCTCGGCCCAGCTCAGCCACGAGAGCGGGGTGCGCACCCGCACCCCCCACCCCACGCTCGCCGGCACCGCCTACTGGCGCCTGATCGAGCGCGTCGCGGACCGCCTGGCCGACACCGGACTGCCGGAGCCGCTGCTCCTGGAGCGCCTCGACCTGGCGCTCACCGTGGTGGGCGCCGCCATGGCGGACCGGGCCCGGCAGTACCTCGACGGCACCGAACCCCTCACCGGCGAGGCGCTCTTCCTCGCCGATCTGGTGGAGACCACCACCGCCCTGCTGCGTGCCGCACAGCCGGAGCAGGCGCACCCCCGAAAGGACCCTTCATGAACGACCTCACCGGCAGGACCGTGCTCATCACCGGCGGCGCCCGCGGCCTGGGCGCCGAGGCCGCCCGGCAGGCGGTGGCCGCCGGCGCGAACGTCGTCGTCACCGACGTCCTGGACGAGGACGGCAAGGCGACCGCCGACGCGCTCGGCGAGCGGGCCCGCTTCTTCCACCACGACGTGACCTCCGAGGAGGAGTGGGCGGCGGCCGTCGCGTACGCGGTGGCGGAGTTCGGCGGGCTGCACGGTCTGGTGAACAACGCGGGCATCTCCACCGGCGCCTTCCTGGAGACCGAGTCCGTCGAGCACTTCCGCAAGGTCCTCGACATCAACCTGACCGGTGTCTTCATCGGCATGAAGGCCGCGATCCCGGCGATGAAGGAGGCCGGCGGCGGCTCGATCGTCAACATCTCCTCCGCCGCGGGCCTGATGGGCCTGGCGCTGACCGCCGGCTACGGCGCCTCCAAGTGGGGCGTGCGCGGTCTGACGAAGATCGGGGCGGTGGAGCTCGGTACGTCGAAGATCCGCGTCAACTCGGTCCACCCGGGCATGACGTACACCCCGATGACCGCCTCCGTCGGCATCGAGCGCGGCGAGGGCAAGTACCCGAACACGCCGATGGGCCGGGTCGGCGAGGCCGACGAGATCGCCGGCGCCGTCGTCTTCCTGCTCTCGGACTCCGCCTCGTACGTGACCGGCGCCGAGCTGGCGGTCGACGGCGGCTGGACCACCGGCCCGACGGTCAAGTACGTCATGGGGCAGTGAGCCCGGCGGGGCCGTGAGGCCGTCGGGCCCGTGAGCCCGGCGGGACCGTGAGGCCGGCGGGGCCGTGAGGCCGTCGGCGGTGCTTGGATGGCGGGATGAGCGCCTCCGAAGAGATTCTCGACGTCGTCGACGAGCACGACCGGGTGATCGGACAGGCCCCGCGCGGTGAGGTGTACGCGCGGGGCCTGATCCATCGCTGCGTCTTCATCCGGGTCAGGGATGCCGAGGGCCGGATCTTCGTCCACCGGCGGACGGCGGAGAAGCTGGTCTTCCCCTCCCTCCACGACATGTTCGTCGGCGGTGTCGTCGGCGCGGGCGAGTCCTATGACGAGGCCGCGCTGCGCGAGGCCGAGGAGGAGCTGGGCGTCTCCGGGCTGCCCCGCCCCGAGCCGCTCTTCACCTTCCTGTACGACTCCGGAGGCGTGGCCGGAAAGTGGTGGTCGGCGGTCTACGAGGTCCGCTGCGAGCTGCCGGTGGACCCGCAGGTGGAGGAGGTCGCCTGGCACGGCTTCCTCACGGACGACGAGCTGGGCGCCCGGCTCGGCACCTGGGAGTGGGTGCCGGACGGGCTCGCCGCGTACGAACGGCTGCGGGCGCACGAGGCCCGGACAGGGCGCCGGGCAGGGCCGTGACCCGGCCGTTAGGGTGCACGTGTGAGCGATTTCGTGCAGACCCTGCGGCTCTGGTTCGCGCCGCAGCGGGTCCGGGCCGAGGGCGATACCCCCGACTACCGTTTCTCCCTCGCCAACGAGCGGACCTTTCTGGCCTGGATCCGGACGGCGCTCGCTCTCGTCGGCGGCGGGTTCGCCGTCGACCAGTTCCTGCCGGACCTGCGCTGGGGAGTGCGCGTCGGGCTCGCGCTCGCGCTGCTCGCGGCCGGCGTGCTGTGCGCCCTGCGCGCGGTGAACCACTGGGTGCGCTGCGAGCGGGCGATGCGGCGTGGCGAGGATCTGCCCGGGTCCCGTTTCCCCGCGGTGCTGAGCCTGGCCGTGGCCGGGGTGGCGCTCACGATGGTGGTGCTCGTCGTCTTCGGCTGGGCCGGACGGTGAGCGCGGCCGCCGACGCGCGGGACCCCGGGCTCCAGCCGGAGCGGACCCGGCTCGCGTGGCGGCGTACGACCCTGTCGTGCACGGTCGTCGCGGTGCTCGCCGTGAAGCTGACCGTCAGCAGCGAGATCGGGTCGAAGGAGCTGACCGGACTCGCGCTCTCGGCGCTGGTGTGGGTCGCGTTCCTGGCCGTCTCGCACCGCCGGATCCGGTCCCTGGGCGCGGCACGGCCCCTTCCCCTCTCCCACCGCAGCGCGCTGCTCGCCGCGGCGTGCACGATCGCGCTGGCCGTCTTCGGGGCCGCGCTGATCTGGTGAGACCGGCCCGAGCGGCCGGCCCCCTTACGGGACGGTCACCACGACCTTGCCGTTCAGGCCGCCCTCGGCGTTGGCGCGCTGGGCGTCCGCCGCGCGCTCCAGGGGGAAGGTCCTGGCCACCCGGACGGTGAGGACGCCCTCGTCGACGAGGTCGGCGAGGACCGCGAGGTCGGTGGGGTCGGGCCGGACCCAGAAGTAGCGGCCGCCGAGGGCGAGGACCTCGCCGTCGGCGATCGAGGCGAGGCGGCCGCCGGGGGCGAGCAGCCCGGCGGAGAGCCTGAGGTACGGGCCGCCGAGGGTGTCGAGGACGGCGTCCAGGCCCAGCGGGGCGAGGGCGCGGACCTGGTCGGCGAAGGTGGACTCGTCGTAGCGGACGGGCTCGGCGCCGAGCGCCGCGACCTGTTCGAGGCCCGCCTCGCGCGCCGCGCCGATGACCCGGCAGCCGAGGTGCCGGGCAATCTGCACCGCCATCGAGCCGACGCCGCCGGCCGCCGCGTGCACCAAGACGGTGTCGCCGGGGCCGGCCAGCAGCGCCTGGTGGAGCGCCTGGTAGGCGGTGAGGCCGACGAGGGGCAGGGCGGCGGCCTCCTCGAAGCCGACGCTGCGGGGCTTGCGGGCGAGGGTGCGGACGGGGGCGGCGACGTACTCGGCGAAGGTGCCCCGGGAGAGGAAGTCCTCGCGTACGTAGCCCATCACCTCGTCGCCCTCGGCGAACTCGGTGACCGAGACGCCGGGCCGGACGACGACGCCGGAGACGTCCCAGCCGGGGATCACCGGGAAGACCGCGTCCATCATGCCGTCGAGGTATCCGGCCTGACACTTCCAGTCGACGGGGTTGACCGCGGCCGCCCGGACCTTGACCAGGACGGCGTCCGGCCCGATCTTGGGGTCGGGCCGCTCGCCGTACTCCAGGACCTCGGGACCGCCGTACCGGCTGTAGCTGATCGCCTTCATACCCCCGACCCTCCGCGCGGCCCCGGGGACCCGCAAGTCGGGGCGGGGCCCGCGGCCGTTGCGGACGCTCCGGCTCCGACTTCCCCCCGGTCCGGCACGACTGGCACTCTTCCCCTGTCCAGTCGGGCTCTCAACCGGGGGAATCCCTTGTCTGCCACCGATCCCTATGTGGTCGCGCTCGCGCCGAACGTCCACGCCTTCGTCCAGCCCGACGGAGGCTGGTGCCTGAACAACGCCGGCTTCCTCGGCGACGCGCGCGAGTCCCTGCTCGTCGACACCGCCGCCACCGAGCGCCGGGCGCTGCTGCTGCGCGAGGCGGTGCTCGCGGCGGGCCTGCCGCTGCCGTCGACCGTCGTCTCCACGCACCACCACGGCGACCACACGTACGGCAACGGGGTGTTCCTGCCGGAGGCGCGGATCGTCGGGCACGAGAACTGCCGGAGCGAGCAGCTCGCCGCCGGTCACCAGCTCCATCTGCTGTGGCCGCAGACCGACTTCGGGCGGGTCGACATCCTGCCGCCGTCCGTGACCTACCGCGACCGGCTGACGCTGTACGTCGGGGACGTCGAGGTGCGGGTGATCCACCCGGGCGCGGCGCACACCACCGGCGACTCGATCGTGCACCTGCCGGAGCAGGGCGTCGTCTTCACCGGTGACCTGGTCTTCCACGGCGGGACGCCGTTCCTGCCGATGGGTTCGCTCGCCGGTTCGCTGCGCGCGCTGGACCTGCTGCGCTCGCTCGACGCGCCGACGGTCGTGCCGGGGCACGGCCGGGTGACCGACCCCTCCGCGTACGACGCGACGGAGCGCTACCTGCTCTTCGTGCGGGAGCTGGCCGCCGAGGGGTACGCGAAGGGCGAGAGCCCGCTGGAGACGGCGCGGCGCGCGGAGCTCGGGGAGTTCGCCGCCTGGCGGGAGAGCGAGCGGCTCGTCGCCAACGTGCACCGGGCGTACGCGGAGCTGGAGGGCCTGCCGGAGGGTGCGCCGCTCGACCCGGTGGCGGTGTTCGGCGACATGGCGGCGATGAACGGCGGGGTGCCGGTGGCCTGCCACGCCTGACGGCGGTGGGGTGCCGGTGGCGCGTCAGGCCCGGCGGCGGGATGCCGGTGGCGCGTCGGGCCCGGCGGCGGGGCTTCGGATCACCAGCGCGGGACCCGGGGGGCGCGCCATCCCGGGTCCGCGACGCGCATCGCCGCCGCGTCGTCGCGGTCCCGCAGGGTGCCGTCGTCCTCCAGCCAGCGGCGGTGCAGGGCGGCCAGCGCGTCCCGGTCGAGCGCGACGCCGAGGCCGGGCGCGTCGGAGACGGTGAGGCGGCCCGCGCGGAAGACGGGCCGGGGGGTGACGACGTCCTCGGTCTGCCACGGGTAGTGGGTGTCGCAGGCGTACCGGAGCTCGGGCAGGGTGGCGGCGACCTGGGTCATGGCGGCGAGGCTGATGCCCAGGTGGGTGTTGGAGTGCATGGAGAGTCCGATGCCGTACGTCCGGCAGAGCGCGGCCAGTTCGCGGGTGCGGTGGAGCCCGCCCCAGTAGTGGTGGTCGCAGAGGACGATCCGTACCGCTTCCTTCGCGAGGGCCTCCGGGACCTCCTCGAAGGTGGTCACGCACATGTTGGTGGCGAGCGGTACGTCCGTGCCGGCGGCGATCGCGGCCATGGCGTCGGTGCCGCTCGCCGGGTCCTCCAGGTACTCCAGGACGTCCCCGAGCTCGCGGGCGACGGCGAGGGACGTCTCCACCGACCAGGCCCCGTTGGGGTCGAGGCGGAGGGGGCGGCCGGGGAACGCCTCGGCGAGGGCCCTGATCGCGGCGATCTCCCGCTCGGGCTCGAACACCCCGCCCTTGAGCTTGAAGGAGCGGAAGCCGTACTCCCGGTCGAAGCGGCGGGCCTGGGCGACGATGCCGGCCGGGTCGAGGGCGGCGCCCCAGTCGTCCGTCGGGCCGCCGCCGGGGTGGGCGTCCCAGCGGTGGAAGAGGTAGGCGCTGTACTCGACGGTGTCGCGGACCTTGCCTCCGAGGAGGGCGTGGACGGGCAGGCCGAGGGTCTTGCCGAGGGCGTCGAGGCAGGCGGTCTCGAAGGCGGAGACGACGGAGAGGCGGAGCTTGTCGGCCGTCCGGACACCCCGCAGGCCGCCGGCGTCGACGCCCTCGTCCCGGGGCGCGACGCCGGCGGCCGGCCGGTCGATGCCCTCGTCCGGGGCGCCGGCCGATGACGGGTCCGGCCCGGCGGCGGCCGCGAGGGCGAAGAGGCCGTTCACGTCCGTGACCGAGTGGCCGGGCAGCGCCTCCGCCAGCGGCCGGGCGAGGTCCAGGTAGACGCTGTCGCCGTACGTCTCCCCGAGGCCGCTGGCCCCTCCTGCCGTGACCACTTCCACCACGAGCCGCGGCGTGGCGGGCTGATGGACGCCCTGGACGTTGAGGAGGGGCGGGTCGGAGATGAGGATCGGGGTCAGCCGGACTTCTTCGACGATCAGCTTCGCATCCATATGTGAACCCTATTCAGGGATGCGACCAGGGACCAGGGTGCGGCGGACACTTTCCCGGCGAGCCCCTGGACGACATACCGACTGGTCGGTCATCATGAACGCCGACCGAAGCCGATCCGGAGGTACGCACGTATGAGCTCCGCCCCGCCGCCAGGACTCGACCCCGAGCAGCTGCGCCGCTTCCTCGACCGCGAGCGGCCCGGCCTGGTGGCCGGCCCCCTCGAAGCCCGGCTGATCGAGGGCGGCCGGTCGAACCTGACGTACGTCGTGAGCGACGGCACCGGCCGCTGGGTCGTCCGCAGACCGCCGCTCGGCCACGTCCTCGCCACCGCCCACGACATGCGGCGCGAGCACCGCGTCATCAGCGCCCTGGCCGGGACCGGCGTGCCCGTCCCCCGGTGCGTCCTGCTCGGCGAGGACGAGTCCGTGCTCGGGGCGCCCTTCTACGTCATGGAGTTCGTCGAGGGGACGCCGTACCGCTCGGCCCGCCGGCTCGCCCCGCTCGGGCCCGAGCGCACCCGCGCCGCCGTCCTCGGCCTGGTCGACACGCTCGTCGAGCTGCACGCCGTCGACCCGGCGGCCGTCGGGCTCGCCGACTTCGGCCGGCCCGAGGGCTTCCTCGACCGGCAGCTGCGCCGCTGGGGCAAGCAGCTCGACGCCTCGCGCGGCCGCGAGCTGCCCGGCATCGACGAACTGCAGGCCGCCCTCGGCCGCGCCCTGCCCGCGTCCCCGCCGCCCACCGTGATCCACGGCGACTACCGGCTCGACAACGTCCTCATCGGCGACGACGACCGCATCCGGGCCGTCCTCGACTGGGAGATGTCCACCCTCGGCGACCCGCTCACCGACCTCGGCCTCCTCGTCATGTACAGCACGCCGCTCGACCTGCCGGACTCCCCCGTCTCCACGACCGCCACGGCCCCCGGCCACCCGAGCCCCGCCGAACTCGTCGAGCGCTACGCGGCCCGCTCCGGCCGCGACACCTCCGCCCTCGCCTGGTACACGGCCTTCGCCTGGTTCAAGCTCGCCGTGATCCTGGAGGGCATCCACTACCGGTACACGCTCGGGCAGACCGTCGGCGCCGGCTTCGACCGCATCGGCGAACTCGTCCCCGTCTTCATCGAGCACGGCCTCACGACCCTTCAGGAAGGCTGATCCGCCATGGACTTCGCGTACGACGCACGCACCGAGGAACTGCGGGCGAGACTCCTCGCCTTCATGGACGAGCACGTGTACCCGGCGGAGGCCGTCGCCGAGGAGCAGCGCGCCGGGCTCGCCTCGCCCTGGGACCAGCCGCCGGTCGTCGCCGAGCTCAAGGCGGAGGCCAAGCGGCAGGGCCTGTGGAACCTGTTCTTCGTGGACCAGCACGGCCTTCCGGACGCGGAGTACGGGGCCGGGCTGACCAACCTCCAGTACGCGCCGCTCGCCGAGATCACCGGCCGCAGCCCGCACCTCGCCCCGACCGCCCTCAACTGCGCCGCCCCCGACACCGGGAACATGGAGCTGCTCGCCCAGTTCGGCGACGAGGCACAGAGGAAGCAGTGGCTGGAGCCGCTGCTCTCCGGCGAGATCCGCTCGGCCTTCGCGATGACCGAGCCCGAGGTCGCCTCCTCCGACGCCACCAACATCGAGACCCGGATCCGGCGCGACGGCGACGAGTACGTCGTCGACGGACGCAAGTGGTACATCTCCGGGGCCATGAACCCCGACTGCCGGTTCTTCATCGTCATGGGCAAGACGGACCCCGACGGCGCCGACCTCCGCCGCCAGCAGTCGATGATCCTCGTGCCCCGCGACACCCCCGGCGTCGAGGTGCGGCGCGCGATGCAGGTGTACGGGTACGAGGACCACTCCCACGGCGGCCACGCCGAGGTGCTCTTCCACGACGTCCGCGTCCCCGCCTCGCACCTCGTCGGCGAGGAGGGCGGCGGCTTCGCCATCGCCCAGGCCCGGCTCGGCCCCGGCCGCATCCACCACTGCATGCGGCTCATCGGCATGGCGGAGCGGGCCGTCGAGCTGATGTGCCGCCGCGCCGTCTCCCGTACGGCCTTCGGCAAGCCCCTCGCCCAGCAGGGAGTCGTCCAGAACTGGATCGCCGACGCCCGGGTGACGATCGAGCAGCTGCGCCTCCTCGTCCTCAAGACGGCCTGGCTCATGGACACCGTCGGCAACCGCGGCGCCCACACCGAGATCCAGGCCATCAAGATCGCGACCCCGCGCGCGGTCGTCGACATCATCGACAAGGCCGTCCAGGCGCACGGGGCCGGCGGCGTCTCCCAGGACTTCCCGCTCGCCGAACTCTGGGCCTCGGCGCGGACCCTGAAGCTCGCGGACGGGCCGGACGAGGTCCACCAGCGGTCGCTGGCGCGCCGGGAGCTGAAGAAGTACCTGTAGGGCCGCGGGGCCCCGCCGGCCCGCGGTCTCAGCCCAGGCGCAGGCAGAGGATGCCCGTGGCCGTGCGGACGCAGAGCCGTTCGTCGTCGAGCCAGTCCATGCCCAGGATCTCCCCGCCCGGGTGGATCCGGTGCAGGACCTCCGTGGTGTCGGCGGCGAACAGCGTCAGCACACCGTCGGCACCCGCGGTCAGGACCGTGGGGCGGCCGTGGCGGGTCTGCAGCCTGAAGGCGGTGACGCGGACCCGGTCGGGGCGCGGGACGATGTCCGGCTCCCCCGGGTCCGCGCGGAACGACGCCGGGAACCGGCTGCGGACGGCGAGCTCGCCGCCGCGGGTGAGGTGACCGAGCACGGGACCCCGCGGCCACCGGCCCAGGTCGTGGACGATGTCCACCGAGCTCAGCCGCATCGCGAGCCGGACCGTGTCGTCCGGCAGCGATCGCACCGTCAGGTAGGGCTCGGGCGGCGGCGCTTCGTCACTGCTGCCGTCCGTTCGGTGCTGGTACCCGACGGCGGCGGCGAGGACCCGCGCGCCGTCCGCCACGAGCCGCACCGAGCGGACGTCGTTCAGGTTGACGAGCACCGGAGCCTTCACGCGGCCTTCGGCCGTGTACAAGGCGAGGTAGCGCTCGCCCCTCTCGTAGCGGCCGATGCAGGCGACGTACCGGGAGACCCCGGCGCCCGGTACGGGGAACGCCTCGACCAGTCCGCGCGTCAGGGGGAAGGAGACCCGGGGCCCGGTCGCCCAGACCCGCACCCCGACCGGCTGCCGCCGCTTCCGCCCCTTCCCGAGCCGGCCCCGGAGGAGGACCGGGGCACCCGGGTGGACGTCGACCGCCGGGCCGTCGTCCCGCTCCTCCACGCGGTCCAGTACGGCGCCGGTCGCGCCGTCCAGGAGACGCGCTCCGTCGGCGTCCTGGACGACGACCACGGGCCGGCCGGAGCTGAGCCCGGCCCGGACGCGCGTCGCGGAGTCGTCGACGGACTCCCCGTCCTCGGGCGGCGGGCCGAGGTGCCAGCCCTTCGCGGACCAGGCGTCGGCCCCGAGGGAGACCAGCCGGAGCCCGTCCGGTCCGTGGCCGGCCGCGAGGAGGCGGCCCACCGCCGCGTCGGTGCGGGTCCTGCCGAGGACGGTGCCGTCGGCGGCCCGTGCGGTCACGGCGTACGTGGTCGCGGAGAGGCACATCGGCCCGGCCTCGGTCTCCGGCCCGGAGGCCGGGGTGATCAGCAGGGCGGAGCCGTAGGGGTGCCCTGACCACTCGACGACCCGGAGGTCCTCGGCGGGCAGGGTGGTCCAGGCCCCCACCATGCGCCCGACCAGGGGGAGATGGGTGGCCACGGCGACCGTGCCCCGGTGGAGTGCGAGGGCCTCGGCGCCACGGCCGCGCAGGGCGCGGTACCGCTTCCGCTCGACGGTCAGGGTGTCGGCGGGGTCGCCGGGCGCGGCAGACGCGCGCGTGAGGTCCCAGACCGTCAGACGGGCCCGGCGCCACCGCTCGGTCCACCGGTGGACCCGGGTCGCGGCGACGCGGAGCCGCCCTTCGTGGTGACCGACGGCCAGCTGGGCGCCGTCGAAGGAACGCCACAGCAGCGGTCGGCGGCGGGCGGCTCTCAGAGTGAGCGGCGGGGCGTCCCCCGACGCGGTCGCCAGGGTGACCGTGCCGTCCCGGTCGAGGGCGGCGACCAGGCACTCCCCGCCGAGGTCGGTCACCGCGCAGTCCACCGTGCGGCGCGGCGCGGCCACGGCGCCGATCAGGTCGCGGGTCTCCACGTCCCACACCCAGATCCGGTCGTCGGTCCTGAGCCCGGCCCAGGGGCGGGTGGGGCAGCCGTGGACGGCGGTGATGCGGCCCAGGTCGGCGGGGAGTTCGGCGAGGAGCTCGCCGCCCTCGGTGTCCCAGGCCCGTACGGGTCCGCCGTGCTCGGCGGCCACCAGGGCGGCCCGGCCGCGGACGGGGACGACGGCCGCGCCGCGCACGCCTCCCTCGAAGGTGCCGAGCGTGGTGTACGGCACCGGGGCCACCTGCGCCCATTCGGTGTCCCAGCGCAGCCGCGGATACCGGAGCCGTACGGCCCTGGCCAGGTCCCCGGCACCGGACTGGAAGGCGGACAGCCGCAGTTGGGCGGCGCGCGTGCCGGGGTCGGTGGTGGTGTGCAGCAGGGCGGCGCAGCGCCCGACGGCCCGGGCGGCGGCGCGGGCCGGCTCCGTCCCGGCGCGGTGCAGGACCCGCTGGAGCGCGGAGACGGGCGCGGTGAGCAGGTAGGCGGGGTCGAGGGCGAGGACGTCCAGCAGCTCCGTGCCCTCGGCGTGCTCGGCGAGGTGGCGGCGGACGTACGGGGGTGCTGCGGCCCAGTCGGGGCCGTCCGGGCCCGCCGGGACCAGTCCGGCGAGCGCGTGGGCGACGCGGCTCCGGGCGCCCGGGTCGAGCGTGCCGCGCAGGGCGTCGGCGTACGCCTGGTGATAGAGGTGGTAGACCGAGCGTCCGTCGGCGTCGAGCTCCTCGACGAGGTGTTCGCCGACGGCTCCGAGCAGCCAGGCGATGTCCTCCCAGGCGAAGGCGGGGGCCGCGGTGCGGGTCTCGTCGTCCGCCGCGCAGGCCCCCGCGATCGTGCGCCAGACCTGGTCCGGGGGGAGGCCGGGGCCCTCGGCGAGGGCGAGGGCGGCGAGGAGGGCGAGGCCGCGGGACCGGTCGGCGCCGAGCTGGTGGCGCAGGACGCGGAGGAAGGTGACGCCGGGGGTCTCGCCGACCTCGGGCACGCGCGCCCGCCAGTCGGGCCGGGAGGTGTCGACGGGGCGGGCCGAGCGGCCGAGGTAGCGGGCGGCGATGCGGGCCGAGAGGAAGCTGCCGCGGGCCCGGGCGGCTATCTCGCGGGCGACGGTCTCGGCGCCGTCGTCGTCGTACGGGCCGCTGCTGCCGGGCCCGTCGGGTGCCTGGAGGAGGCGGCGGGCGTAGTGGGCGACGTCCTGGCCGCTGCTCTCCCGGGCGGCGTCGAGGTCGAGGACGGCGGGTTCGCCGCCGAAGGCGTCGACGACGTGGGGCCGGGCGCCGACGAGGAGCCGTACGCAGGGGACGCGGAGCAGCGGGCACAGCAGGTCCGTCGCGATCCGGCGGGCCTCGGTGTCGTCGCCGTGGGCCTCGCCGGCCTCGTCGAGGGCGTCGATGATCAGGTGGAGCGGGGCCCGGCGGGCGGCGAGGGCGCCGAGGAGGGCCTGCGGGGTGGTGGCGGTGATCCCGGCGGCGTCGGCGACGGCGGCGACCAGGTCTTCGAGGAAGCGGTGCCGGGCGTGGACGGCGGTGGGGGCCGGGGTGTCCGCCGTACGGCCGCCGGAGCGCAGGAGCAGTTTGCCGAGCAGTGCGGACTTGCCGACGCCGGGGCCGCCGGTGACGATCAGGCCGCGCCCCCAGGTGTGGTCGCCGTGGGCCAGCCACCGGCCGATGCGGTCGAGTTCGGCGGTGCGGCCGACGAAGTACGAGCCGCCGCGTCCGGGTGCGGTGTGTTCGAAGCCCTGCCCGCGCGGGGCGAAGTGGTCCACGAGGTCGGCGCGGCGACGCAGGCCCTCGGGGCCGGTGCGGGCGAGCCGGGCCGCCAGTTCGGCGACGTCGCCCTCGTCGTGGCGGGCCTCGGGGCGGTAGCCGGTGTTCTCGAAGGAGAAGAAGGCGTAGCCCTCGGTCTCGACGTGGGCGCGGGCGGTCTGGCGTATCCCGGCGCCGCGGTAGATGTCGTTGACGGTGTCGACGACCTGCTCGACGGAGAGGTACTGCTGCTTGAGGGAGACCGAGAGCCGGGCGAGCGCGGTCTCGAGTGCGGCGGCGAAGACCATCGGGGAGGCGGCTTCCCCGGCGCGGGCGACGGCGATCACGGCGAAGTCGGTGAGGCGGCGGGCCGTGCCGGTGCGGCCGCCGGGGTCGCCGCCTCCGGTGCCGCGGCCGTCGGCGGCGCCCTGCCGCAGTGCGGTGCGCAGCCGTTCGGCGGCGGCGGCCGCGTCGGCGCCGCCCTGTCCGGCCCAGCAGGTGTCGATGACGAGGAGGACCCGTTCGGCGCCGGATTCGAGGACGTAGCGGGTGAGGTCCTCGGCGGCGAGCGCGGTGCCGGCGAGCCGGTCGGGGTGGCTGTCGGAGCAGAGCAGGTAGTGGCGGCCGGGGCCTTCGACGCCGTGGCCCGTCCAGTAGAGGACGACGGCGGCGCCGGTGCCGTCCGTCCGGTAGGCCCAGTCGAGGACGCGGTCCCGGGTCGCGGCGAGGCCGGCGTCGGTGATCCGCTCGTCGACGCGGTAGCCGAGTCCGCCGAAGAGCCGGACGGTGGCGCGTAACTCCTCGGGCATCAGGGGCAGTTCGGGGGCGTGCCGATAGCTGCCCGTGCCCACGACGACAAGTCTGCGGTCGATGCCCGCCGGCCCCTGTGTCGTCCCGTCCGTCCCGCCCGCCCCGTCCACGGGCCAGTTATACCCGAAGGGGTGTCAGGGGCGGAGGGCCCGGAGCAGGAGGTCGGCGAGGTGGCCGGCGACCTGCTCGGGGGTGAGGGGGCCGTCGGGGCGGTACCAGGTGGAGAGGTGGTGCACGGAGCCGAAGTGGTAGTCGACGACCAGGTCTGCGGGGGTCGCCGAGGAGAACACCCCGGACCGCTGCCCTTCCTCGACGAGGGCGCGGAACCGCTCGTGGTAGCGGCGCCGCTCGGAGCGGACCTGCTTGTTCTTCTCCGGGCTGAGGTGGTGCATGGAGCGGAAGAAGATGGCGGCGTCGTCGAGGTTCTCGATGGTGGTGACGACGACGTCGGCGGCGGCGGCGCGCAGCCGGTCCTCGATGGGGGCGTCGGCGTCCGCGTAGGAGTCGAGCCGTTCCTGCTGGAGGCGCAGGACCCGGGAGTAGACCTCCTGGAGGAGGTCCTCCTTGGAGCCGAAGTAGTGGTAGAGGGCGCCCTTGGTGACCCCGGCGGCCTCGACGATCTCCTGGACGGAGGTGCGGTCGTAGCCCTGTTCCGCGAAGAGCCGGGTGGCGGCGGCGAGGAGCCTCTGGGGGACGGGCGCGCCGCCTCCGTCCGTCGTCCTGGCCATGCTCCGCCACCTTCCTTCGTGATCATCCGTGATCGTCCTGGGTCGGGGAACGCCGTTCCCGTCCGTAGATCTTCCCATCCGCCGGGGCTACTCCTGGCGAGTGCCCGCCTCCCAGGCCCGCTGGACGTGGTTCATGGTGCCCAGCCAGCGCTCCGGGTCGGTCGCCCGGTTGCGGTAGTAGCCGGCGACCTCGGGGTGCGGCAGGACGAGGAAGCGGTCGGCGGCGATGGCGTCGAGGAGGGCGTCGGCGACGTCCTCGGGCTCGATCGCGGTGGGGGCGAGGACGAGCTCGCCGGCCGTTCCGGCGGCGGTCAGCATGTCCGTGCGGACACCCTGCGGGCAGATCGCGTGGACCTGGAGGCCGCGGTGCCGGTAGGTGAGGGAGAGCCACTCGGCGAAGGCGTACGCGCCGTGCTTCGAGACGCTGTACGGCGCCGCGCCGATCATGGTGAGCAGTCCGGCGGCGGAGACGGTGGAGACGAACCGGCCGCTGCCGCGCTCCAGCCAGTCCGGGAGCAGGGCCCGGGCCGCGCGGACGTGGGCCATGACGTTGACGTCCCAGGCGGCGGCCCAGACGTCCTCGTCGGCGAAGACGTCGCCGGGCGAGGAGAGTCCGGCGTTGGCGCACCAGACGTCGACGGTGCCGCCGAGGGCCTCCCGGGCCTCGTCGACGACGGAGGAGGCGTCGCCGGGGACGGCGACGGCGCCGATCTCCTCGGCGACGGCCTTGGTGCGGGCGGCGTCGAGGTCGTTGACGACGACGCGGGCCCCCTCGGCGGCGAAGCGGCGGGCCAGGGCGGCGCCGATGCCGCCACCGGCTCCGGTGACGACGACTCCGGCGCCCCGGAGCCCGTCCGCGTCCTCGCCGGCGCCCCTGCCGGCGCTCCCGCTCGTGTCCGCGCTGCTCGTGTCCGCGTTCATGGACCCACCTCTCGGCTGTGACGACCCGGGCAGACTAACCGGTCGGTATGGAAAGGCGGAAGACCCGTTCCGCACGCCTCGTTCCCCGGGGCGGTCAGGAGCGCTAGCGTGCGTGCCCATGTCACCCCGAGGAGGTTCCATGAGCCTGTCCCGACGGAGTCTGCTGGCCGCCGGAGGCGCCCTCGGGGCGGTGGCGGCCGCGGCCCCCACCGCCTCGGCCACCGCCCCCGCCTCGGCCACCACCCCGGCCCCTGGTCGCGGTCACGGTCACGGCCGCGTACGGACCGGCTTCGAGCGGCTCGCGGAGGACGGGTACGCCCTGCTGGCCGGCGAGCGGGTCGGGATCGTCACCAACCCGACCGGGATCACCGCGGACGCGCGGCACGTCGTGGACGTGATGCACGCCGACGAACGGGTGGACCTCGTCGCCGTCTTCGGCCCCGAGCACGGCTTCCGGGGCACCGCGCAGGCGGGCGGCTCCGAGGGGCGGTACGACGACCCGGCGACCGGACTGCCCGTCTACGACACGTATCTGAAGAGCGGGCAGCCGCTGGCGGACGTCTTCACCGCCTCCGGGGTGGACACCGTCGTCTTCGACATCCAGGACGCCGGCGCGCGCTTCTACACGTACATCTGGACGCTGTACGACTGCATGGCGGCCGCCGCGCTCGCCGGGAAGCGGTTCGTGGTCCTGGACCGGCCGAACCCGGTGACCGGCCGCGCGGCGCTCGGCCCCGTCCTGGACCGGGCGTTCGCCACCTTCGTGGGACGCGAGCCGATCGCGCAGGCGCACGGCATGACGGTCGCCGAGCTGGCCCGGCTGTTCAACGGCGAGTTCCTGGCCGCGCCCGTGCCCCTGGAGACCGTACGGATGACGGGGTGGCGGCGCACGGACTTCTTCGACGCGACAGGGCTGCCCTGGGTACCGCCCAGCCCGAACATGCCGACGCCGGACACCGCGCTCGTCTACTCCGGTACCTGCCTCTTCGAGGGGACGAACCTCTCTGAGGGGCGCGGCACCACCCGCCCCTTCGAACTCCTCGGCGCGGAGGGGATCGACCGGCGGTGGGCGGAGGCCGCGAACGCCCTCGGCCTGCCCGGCGTCCGCCTCCGCGAGGCGTACTTCGCGCCGACCTTCTCCAAGTTCCAGGGCAGGACCGTGGGCGGGGTCCAGCTCCACGTCCACGACCGGGAGTCCTTCGACCCGGTGCGCACCGGGATCGGGCTCCTGGTCACCGCCCGGAGCTCGTGGCCGGGGTTCGCCTGGCGCCCGGACAACTGGATCGACAAGCTGACCGGCTCGACCCGGGTGCGCACCCTGATCGACGCGGGCGCGGGCGTCGACGAGGTCGTCGGGGCGTGGGAGACGGACCTGGCGGCCTTCCGGGCGGTCCGCGAGGAGTACCTGCTCTACCGGTGACCGCGGGGCCACCCACGGCTCGGCGATCCACTTCCCCCGTCCAGACGTGGGGCGGCCGCGCCGACCACCCGCCCCACGTCTGGACGGGGCCGTGCGCGGGCATGCTGGCCATGGAGCCGCCGCCCGCGCACGCGCGCGCCCACGGCATGGCGGCCCACCTCGACGTGGAGGGGCGGTCGGGCCGTGACCGGGATGAGTGTGGAGCCTTACCGGGAGATCACCTTCGACAAGGACGGCGACGGGCCGCCAGGGCAGTCCGCAGGGCTCGCCGCACTGGCCCGGCAGGGCGTCACCGACCTGGTGGTGCTCGCGCACGGGTGGAACAGCTCGCCGTCCGGCGCCACCCGCCTCTGCTCGGACTTCTTCGCCCCCTTCCCCGGCCTGTTCGCCCCCGGCGTCGAGGCCGGGTACGCGGGGCTGATCTGGCCCTCGATGATGTTCACCGGCGAGCCGGTGCCGGACTACCGGGCCCTCGTGACGGTCCTTCCGGAGAAGGAGCCGGTCCTCGGCCGGATCGCCGAGCTGCTCGCGTCGGCGCCCGCGGACGAGCGGGCGTTCTCCGAGTTCGGCGCGCTGCTGCGCGCGCTGGCGGACGTGCCCGACGCGGACGACCCGGGTGCCGCCGCGGCGCGGGAGTCGCTGCCGGAGTTCCTGGTCGCGGACCCGGTGGAGGTGTGCGCCCTGTTCACGGCGGCGCTGGAGGACGGCGCTCCCGGGGAGCGGACCGGCGGGGACGACGGAGCGGGCCTCGGCGAGGGTGTCGGGGAGGGTGCCGGCGAGGGCTTCGGCGAGGGGCTGAAGCGGTACTGGAAGGGCGCGCGGGAGGCGCTCCGGCAGGCCACGTACTACGTGATGAAGAAGAGGGCGGGCCAGGTCGGCGAGCACGGACTCGGGCCGCTGCTCGGCGAGGTCGCCCGCAGCGCCCCCGGCCTCCGCGTCCACCTCGTGGGGCACAGCATGGGCGCCCGGCTCGTCTCGTACGCGCTGCGCGGACTGCCCGCGGGGGCGCGGCCGGTCGCCTCCGTGACGCTCCTTCAGGGCGCGTTCTCGCACTACGCCTTCGCGGCCCGGCTGCCGCACGACGCCCGGCGGTCCGGTGCGCTGCGGGACGCCCAGTACCGGGTGCGGGGCCCACTGGTGGCCTCCTACTCGCGGCACGACAAGGCACTCGGGGTGATGTACCCGCTGGCGTCCCGGCTCGCGGGCGACTCCGCGTCGGTCACGGGCGACTCCCCGGCGCTCGACGGCGTCCGGGCCGGGCTGCTCGGTACCGACGACCCGCGCTGGGGGGCGGTCGGGCACGACGGCGTGAGGGCGGTGCCGGGCACGGTGGAGCGGACCCTGGAGGAGGTGCTGCGCGAGGGCGTGCCGGTGTCGGGGTGCGTGAACGTCGACTCGGCGGCCGTGGTCGGCTCGCACAGCGACATCCTGCGGCCCGAGCTGGCCCGGCTCGTGGTGGGGGCCGCCCGCCCCGGCCGTCCGGCCGCGTGACCTGGGCCGCTCCTGGTTCCGAGCACACCGGACGCGCCGGTTCCGGTGTGCACCAGGGGTCCCTGCCGTCCCGTTGATGGCTGCCATCCGGATATCGATGGAACATCGCGGGCCGCTCGTTCGTCCCTCTGATATCGCGGAAGGACCAGCGGCGGAGGTGGCGAGAGATGGCCGCTTTCCGGAGTCTCGCGAGACAGGTGCGCGATCCGGGGTGCGACACGGCGCTGCGCAGGTACTCGCTGCGCAAGTGTCTGGAGCGGTTCGCGCCGTACGGGCACCGGGCGACCTGGGACCATCTGTGCCGCCGGCACAGATTCGGGCCCGAGGACCGGGAGCTCGACCCGGGGCGGCTGGTGGCCGCCCTCGACGAGCTGGAGGAGGCGCGGGCCGTGTGGCTCGCGTACGAGGAGGAGTTCGCCGCCCGGCGGCGGCGCGAGAAGCACGAGGGGCTCCGGGGTCTCGGCGCCCTCGACGACTGGCACCGGCGGGTCTGGGGCGGCAACGGGGTCGTCCGGTGCGGCGACCCCGCCGTGCACCCGTCGGACCCGCTGCCCGAGGTGCTGCGGCGGCTGATCACGGCCCTGGAGGGCGACCCGGGCGACGGCTGCCCGGTGTGCGCCGGGCCCCGCATCGAGTGGGCCGGGCCGGGTGACGCGTACGAGCCGTGGCTCGGGCCCGTGTGCGGGGACTGCGGCGTGGGCGTTCCCCGCGCGGTGCTCACCTCGGGCGCGCTGGCCAGGGCCCGCGGGGACCGCCGCCGCCCGCTGGCGTCGGCGGCGTGAGACGGGCGTCCCCCGCCCTGCTCCAGGTCTGCCTCAACGGATCACGGGGGCCCGGGGACACGGCGGCGGTGCCGATGTCGCCGGAGTCCCTTGCCGCGTCCGCGGCCTCGGCGGTGACGGCGGGGGCCCGCGAGATACGCGTGCACCCCCGCACGCCGTGCGGTCGTACGTCGCTGTCGCCGCGCGTGCTCGCGCCCGTCCTGACGTCGCTCGGGGCGGCGCTCGGAGCGGCGGGCGCCGGGGCCGGCGTACCGGCGGGGGCGCCGGTACGGATCACGACGGCGATGTCCGCCGAGCCCGACACGGAACGCCGGGTGGAGCGGGTGCGCTCCTGGGCCGCCCTCCCCGGTCTCGTCTCCGTCGACTGGCACGAGCCGGGCGCCGAGGAGGTGGCGTCGGCGCTCCTGTCGCGCGGGATCGCGGTCGAGGCCGCCCTGTGGTCCGGTACGGACGGCCCGGCCCGCTTCGCCCGCTCACCGCTGGCGCCCCGGGTGGCACGGGTCCTGGCGAGGGCCCACACCCCCGCGGCGCGGGCCGGTCCCCCGGCCGGCCCGGTGGCGGCGGCCGAAGCCGTGGCCCTGGCCCTGCTCTCCGACATCGCCCGCCCGGCGGGCGTACCGCTGCTGCTCCACGGTGTGGACGGCGGCGCGTGGCCGGTGCTGCGGCTGGCCCGCCGGCTGGGGCTGGCCCGCCGGATCGGCCTGGAGGACACCCTGCTGCTGCCGGACGGCACCCGGGCCCGCTCGAACGCCGAACTGGTGGCGGCGGCCGTCGCGGGGCCGGGCGTCGTGCAATAGAAGGCGTCGACCTCAAGGAAGGTCGACCTCATGGGGGCGTCGACCTCAAGGAGGCGTCGTCCTCTAGGACGCGTCGTCCTTGGCGGGGCGGCGGACCGGGAGGAGGCGGGAGCCGGCCATGCGTTCGCCGATGACGTCGTCCGGGTTGGAGAGGACGCAGGTCTCCAGGGAGAGGCAGCCGCAGCCGATGCAGTCCGTCAGGTGGTCGCGGAGCCGGCCGAGCTGGGTGATGCGCGCGTCGAGTTCGGTGCGCCAGGCCGCCGAGAGGCGGGCCCAGTCCTCGTTCGTGGGCGTGCGCTCCTCGGGGAGCTGGGCGAGCGCCTCGCGGATCGTGGCGAGGGGGATGCCGACCCGCTGCGCGGCCCGGACGAACGCGACCCGGCGGAGGGTGTCGCGGCCGTAGCGGCGCTGGTTGCCGGTGGTGCGGCGGCTGCTGATGAGCCCCTTCGCCTCGTAGAAGTGCAGGGCGGAGACGGCGGCCCCACTGCGGGCGGCGAGCTGGCCGACGGTGAGTTCGTGGATCTTCTCGGGAATCTGCGGCACCCGCCGAACCCTACTGTCCGTTGACAGTGGCCCCCTCACCCCACATGCTGAGCAAGCGCTTAGATACCGACCGTTGGGTATGCCGTACCAGAGAGGGACACACCATGGCCGAGCCGAGGATCTTCACCTCCGCCGAGGAGCTGCGCGCGGGGGTCGGCGAGCAGCTGGGACACAGCGACTGGCTGGAGGTCGACCAGAAGCGGATCGACCTCTTCGCCGAGGCGACCGGGGACCACCAGTGGATCCACGTGGACCCCGAACGCGCCGCCACCGGGCCGTTCGGCACGACCATCGCGCACGGCTACCTGACGCTGTCGCTGCTGCCGCTGTTCGTGCCCCAGGTGCTGTCGGTCCAGGGCATGAGGATGGGCATCAACTACGGCACGGAGAAGGTCCGTTTCCCGGCCCCCGTACCGGTCGGATCGCGGCTGCGGGCCACCGCCGTCCTGACGAAGGTCGAGGAGGCGGGCGGCGGCGTGCAGGTGACGGCGGTGGTGACCGTCGAGCGCGAGGGCTCCGACAAGCCGGTCTGCGTCGCCGAGTCGGTCTCCCGCTACTACTTCTGAGCGCCGACCATCCTCAGGACGAGGTCGGCGTACAGCGCGCCGACCTCGTCGGGCGTCCGGCGTCCCTGCGCGTTGAACCAGCGCGAGACGTCGATGCAGAGGGAGAGCACGGCGACCGTGGTGCCGGGCACGTCGGGGACGTCGAACTCGCCCGCCGCCACGCCCTCGTCGATGATCTCGCGCACCGCCGCGTCGGATCGGCGGCGGAGCTCCACGATCTCGGCGCGGTGCTCGGGGCCGAGGGCGTCCAGCTCGTACTGGACGACCCGTGCGGTGGTGTGGCGCTCGGCGTGCCAGCGGACGAAGGAGCGCACGGCGTCGGCGAGGCGCTCGGCGGCCGTGCCGTCACCGGCGGCCGCGGCCCGGAGGATCTCCAGTGCCTTGTCGTGGCCTATGCGGCTGATCCGGTGGAGCAGCTCTTCCTTGGTCTTGTAGTGGATGTAGAGCGCGGCCGGGCTCATCCCGGCGCGGCCGGCGATGTCCCGGGTGGTGGTGGCGTGGTAGCCGCGCTCGGCGAACGCCTCCACGGCGGCCACCAGCAGTCGCCGGGCCGCTTCGGGCGTGACCTCGCCCCAGGGCATGTCCTCGCCCCCGGGCCTCTCCTCCGTCACGCTCATCCCACACTCCTTCTCGGACCCCGTCAGGACGAACACCATACAACGAGGGTGAGCAAGCGCTTAGAGCTTCTGGAAGGGGTCGTGCTCGGCGAGGAGCTTCTCCAGGCGGGCCTGGTCGACCCTGCTGACGATCTGGCCGGCCTCCTGGCGGTCGCGGACGACCTTGGCGAGCGTGAAGGCCGAGGTCGTGAGGTAGAGGACCGAGACGGCGAGGAAGGCACGGACCCAGGCGCTGGCGTCGAGCTGGTAGACGCCGATGGCCACGGCCGCGATCGCGATCCCGAAGGAGATGACGGCCTGCAGGTAGTAGGCCGCGGTGTTCTGCTGCTTGACCGGTGTGTCGCTCATGGGAAGAGCATCGGGCGGATGCGCCCCGTGCCGCATCCGCCCGCGTACTCATTCCCCGTACTCAGCCGGGTGGCCCGGGAGTGAGGTCCACGGCCCTCGGGCCCGATCCCGGGCCCCCGGGGGTCAGAAGGCCGAGACTCCCGTCAGCGCCCGCCCGATGATGAGCTTCTGGATCTGGCTGGTGCCTTCGTAGAGGGTCATGACGCGGGCGTCGCGGAGGAGTTTGCCGACCGGGTACTCGTCGATGTAGCCGTAGCCGCCGAAGACCTGGAGGGCGTTGTTGGCGGCGCGGACGGCGGCCTCGGAGGCGTACAGCTTCGCCTTGGAGGCGGCCGTGGCGAAGTCCTGGCCCCGGTCGACCAGGTCGGCGACCCGCCAGGTCAGGAGCCGGGCGGCGTCCACGTCGACGGCGATGTCGCTGATCAGTTCCTGCACGAGCTGGTACGAGGCGATGGGCTTGCCGAACTGCTCGCGCTCCCCGGCGTACCGCACGGCGGCGTCGAGCGCGGCCTGCGCGATGCCGACACAGCCCGCGGCGACCGACATCCGGCCCTTGGCCAGGGCGGACATGGCGACGGTGAAGCCCTTGCCCTCGGGGCCGAGCAGGGCGGCGGCCGGGACGCGGACGTCCTCCAGGACCAGCTCGGCGGTGGCCTGGCCCCGCAGGCCGAGCTTGCCGTGGACGGCCCGGCGGGTGAGGCCGGGGGTGTCGGTGGGGACGAGGAAGGCGGAGACGCCCCTGTGGCCGGGGGTGTCGTTCGTCCGGGCGAAGAGCAGGACGACGTCGGCCCAGGTGCCGTTGGTGATGAACATCTTGGTGCCGTTGACCACGTAGTCGCCGGAGTCGCCGTCCCGGACCGCCCGGGTGGCCAGGTTCCCCGCGTCGGAGCCGGTGCCCGGCTCGGTGAGGCCGAAGCAGCCGAGTGCCTCGCCGGAGGCGAGCCGGGGCAGCCACGCGTGCTTCTGCTCCTCGCTGCCCCAGGAGGCGATCGTCTTGGCGACCAGGCCGAGGGAGACGGAGACGATGCCGCGCACGGAGGAGTCGCCGCGCCCCAGCTCCTCGGTGACGAGGCAGTACGCGAGGTGGTCGCCGCCGGAGCCGCCGTACTCCTCCGGGATCGTGAGTCCGAGGAAGCCGACGGCGCCGAGCTTCTTCACGATCGCCCGGTCGACCTCCTCGGCGCGGTCCCACGCGACGACGTGCGGAGCGACCTCCCGCGCGACGAAGTCCTCGGCGAGCCGCCGCACGGCCTCCTGCTCCTCGCTCAGCGCCAGATCCACCGTGCACCACCTCGCCGATCCCTTTAATTACCACTGCTAGTTTTTGAGCGCACGCCTACTATGTGCGCCATGGCCCGACCGCGCAAGCCCCTGCTCAGCCGAGACCGGATCGTCGAGACGGCGGGAGCGCTGATCGACGCGGAGGGCCTCGCCGCCCTGTCGACCCGCAGGCTGGCCGCCGAACTCGGGGTCAGCGGACCCTCGCTCTACAACCACTTCCGGACGAAGGACGAGATCCTCGACGCGGTGGCGGACGCGGTGAGCGCCAAGATCGACCTGTCGATGTTCGCGGAGGACGACGTACGGGACTGGCGGACCGCGCTCCACGACTGGGCGGTCTCCTACCGCGCCGCCCTCGCCGACCACCCCCACATCGTCCCGGTCCTGGCCCAGGGCCCCGGCCGCCGGCCCGCGGGCCTCCGCGTCGCCGACGCCGTCTTCGGCGCGATGGTCCGCGCGGGCTGGCCTCCGGCGCAGGCCACCTCCATCGGCGCGCTGATGCGGTACTTCGTCACCGGCTCCGCCCTCGGCTCGTTCGCCCGCGGCTTCGTCGACGACGAGACGGCCTACGACCCCGCCGACTACCCCCACCTCGGCCGGGCCCACCTCCTCGCCGAACACCGCCAGAAGGTCGACGAGGGCGCCTTCGAGACCGGCCTGCGGGCCCTGCTCGACGGGCTGGCGCTCCAGTACGAGGCCATCCCGGCGGCCCGCCGGACGTCGGCCTCCTAGGGCCTGTCGCCCCATTCCCGTCGTGGGGCGGACGGGAAGGTGACGACAGGCCCCAGGACACTTCGGCCACCGCCGAACGGTGCGTCCGGCAGGCTGGGGGCATGGCAGCCAGAGACCTCGCCGCGCTCGCGGCGCTCTTCGCGGACGAGAGCCGTGCCGCGTTCCTGCTCGCCCTCCTCGACGGGCGGGCCTGGACGGCGGGCGAGCTCGCCCGGCACGCGGGGGTGGCTCCGTCCACCGCCAGCGAGCACCTCGGGAAGCTGGTCGCGGGCGGGGTCCTCGCCGAGGAACGGCAGGGCAGGCACCGGTACGTACGGCTCGCCGATCCCGGGATCGCGCACCTCGTCGAGGACCTGGCCGCCCGGTCCGAGCCCGCGGCGCCCGCGCCGCCCCGCTCGCTGCGGGAGGCCGGCGCCGGAGCGGCGATGGCCCGCGGCCGGACCTGCTACGACCATCTCGCCGGACGGCTCGGCATCGCGATCACGGAGGCGCTGACCGAGCGCGGACTGCTGCGCCAGGACACCGGGTTCGCGCTCACGGACTGGGGTCTGGCCTGGTTCGACGAGCGGGGCATCGCCCTCGTGCGCAAGGGGCGGCGGCCGGTGGCGCGCGGCTGCCTCGACTGGACCGAACGGCGGCCCCACCTCGCGGGGATCGCGGGCGCCGCCCTGTGCCGGCACGCACTCGACGCCGGCTGGTGCGTCCGGATCGGGTCCGAGCGGGCCGTGAAGGTGACCGAGGAGGGCGAGTCCGCCCTGTACGCGTCCCTGGGCATCGCGCCGACGGCGCTGCGGTGAGCCGGGCCGGGTGGTTCGGGGCCGGCCGCCGCCGCGAACAGCCCGCGCCCCGGCCCGCGAACCGCCCGCGTCCCCGGCCCGTCCCAGCCCGCGTCCCGGCCCTCGCTCCCGCTCCGCAGTGCGCCGTACGGCCCCGCTCCCGCCCCCGCGATATTGCGGTGAACGCCGAACGGTTCACGGCCTACGGTCGACCCATGCAGAAGCAATCCTCGCGCCTCGCGCTCGGCGCCGCCGGCGTGACCGTCGTCCTGTGGGCCTCCGCCTTCGTCTCGATCCGCAGCGCCGGGGCGGCCTACTCCCCCGGCGCGCTCGCGCTCGGCCGGCTGCTCGCCGGCTCCCTGGTCCTCGGCGCGGTCCTGCTGGCGCGGCGGGAGGGACTTCCGCCCCGGGCGGCCTGGCCGGGCATCGCGGTCTCGGGGCTGCTCTGGTTCGGGGTGTACATGGTGGTGCTCAACTGGGGCGAGCAGGAGGTCGACGCGGGCACCGCGGCGATGGTGGTGAACATCGGACCGATCCTGATCGCGCTCCTCGGCGCGCGGTTCCTCAAGGAGTCGCTGCCGCCCCGGCTGCTCGCCGGCATGGCGGTGTCCTTCGCGGGTGCGGTGGCCGTGGGCCTCTCGATGTCGGCGGGGTCCTCCGGCGGGCACGCCTCGGTGCTCGGGGTCCTGCTCTGCCTGCTGGCGGCGGTGGCGTACGCGGGCGGGGTCGTGGCGCAGAAGCCGGCGCTGGCGCACGGCAGCGCGCTCCAGGTGACGACGTTCGGGTGCCTGGTGGGCACGGTCGCCTGCCTGCCGTTCGCCGGGCAGCTGGTCGAGGAGGCGGGCCGGGCCCCGCTGTCGGCGACCCTGAACATGCTCTACCTCGGGGTGTTCCCGACCGCGCTCGCCTTCACGACCTGGGCGTACGCCCTGGCCCGTACGACCGCAGGCCGGATGGGCGCGACGACGTACGCGGTGCCCGCTCTCGTGGTGCTGCTCGCCTGGGTCCTCCTCGGCGAACTGCCGGGGCTCCTCACGCTCGCCGGAGGGGCGCTGTGCCTGGCCGGTGTGGCGGTGTCCCGCTCCCGGCTGCGGACCTCCGCCGCGGCCGGAACGGCCGAATCCACCTGACAGGCCATACCCAGGGTTCCGGTCACTTCACAGGCGGCCCGCGGCCCGCAGGCGGCCGCGACCTGGAGGGGAGATGCCCGTCAAGCCCCAGTTTCGGCCGGACGGGCGAGAAGGGGCGTTTCGTCGCCGCCCGGCCGGATAGTTTCGAGTCGGTCACAGGCGCGGGCCGCAACGTGACGGGCCGGCACCTTCCGGCAATCCGACGGGGGAGCTCATGGCGATTCAGCAGCGGGCGGAGCGGACGAGACAGGAGATCCTCTCGTCTGCGGCCCGGGTCTTCGACAGACTCGGCTACGAGCGCGCGTCGCTCGCCAGAATCGCCGGCGAGGCCCGGGTGACCACCGGCGCCCTCGTCTTCCACTTCGCGACGAAGGCGGACCTCGCGAGCGAGGTGCGCGGCCGGGCCCGTGCGGTCACCCGGATCACGGTCGAGTCGGCCTGCCTGTCCACGGAGGGCGTGGGCGGCACCGCGATCGACAAGCTGGTGATCACCACGCACGCGCTGATCCGGCTGTTCGAGACCGACCACCTGGCCCGGGCCGGCGAACGCCTGGCCCGCGAGCTCCAGTCGACCGGCCCCGTGCTGGACTGCCCGTGGCGGCGCGAGGTGGCGCGCCTCGCACGCTACGCCGCAGCGGAGAACGCCTTGCGCCCCGGCGTGGACGCGACCGCCGTCGCGGCGCTCATCGGCTACGTGATCACCGGCGTCGAGCTGGAGATGCGCTGCCCCAACGCCGCCCCCACCGACGCGCCCTGGCCGCCGGAGCGCGGCGCCGCCGACGGCGACGCCCCGGAGAGCATCCCGCCCCGCCGACCGACGGAGGCCGCCGCGGAGCGCCGCCCGGCGGAGAGCGGTGCGCTGTGGGGGCCGGCCGAGGAACGGCTCGGGCGGATCTGGGAGTTGATCCTGCCGGGCCTCGTGCACCCGGCCGGGCGGCCGCGCGAGGGCGCGGTCGGGCGCGAGGAGCCGGGCAGGGCGTCCGGTCCGGCCGCCCGCGGCCCGGCCGCCGGGCCGTCAGTCCCCGTCGCCGGCCTCAAGGAGTCGGCGGGCGAAGGCCGTCAGTGACCGGCCGATGCGCTCGGCCGACAGACCGAGCTCGTGCCGCTGGAACTGGAAGAGCTCGGGCGACAGCGGGCTGAGCGCGATGTCGATCAGCGGGTCCGGGTCGCGGACCCCGTGGGCGACCAGCAGGGTGCGGACGTGCACGCGCCAGAAGCCGTAGGCGCCCGTGCGGAAGCGCGCGGGGCCGGTCTCGGCCCCCAGCGCCAGCGGGAGATGACGCTCCAGCAGGTCGAGCATCGCCAGATAGAAGGCCGCGAGCCGCTCCCCCGCGGGCGCGCCGGGGCCGAGCGGCGGCGGGCCGTAGATGAGCTGCCCCTGGAGCCGGCGCTCGTGTTCGTCGAGCAGCGCCACGGCGACCGAGGGCGGGTCGGGGAAGCTCCGGTAGAGCGTGGCGCGGCCCACGCCGGCGGCCTTGGCGATCCGGTCCATGGTGACCGTCCGGGGGTCCTGCTCGGCGAAGAGCCGCTCGGCCGCGGCCAGGATCTGGGCACGGTTGCGTTCCGCGTCGGCCCGCCTCCGCGGGGCGACCGGCTGTTCGTCGACGGCCTGTAGATCTCCGAGGAGCCCGCCGACCCGGTGCACGGAGGAGGCTCCACGTCCGCGCTGCTCGTCGTCGCTCATGGATCAGACCTTACTTCCCTCGGGGCTAAGTGGACACCTTGTCCGTTTGCCATCCCGCGTGGCATGCTAAACGGACTCAGTGTCCACTTATCCGCTCGCCATCCCCGCCCCAGGGAGATCCAGATGCACACCGCGCTTCTCGCCGCGGCCCTGCTGGTCGGCTGCCTCCTGGCCGTCCAGGCCTCGGTGAACCTCCAGCTCAACTCGGCCGTCGGCACCCCGTACGGCGCTTCGACCATCCAGCTCGGCGTCGCGACCGGCCTGCTCGTCGTCCTGGCCGTGGCCGCCGGCGCGCTCGGCGCGCTCGGCAAGCTGCCCGACGTGGAGCCCTGGCAGCTGCTCGGCGGACTGGCCAGTCCGCTCTACATCACCAGCGGCATCCTGCTGTTCCCCCGGCTGGGCGCCCTCGCCGCCGTCGGACTGTTCGTGACCGGCCAGATGTTCGCCTCGCTCGCGCTCGACGTGTTCGGTCTCCTCGGGCTGGAGCAGAAGGACCTGAACGCCGGGATCGTCATCGGCGCCCTGGCCGTGCTCGCCGGCATCGTCGTGATCATCCGGGGCATGAAGGCGGCCGCCCCGCCCGGCGCCCCCAGGATGTCGAGCGCCGGCCGCGCGGGCTGGCTCGCCCTCGGCGTCGTCGCCGGCGGCGTCCTGCCCGTGCAGGGCGCGGTCAACGCCCAGCTGCGCGCGCAGCTGAAGGAGCCCATCACCGTCGCCGTGATCAGCTTCGCCGTCGCGACCTTCACCATCGCCGTCGTCCTGCTCGTGCTGTACGCGACCCGGCGCACCCCGAAGCCCAAGATCGCCCCGCTGAAGAAGATGCCCTGGTGGGGCTGGCTGGGAGGCGCGTGCGCCGCCGCCTACGTCACCGGCACCTTCCTGCTCATCCCCTCGATCGGCGCGGCCGTGACGATCGCGCTCACCGTGACCGGACAGCAGCTCACCTCGGCACTGATCGACCACAAGGGCCTCTTCAAGCTCCCCCAGCGCTCCCTGACGAAGCCGCGCGCCCTGGGTCTCGCCCTGCTGATCGCCGGCTCCCTGACCATCCAGCTCGTCTGAAGACCCGTCACGAGAGGTGCGGCATGAAACCCTCCTACACGGCCGGGCCGGACATCCACGTCCTGCCCTCCGCGCTGCCCATACCGGGCCTCGGCGACCAGCCGGTGAACGCCTTCCTCCTGCGGTCCGGACAGCCGGTCCTCGTGGACACCGGCATGCCCGTCGACCGGGAGGGGTTCCTCGACTCCCTCTGGTCCCTGATCGACCCGGCCGATCTGCGCTGGGTGGTCGTCACGCACGACGACCGCGACCACACCGGCGCCCTGGCCCGGATCCTGGCCGACGCCCCGCACGCGAAGGTGCTCGCGAACGCGATATCACTGACGCGAATATCAGAAGAGTTCGACATTCCCGGGGACCGGGTAGTAACAGCGAACCCGGGAAGCCGGGTGAAAATCGGCGACCGTGAGCTGAGTTTTCACCGGCCGCCCACCTTCGATTCACCCGGCACCCTCGCCGTGTTCGACCATTCCGATGGAACGCTCTACAGCTCCGACAGCTTCGGCACCGTCGTCGAAGAGATCACCCAGGAATTCGCCGACCTTTCCGAGGAGGAGTTCTTCCGCGGATTCGACGTACTGAACCGGGCGATAGCCCCGTGGACCGCGCTGGTCGACGAGGCGAAGTTCGTCCGGCCCGTGCGCGAACTGGCCGCGCTGCGCCCCGCACGACTGCTGAGCGCCCACGGGCCGACCGTCCGCGAGGCCGCCGTACCGCGGCTCTTCGACGCGATGGCCCGCATCCCCTCCCTGCCCGCCTGGCTGCCCGACGCCGAGCTCGACCTCGAGGCGGCCCTGGACGCCCACGAGTCCCCCGCCGGCTGACACCCCCGCCCGCGACCCGAACGAGGAGAACCATGCCCGACCCGACCACCGCCGACCTGACCCCGCCGCGCGGAGTCGTCACCGTCTTCTCCGACATCTGGTGTTCCTTCGCGCACATCGCCGTCCACCGGCTGCACACCACCCGGGCCCGGCTGGGCCTGGAGGAGCAGGTCTCCTTCGACCTGCGGGCCTTCCCGCTGGAACTGTTGAACGACGCCCCCAGCCCGCGCCCCGGCACGGACAGCGAGGTCGCCCGGATGGGCAGCCTGGAGCCGGCCGCCGGCTGGCAGCTGTGGCAGGCCAAGGACTGGCTCTACCCCTCGACGACGCTGCCCGCCCTGGAGGCCGTCCTCGCGGCGAAGGAGCAGAGCCTCAACGCCTCGGAGCAGCTCGACCTCGGGCTGCGCCGGGCGTTCTGGGCCGAGTCGCGCTGCATCAGCCACCGCAAGGTGATCCTGGACGTGGCGGCCGACACCGGCGTGGTCGACGTGGCGGCGCTCACCGAGGCGCTGGACGACGGCCGGGCCCGCCGCACCCTCGCCGACCAGGCCGCCCTGTCCGCGACCGACCGCGTGAACTGCAGTCCGCACCTCTTCCTGCCCGACGGCTCCGACCACGCCAACCCGGGCATCGACGTGGGCTGGGAGGGCGCGTACGGCATCGGCTGGCCCGTGATCGCCTCGGACGACCCGAAGGTGTTCGAGGACATTCTGCTGCGGGCCGCCACCGAATAGCCGGAGAAAGCCGCCGGAGGCGGCCACGACAGGGAACGACGGCCAGGCATTCCAATTCACGGAATGCCTGGCCGTCGTTCCTTTTTTTCGTCCGCAGAACATCGCGGTGATTATTAATTGCGTGACCCGGCCGTTATTCGCAAGCCCGGTCGCACCTCATACAGTCGTTCCCGCCGGCCGGAATTCCGGACGCAGATTCCAAGCAGCATTCGCATCGGCATTCGTATCGACAGCGGGAGTTCTCATGTCGTTGACCGACAAGGCAGACGTCAGCACCTTCGTCGACCTCACCCAGCACGAGATCGAAGCTCTGAAGACCCGGTTCAACCTCGCCGACGCGCACACCCACCAGCGCCAGTCCGCTTCCCAGGAGCAGATCGTCTCGCGGCTGCCCGAGCTCTGGCACGAGTCCGAGTCGAAGCAGCAGGCCCACTTCGAGCGGCAGTTCCTCGACGCGTTCTTCCGGCTGCACCAGCAGCCCACCGCCCGGGCGATGGACCGCACGCTCCTCTCGTACTCCGCCAGCGTCTCCACCATGGTCGCCGGCATGTTCCTCAAGCAGCGCGGCAAGTCCGTGCAGCTGGTCGAGCCCTGCTTCGACAACCTCGTGGACCTGCTCCGCAACATGCAGGTGCCGATCTCGCCGCTCGCCGAGTCCGCGCTGCACGACCGGGACGCGATCTACGACCGGCTGGTCGAGCAGGTCGACGCGGACGCGATCTACCTCGTCGACCCCAACAACCCCACCGGGTTCACCCTGCTCGCGGAGAAGCTGGAGGGCTTCCGCGAGGTCGTCCGCTACTGCGTGGACCACGGCAAGGTCCTGGTGATGGACTTCTGCTTCGCCTCCTTCGCGCTCTGCGACGAGGGCGTCGGCCGGGTCGACATCTACCGGCTCCTGGAGGAGTCCGGCGTCACGTACATGGTCATGGAGGACACCGGCAAGACCTGGCCGATCCAGGACGCCAAGTGCGCCATGATCACGGCCAGCCGGGACATCCAGGAGGAGGTGTACAACCTCCACACCAGCGTCCTGCTCAACGTCTCGCCGTTCGTCCTCAACATGGTGACCCAGTACGTCGAGGACTCCATCACCGACGGCTTCGCCTCCGTGCGCGACATCATCACGACCAACGGCGAGGCGGCCCGCGCCGCGCTCGGCGGCACCATCCTGGAGTTCCAGGAGCCGGTCGTCGGCACCAGCGTCGCCTGGTTCCGGATCAAGCCGGAGCACCTGACCGCCACCCAGCTCCAGGCCGTCCTGTTCGACGAGGAGGTCTACGTCCTGCCGGGCACGTTCTTCTACTGGAACACCAAGGAGAAGGGCGAGCGCTTCCTCCGCCTGGCCCTGGCCCGCGAGCCCGAGCTGTTCGCCGGCGCGATGGAGCGGATGCGGAAGGTGCTCGAGCGCTATGCGGCCTGACCCCACCCCCGCGGTGTTCATCGACGCCACCCTCTTCATGGGCATGCACAGCAAGGACGACGCCGTCCGGATCGCCGCCAAGTCCTTCTTCGCGGACCGGCTGGCCGCCGGGGACACCGGCCGGATCTTCATGAGCTGGGAGCAGGTCGGCCGCTGCGACGACCTCGTGTGGGGCTACGAGCGGGGAGTGCAGGACGAGTACTACCCCTTCATGGACGTCCTCCACACCGACCTGGCGATCGACCGGGTCGGCTACGACGGGGAGGACGTCCGCCGGGCCCTCACCGCACCCGGGCTCGACGGACTGCCCACCCATGAACGGCTCGTCCTCGCGCAGGTCATCGGCAAGGGGGGCCTGCTCCGCACCGCGAGCCCCCGGTTGCTCCGTACGCCCGGACTTCCCGTCGAACCGATCGTGCGGGAGGGCGCTCGCAGCGCGGTCGAGGAGCCCTCGTTCCCCGCGTACCTGGAGGAGCTGTACCAGCGGTCGCTGGTCCTGAAGGTCGCCTCCGAGAACCTCTGAACGGCCCCGGTACCTCCGTGCACGACCTCGGTACCCGCTCCGAACCACCTCTGGACCCATTTCCGAAGGGCACCCCACTCATGCCTGGCACCTACTCCGGGACCATCGTCCCGCTGATCACCCCGCTCGACGAGCACGGCACCGTCGACGAGCGGAGCGTCGCCCGCCTCGTCGACCACGTCCGCGCCGAGGTCTCCGGCCTCATGCCGGCCCTGACCTCCGGCGAGGGCTGGGCGCTGGACGCCCGGCAGTGGCACGACGTCGTGGCGTACACCGTCGAGCACGCGGACGGCCTGCCCGTGCTCGCCGGCATCCAGCTCCCCGACACCGACGCGGTGATCGACCGGGCCCGCACGGCCGCCGCACTCGGCGCCGACGCGGTCGTCGTGACCACGCCGTTCGGCGCGGACGTGACGCAGGACGCGATCGTCGCCCACTACCGGTCGATCCGCGCGGCCCTCGACATACCGGTCTTCCTCTACAACGAGGAGGCGCTGTCCGGCAATCGCATCGCGTTCGACACCCTCGTCCGGATCTGCAAGGAGATCCCCGGGATCGTCGGCATCAAGGAGTCGAGCGGCGACGCCGCCTTCACCCGCGAGATGGCGGAGGCCGGCACCGGCATCCCCGTCTTCGAGGGCTGGGAGAACCTCCTCGTCGACGCCCGCGGCATCCAGGGCTTCATCGGCCCGCTGGCCAACCTCGAACCCGGGCTGTGCAACGCCATGCTGGTCGACCCGACCCCCGACCGGCAGACGGAGATCAACACTGTCTGCGAGCGGTACGGAGTCTTCCGCGACGACTGGTACCGGTGGGTGAAGAGGGAGCTGCACCGGCGCGGCGTGATCAGCTCCCCCACCACCCACGAGGAGGCGAAGGCGGCATGAGCACCACCCCCGCCTCGCCCGTCCCGGTGGCCGCGCACTCCGTCGCGGCCCCGGCCGCGACCGCCCAGCGCGAGCTGCACGACCTCTACCGCCGGGTCCCCAACCTCGGCGACTACGGCTCGATGACGGCGATCGAGGAGCGCTGGATCCTGCCGAAGGCGCGCGCCTACGAGACCTCCGCCCCGCGCTTCGGCTCGGCCGGCGAACTGCTCCAGGCCCTGAAGGAGTTCCTCGCCGAGGAGGAGGCCGCACTCCCCGAGAGCGCGACCTTCCTCGCCGAGCACGCGACGCTCGAACAGTTCAAGGTCGTGGTGCGGCAGTTCGCCCTCGACGGCCTCACCGAGTCGGAGTCGCTGCTCCCGGTGGTCCCCCGGCTGCCGTACCGCTCGGCGATGGCGGTCTTCCGGGTCCTCATCGACGAACTGGGCTGCGGCAACGAGGAGAAGGCGCACTCCCAGCTGTACCGGGACCTGCTCACCGAGCTCGGTCTGAGCCTCCGGCTCGACGACTACCTCGACGACACGTCGCCGGAGTGCTTCGCCTACGTCAACATGTTCCACTGGCTGGCGAGCCGGGCACCCTCGCCCCAGTACTTCCTGGGCGCGTACGCCTACTTCGAGACGAGCGTGCTCTACGCCTTCCAGAGTTTCGCCCGGGCGGCGCGGCGCCTCGGAATCGTCCACGACGCCTACTACACCGAGCACCTCTACATCGACGCCTACCACAGCAACCACATGCGGACGGCGATCCGCGCCCTGGAGGAGCCCGACCTGGCGAAGATCTGGGCGGGCGTGCGGCTGGCCTCCGACATCGTCGGCGAGGCGACCGAGACGGCGATCGCCCGGGCGCGGGGGGCCGTCGCATGACGGCCGTGCCCGCCGGGCGGCGCCGCGAGGGCGGTGAGCCCGTCGTCCGCCAGGTGACCGAGGACCTGGTCCTGGTCGAGGTCGGCGGCCGCAAGGTCCTCGCGGCCGCCCTCTGCCCGCACCGCGGGGGCCGGCTCAAGTACGGCAGGGTCGACGGGGACAGGCTGCGCATCACCTGCCCCCTGCACCACACGACCTTCGACCTGACGAGCGGCGAGCGGACCTCGGGGGCGGCCTGCGCCGCCCTCCGGGTGGTCGACGTGCTGCCCGGCGACCCCGGCGTACAGGACCGGGCCGGGGGCGCCCCGTGACCACCACACCGACCGGGGCGGCGTCCACCGTGACGCCGCCCCGTGCGGCGGCCGGCCACGACGGCGTCGCGCCGGTGCCGGCGGCCGAACGGACCTCGACACCGGCCGCGTTCGGCTGGATCTGGCCGTCCGCGCAGTTCTCGTTCGGCACGGTCGTCCTCGGCGCGCTGCCCGTGGTCTTCGGTCTGGGCTGGTGGGCCTCGGCGAGCGCGATCGCGGTGGGCGTCGCCGTCGGCACGGTGCTGCTCGCGCCGCTGGCCCGGTTCGGCGTCCGCACCGGGACCAACGACCCCGTGGCGAGCGGAGCGCACTTCGGCGTACGGGGCAGGGTCGTCGGCAACGCCCTCACGGTGGTCACGGCGCTCGGCTTCTTCGCGATCGCCGTGTGGACCGGTGGCACCGCGGTCATGGTGGCCGGCCACCGGCTGCTGTCCACGCCGACGGGGCCGGGCGCGCTGACGGCCGCGATGGCCGTGACGGCGGCGGCGGTCGCGCTGGTCGCCGTGCGCGGTCACGAGACGCTGGTCCGCACGTACCGGATCACCGCCGTCACCGGCGGGGCGGTGCTGCTCGGCACCGTGCTCGTGCTCGCCCCCCGGTTCGACGCGGGATACGCCGGCGGGACGCCGGTGCTCGGCAGCGGTCCGCACACCTGGCTGCTCGCGGCGACCGCGTCCGCGACCGTTCCCCTCTCGTACGCCACCTTCCAGGGCGACTACACGCGCTTCATGCCCGCCTCCACCCCCACCGGGCGGGTGGTGCGGGCCAGCGGCACCGCGATGTTCCTCAGCAGTCTCGCCGCGCTGCTCACCGGCGCGTACGTGACGACGCTCTTCCCGGTCCCCGACGATCCCTGGCTCCAGGGCCTGACGGACGCGGTGCCCGGCTGGTTCGCCGTCGCGGTCGTGGTCTTCGGCTTCGCGGGCACCCTGCCGCAGGCCGGCCTCTGCCTGTACGCGGCCGGGCTCTCCGCCAACTCGGTCTTCTGGCGCTCCTCGCGGGCCTCCGTCACCGCGGTGGTCGCGCTGCTCGCGGCGGCCGTGCTGTACCTCGGGGCGGTGGTGTACGACGCCATGGACGCGATGTCGGCGTTCGTGACGCTGCTGCTGACCGTCGTCGCCCCGTGGGCGGCCGTCCTCTCCGTCGGGTACGTGCTCCACCGGGGCCGGTACGACGCGGAGGCGCTGCGTACCTTCACCGGCGGCGGGGGCGGACGG
This sequence comes from Streptomyces sp. NPDC059534, assembly GCF_042743475.1. Lineage (NCBI taxonomy): Bacteria > Bacillati > Actinomycetota > Actinomycetes > Kitasatosporales > Streptomycetaceae > Streptomyces > Streptomyces sp. NPDC059534. Next base: position 71,402 of record NZ_JBHWAQ010000021.1, read on the forward strand.
TACTGGTACGCGGGCGGCATCAACCCGCGGGCCGCCGCGGCCTTCGCGACCGGCGCGGCCGTCGGCGTGCTGTGGGTCAACAACCCGCTGTACACCGGCCCGTTGACCGGCCTGACGGGCGGGATCGACCTGAGCCTGCCGGCGTCGTTCGCGGTCGCGGCGGCGCTGTACGGGGTGCTGTGCCGGATCTGGCCGGAGCCGCCGCCGCTCCCCGAGAGCCGTTGACCCCGCTCGCGGACGCTCCCGCCCACCGACCCGAGATTGCCGAGGTGACCCCCTCATGTCCCTGTTCCGACTCACCGTCCGGTCGGTCGTCGAGGAGGCGGAGGGCGTCCGCGGGCTGCTCCTCGCCGATCCCGAGGGGGCCGAACTGGCGCCGTGGGAGCCCGGCGCGCACCTGCAGGTGACGCTCCCGTCCGGGACGGTCCGGCACTACTCGCTCTGCGGCGACCCGGCCGACCGGAGCGTCTACCGGCTCGGGGTGCTGCGCGAGCCGGCGGGCCGGGGCGGTTCGGAGGAGGTCCACACGGCCGTCGGGGAGGGCACCCTCCTCGGCGTCCGGGGGCCGTTCCAGCGGTTCCCGCTGGTGCCCGCCGAGCGGTATCTGTTCGTCGCGGGCGGCATCGGCATCACCCCGCTGCTGCCGATGATCCGCTCCCTTCCGCCGGGTTCGTGGTCCCTGCTGTACGGCGGGCGGAGCCTGGCGTCGATGGCGTACCGCGAGGAGCTGTCCGCACTCCCCGGGGTCACGCTCGTCCCCCGGGACACGGCGGGGCCGCCCGACCTGGACGCCGCCCTCGCCGGGCTCCCCGCCGGGACGGCCGTGTACTGCTGCGGCCCGGAAGGGCTTCTGCGGGCGGTGGAGGACCGGTGGCCGGGTCCGCTCCACACGGAGCGGTTCGGTGCGGCCGGCCCGGAACCCGCGCCGTCCGGCGGGGGCGGCTTCGAGGTCGAACTGCGCCGCAGCGGGCGGACCCTGCGGGTGGAGCCGGGCCGGAGCCTGCTCGACGCCGTGCGCGAGGTGCTGCCCGGGGTCGCGTACTCCTGCGAGGAGGGCTGGTGCGGCACCTGCGAGACGAAGGTGCTCGCCGGGACGCCCGAGCACCACGACTCCGTCCTCGGCGCGGACGAGAGGGCCTCGGGGGCGACCATGATGATCTGCGTGGGCCGCTCGCGCGGCGCGCGCCTCACGCTGGACCTGTGACCGGCGGACCCGCACCGCCCTGGGGGTGGCGCGGGTCCGTCACCGTGTCAGGGGAAGATCACCAGGGCCCGGCCGCCCTTGCCCGCGAGCATGTTGTCGAAGGCGCCCGGGATGCCGTCCAGGGTGATCCGCTCGGTGACGAGGGCGCCGAGGTCCAGCCGGCCGGCCCTGATGTGCTCGGCGAGGACCGGCAGGTCCTCGGCCGGGTTCGAGTTGCCGTAGACGCAACCGGCCAGGGTGCGGCCCCAGTGGAACAGCTCCAGGGCGTTGAAGGTGACCTGCTGGTCCCTGCCGCCGATGCCGACGACCGTGGTGCGGCCGCCGCGGCGGGTGGAATCCCACGCGGTACGGATGGTGACGGCGCGGCCGACGCACTCGACGGCCACGTCGACGCCGTTGCCCCCCGTGAGCTTCCGGATGTCCTTCGCCGTGGTGTCCGAGGCGACGACGTACTCGGTCGCCCCGGCCGCCCGGGCCAGTCCCTCCTTCTCCGGGGAGACGTCGACCGCGACGATCGTCGAGGCGCCCGCGATCCGGGCGGCCTGGAGGGTGGCGAGGCCGACCCCGCCGACGCCGAACACGGCGACGGTCTCGCCCGCCCGGACCCGGGCGGAGTGGTGGACCGCGCCCCAGCCGGTGAGGACGGCGCAGCCGAGCAGGGCCGCGTCGGCGAGCGGCACGCCGTCGGGGACGGGCAGCACGCAGTTGGCGGCGACGACCGTCTCCTCGGCGAAGGCGGCGACGTTGAGGCCGGGGTGGAGGGCGGTGCCGTCCGCGGTGTGGGCGTGCACGTTCCCCGCCCCGGTCAGCGCGTCGGCGCAGAGCCACACCTCGCCCAGCGAGCAGGGGTGGCAGCTGCCGCAGGACGGCGCCCAGTTGAGGACGACGGCGTCGCCGGGAGCCACGTGGGCGACCCCGTCGCCGACGGAGACGACCGTGCCGGCGCCCTCGTGGCCGAGGACGGCCGGGACCGGCACGCGCATGGTGCCGTGGGAGAGCGACAGGTCGGAGTGGCAGACCCCGGCGGCGGCGAGCCGGACCCGGACCTGGCCGGGACCGGGCTCGGGGAGTTCGATGTCGGTGATCTCCAGGGGGGAGCCGACGGCGGGCAGGACGGCGGCGCGGATCGTGCTCACGGGGACTGCTCCTCGGGGCTCAGAACTGGAGGGACTTGGTCTGGAGGTACTCGGCGAGGCCGTGCGCGCCGAGTTCCCGGCCCACACCGGACTGCTTGTACCCGCCGAAGGGGGCCAGCGGGTTGAAGCGGCCGCCGTTGATGTCGACCTGGCCGGTCTCCATGCGGCGGGCGAAGGCGACGGCCTCGGCCTGCTCGCCCCAGACGGCGCCGGCGAGTCCGTAGACGGTGCCGTTGGCGATGGCGAGGGCCTCGTCCTCGTCCTCGTACCGGAGGAGCGAGACGACGGGTCCGAAGATCTCCTCCTGGGCGATGGTCATCTCCGGGGTGACGTCGGCGAAGACGGTCGGCGCGACGTAGTAGCCGGTCTCGCGCGGGGCGTCGGGGCCGCCGGCGACCAGGCGGGCGCCCTCGGCGACGCCCTGCTCGATGTAGCCGCGGACGCGGTCCCGCTGCTTCGCGTTGACCAGGGGGCCGACGCGCTCGCCGGGGACGTACTTGGCGACGGCCTCGGCGGCGAGCGCCACGGCCTCCTCGTACCGGTCGGCGGGGATCAGCATCCGGGTCCAGGCGCTGCACGTCTGGCCGGAGTTGGACATGACGTTGGCGACGCCGACGGCGACGGCCTTGGGGAGGTCGGCGCTCGGGAGGATGACGTTGGCGGACTTGCCGCCGAGTTCGAGGGCGACCCGCTTGACGGCGCCGCCCGCGAGGGCGCCGATGCGGCGGCCGACGGCGGTGGAGCCGGTGAAGGAGACGAGGTCGACGTCCGGGTGTTCGGCGAGCGCCTGTCCGGCGACCGGACCGAGGCCGGTGACCAGGTTGAAGACGCCGGCGGGCAGGCCGGCCTCGTGGACGGCCTCGGCGAAGAGCTGGGCGGTGAGCGGGGTGTCCTCGGCGGGCTTGAGGACGGTGGTGCAGCCGGCGGCGAGGGCGGGGGCGACCTTGGCGACGATCTGGTGGAGCGGGTAGTTCCACGGTGTGATCGCGGCGACCACGCCGACCGGCTCGGCGTAGACGGTGGAGTTGCCGACCTTCTCCTCGAAGGGGTGGGTGGCGGCGAGTTCGGCGTACGAGCCGGCGACGGCGATCGGCAGGCCCGCGTGCACGGCGGCGGCGAACTGCGGCGGGGCGCCGAGTTCGGCGGTGACGGTGGCGGCTATCTCCTCCGCGCGGGCGGCGAGCGCGTCGCGCAGGGCGGCGATACGTGCTCCGCGCTCGGCGGGCGCGGTGGCGGCCCAGCCGGGGAGCGCGGCGCGGGCGGCGCGTACGGCGGCGTCGACGTCCTCCGCGGTGCCCGCCGGGACGTGGCCGATGATCTGCTCGTCGGCCGGGTTGATCACCGGGATCGTGTCCGCGGAGGAGGCGGGGCGCCACTCCCCGCCGATGTACATCGCGTCGTGCGCGTCGTGGGCCTTCATGCGCTTCCCTCTCGTCACCCGGCCGACCGGTGCGGCGGCACCGACCCAAACTAGCGCTGTTAGTTTTCTGGCGCCAGGGTCCGCCGGAGTGCCCCCGGTCTCACCCGGCGACGCCCCGCCGCCGACCGATCGTGCCGCCCCCGAGCACCCGCTGTCCACGCCGGTCCCGACAGCCCTACGCCCCCGGAACTGGCGGATGCCTCCTTGCCGGGCCCGGCAAGGAGGCCGGCCCGCCGACCGCGCGGCGGCCCGGGCACAGGGACACGCCCCGACCGACGGAGCGGCTGGGTCCGTCGGTCGGGGCGTGGCTTGGGGGGCCGGGTGCGCGGACCCGGGGGTCAGATCTTCTGGGCGAGGTCGGTGAGATGGGCGAAGACGACGATGTTCGCCTCGTAGCCCGTACTGCGGTCGAAGACCCCACCGCAGGTGAGCAGCCTGAGTTCGGGCCGCCCGGTGGCGCCGTACACCTCCTTGTCGGGGAACTCCGCCTTGGCGTACGTGCGCACACGGTCGACCGTGAAGACGGCGACCCTGCCGTCGGCGCGGGCGACCCGGACGGTGTTCCCGGCGCTGAGCGAGTCGAGGTTGAGGAAGACGGCGGGCCCGGTCCGGGTGTCACGGTGGCCGACGACGACGGCCGTGCCGCGTTCACCGGGGGTGACGCCCTTGGCGTACCAGCCGACGACATGGGGGTTGTCGACGGGCGGGGTCGCGAGCCGCCCGGTGGCGTCGACGTCGAGGTCGGTCACCGGGGCCTCGATGGTGATCGCCGGGACGGCCAGGGCGGTGGGGCGTGAGCGGGGCAGCGGCGCGGGCGGGGGCGCCGGCCGGGGCGTCGCCTTCGGCCGGGGCGCGGGTGTCGCCTTCCGGGGCGCGGGTGTCCCCTTCGGCCGGACCCCGGGCTTCGCCTTGTGGTCCAGGGCGGCGGGCGCTCCGGCCGCCGCGTGCGCGGCCCCGGCCGCCTGCCCGGTCCCGCCGGGGGCGGCCGGGCCGGCGGCGAGCGGCGGGTCGGCCGGTTCGTCGTCACCGGCCCACCAGACACCCCCGGTCACCAGGACCGTGGTCACCGCCACGGTCCTGGTGAGCCGGAGGATCCGGCGCCGCCTGCGCGAGATGCGGGACCTACGCGGCGCCATTGTCGCGGCGGCGCGAGCGGCGGATCAGGACCAGTCCGGCCGTACCGGCGAGGCCGGCCGCGACGGCCGCCCCGACGCCGAAGGCGGAGGAGCCCTCGGCGGCGATCTCCGCGCTGCCGCCGCCACCCGCGCCGACCGGGCCGTGCGGGGGCTTGCCGTGGCCGTGGCCGTAACCACCGGAGCCGCCGTTCGATCCGCCCGGACCGCCGTTCGATCCGCCGGGACCGCCGTTGGGGCCGCCCGGACCGCCGCTGGGCCCGCCCGGACCGCCACTGGGGCCGCCGTTCGGCGGGCTGCTGGGGTTGGTGATGACGTCACCGGGGCACTCGACCTGGAACACCTTCTGCTTGCCGGCCCCGGTCTGGCCCTCGAAGGTCCAGACGAGCTTGTACTGACCGCTGGGCAGCGACAGGGGACCGGTGTGGCCCGTGCCGGTCGCCAGGGCGATGTGACCGCTGAGGTTCGGATCGTCGGCCTTGGGTGGCTGCGGCGCGATCTCCCAGTCCACTTCCTGGAGCGTGTCGAAGTTGAAGGCCGCCAGGTAGAACCTGCAGACCTTCGGCTCGTTGCGCTGGTCGTCGAAGGGCGTGCCGAGCTTGTGGATCTTGACGTCGCCGTTGTCGCCGGGGGCGGCGTACGCGGACGGCGCCCCCGCGAGGACGAGGCTGCCGAGAGCGAGTGCGGCGGCGGCGGTGGCGGCGAGGGGCCGGGCGGTACGAGCGGTCATGCGGGGTTCCTCCGGAAGGAGTTCGTCGGACGGATTTACCGATAATCCGACTATCTGTCACCACATGACTGCGGAGGGTGGCGACATGCGCACGCCACCCTCCGAAGTCGCCCGTCCGGCGCAGACCCCGCCCTGACCTGGCCCGACTTGGCCCGGCCCGGCCCGGCTTGGCCTGGCTTGGCTCGGCTCGGCTCGGCTCGGCTCGGCTCGGCTCGGCGTCAGATGATCCCGAAGAGGATTCCCGCCGCCAGGACGACCAGCGAGGTCAGCGCGGCCCACTTCACGGTGAACCGGGTGTGGTCGCCGAACTCCACCTTCGCCATGCCGACGAGCACGTACACCGCGGGCACCAGCGGGCTCGACATGTGCAGCGCCTGGCCGACCAACGACGCCCGGGCGATCTCCAGGGGCGACACCCCGTGGGCGGCGCCCGCCTCGGCGAGGACCGGCACGACGCCGAAGTAGAAGCCGTCGTTCGACATGAAGTAGGTGAGCGGGATGCTCAGCACGCCGGTGACCAGGCCCATGTGCGGGCCCATGCCCTCGGGGATGGCGCCGACGAGCCAGTCGGCCATGTGCTTGACCATGCCCGTACCGGTGAGGACACCGGTGAACACCGCGGCGGCGAAGACCATGCCGGAGACGTTGAGGACGTTGTCGGCGTGCGCGGCGACACGCGCCTTCTGCTCGGCCATGTTCGGGTAGTTGACGGTGAGCGCGAGTGCGGCGCCGAGGAGGAACAGGACCGGGATCGGCAGCAGCTCCATGATCATCGCGGCGAGGAGCACGACGGTCAGACCGGCGTTGAACCAGTAGAGCCGGGGGCGGAGCGTCGCACGGTTCGGGTCGAGCCCCTGGAAACCCTCGGCCGCGGCGGCGCCATCTCCGGCGCCGGAGCCCGTGGACTTGTCCAGCGTGACCTTGCCGGAGTCGGTGCCGGAGCCGGTCGCGGTGCCGCCGACGCCCGGGCCGCCCGCCCCGACAAGGACGGTCTCGGTCTCGGTCACCAGGGCCTCGTCGAGGGTGAGGTACCCGATCCGCTTCCGCTCGCGGCGCCCGAGGACGTACGCGAGGGCGAAGACGAAGAGCAGCCCCATGCCCAGCGCGGGGATCATCGGCACGAAGATGTCGGCGGCGTCGAGCTTCAGCGCGGTCGCGGCGCGGGCCGTGGGGCCGCCCCAGGGCAGGGTGTTCATGACGCCGTTGGCGGTGGCGGCGACACCGGTCATGACGACCAGGCTCATACCGAGCCGCTTGTAGAGCGGATACATCGCCGAGACGGTGATCATGAAGGTGGTGGAGCCGTCGCCGTCCAGGGAGACGATCGCGGCGAGCAGCGCGGTCCCCACGACGACGCGCATCGGGTCGGCCTTGCAGAAGCGCAGGATGCCCCGGACGATCGGGTCGAAGAGGCCGACGTCGATCATCACGCCGAAGTAGACGATCGCGAACATCAGCATCGCGGCGGTCGGCGCCAGCTTGCCGACGCCTTCGATGACGTAGTCGCCGAGCTGGGCCCCCTGCCCGACCGCGACGCAGAAGAGCGCGGGGATCAGCACGAGCGCCGCGATCGGCGACATCTTTTTCATCATGATCAGCACCAGGAAGGTCGCGATCATGGCGAAACCGAGGACGGTCAGCATGGAGGACACCTCACGTTCACCCTTGAACTGCCGCCGAGCGGCGGTCCGGATGACGGTAGGTGCCCTCTTCTGCCGTTAACAAGACGTTGACGCGTGAGCAATACGAGCAAAACCCCAGGTCACGGCAGGGGTGACACCTCGACGGGGAATCCGTTCAGGACGGCGGTGCCGGACAGCGGGTCGAGTCGGGACCCGTCGAGGAGCTGGTTGACGTTGACCCCGGGACGGGCGGACGCCACGCCCAGCCGGGTGCCCGGCCGGTCGTGTCCCCAGCCGTGCGGGAGGCTCACCACCCCGGGCCGCACCCCCTCGGTGACCTCCACCGGCACCTCCAGCTCCCCGCCCTCGCCCTTGATCCGGGCGAGTCCGCCGTCGGTGAGCCGCAGCCGGTCCGCGTCCCGGGGGTGCACCTGGAGGGTGCAGCGGTTCGATCCGCCGCCGAGCGCGGGGGCGTTGTGCAGCCAGCTGTTGTTCGAGCGCAGGTGCCGGCGCCCGACGAGCTGGAGGGTGCCGGGCTCCGGCACGGCGTGGAGCGCGGCCCGCAGCCGGGGCAGGTCCGCGGCGAGGGGCGCGGGGAACAGTTCGATCCGTCCGCTGCGGGTCTTGAGGAGCCCCGGGATCCGCGGCTTCAGCGGCCCGAGGTCCATGCCGTGCGGGTGGGCCTTCACCTCGTCGAGGGTGAGTCCGTACGGGCCGAGGCGCAGCATCAGGTCGAGCCGCCGCTCGGGTCCGGTGGCGCCGGTGAGCCGGGCCGCGAACTCCGCGGGGTCGGCGCCGTACGCCGGTGAGTGCTCCTGGGTGACCGCCTTGGCGAGGGTGGTGTCGATGGCGAGCCGGTCGACCGCGGACGGCGGGGCTCCGTGCATCCCGGAGACGGCGAGGACGAGCCGGGCGTGGATCTCGCACTCGTCCATGCGGTCCGCTTCGAGGGGGATGACGGCGGGGCTGTAGCGGACCTGGTCGCGGACGGCGAAGCCGTTGAACGCGAAGTCGAAGTGGGCGCTGCGGGTGGGCGGCGGCGGGGGGAGCAGGACGTCGGCGTGGCGGGTGGTCTCGTTGAGGTACGGGTCGACGGCGATCATGAGGTCGAGGGAGGCGAGGGCCGCGTCGAGGCGGTTCCCGTCGGGCGCGGACAGGACGGGGTTGGCGGCGACGGTGATCACCGCCCGGATCCGTCCCTCTCCCGGCGTCTCGATCTCCTCGGCGAGCGCGGCCAGCGGCAGTTCGCCCTTGACCTCGGGGTGACGGGAGACCCTGCTGTGCCGCCGGCCCAGGGCGAAGCCCTTCCCGGGGCCGGCCGGGCGCGGGGCGGGCGCGGTGGCGGAGAGTGGGAAGAGGGCGCCCCCGGGCCGGTCGAGGTTGCCGGTGAGGACGTTGAGGACGTCGACGAGCCAGTTGGCGAGGGTGCCGTGCGCCACGGTGGAGCTGCCCATCCGCCCGTACACGGCGGCGGTGGGCGCGGCGGCGAGTTCGCGGGCGAGGGCGCGGATGGTCTCCGCGTCCACGTCGCAGGCGGCGGCGACCGCCTCGGGGCCGAACTCCCCCACCGCGGCCCGGACCTCCTCGACGCCTTCGACGTGGGCGGCGAGCGGGCCGAGGTCGGTGAGGCCCTCCTCGAAGAGGGTGTGGACGAGCGCGGCGAGGAGGAGGGCGTCGGCGCCGGGGCGGATGGCGACGTGCCGGTCGGCGAGGCGGGCGGTGCGGGTGCGCCGGGGGTCGACGACGGTGAGGGTGCCGCCGCGCCGGCGCAGCGCCTTGAGCCGGCCGGGGAAGTCGGGGGCGGTGCAGAGACTTCCGTTGGAGTCCAGCGGGTTGGCGCCCAGGATCAGCAGGTGGTCGGTGCGGTCCAGGTCCGGCACGGGGACGGCGAAGGGGTCCCCGAAGAGCAGGCCGCTGGAGACGTGCTTGGGCATCTGGTCGAGTGTGGACGCGGTGAAGAGGTTCCGCGTCCGCAAGGCGCCGATCAGCAGGGGCGGGTAGAGGGCGCCGGCGATCGTGTGCGCGTTGGGGTTACCGAGGACGATACCCACGGCGTCCGGCCCGTACTCCTCGATCAGCGGCCGGATTCGGGCGGCGATCGTGTCGAACGCCTCGGTCCAGGTGGCCTCCTGGAGCCTGCCGTCCTTCCGGACCAGGGGGCCGCGGAGCCGGTCCGGGTCGGCGTCGACCTCGGGGAAGGCGGCGCCCTTGGGGCAGATGAACCCCTGGCTGAAGACGTCGTCGCGGTCCCCGCGGGCCCCGGTGACCCGGGTTCCGTCGAGTGTCAGGGTCAGTCCGCAGGTCGCTTCGCAGAGGGGGCAGATGCGCAGGGCGGTGGACATGGCGTCTCCCTGGGGGCGTCGGGTGGCGCCGAGCATACCGACCGGTAGGCACGTACGGGAGGGGCCTGCGTGAGCTTGTGCGGGAGGGCCCTGCGGGGCCCTACGACAGCGAGGGCGCCAGGTAGGCGTGGAGCAGGTGGCGCGTCTCGTCGACCAGGGCCGGGTCGCCGTCCGGGTCGGTACGGAAGGCGAGCCGGACGAGGGCGTCGGCGGTCTCGACCCCGACGAGGACCTTGCGGCGCAGGTCGTCGTCGGCGGTACGGCCCAGGTGCGCGGCGAGGAGCAGGCAGATCCGGTCGGCCACCAGGCGGTTGGGGTCCTCGGCCGGCCCGTCGGCCCCCTCCTCGCCGGCGTCGCGGGGGCTCCCGTCCGCCCCCTCGTCCTCGTCCGCCCCTTCGCTCCCGTCCGCCGCGTCGCTTCCGCTCCCGCCCTCGCCCTCGCCCTCCCCGTCACGCTCGCCGCGACGTTCGCTCTCGCCCTCACCCTCGCCGGCGCCCCCTCCGGGCGCCGTGGCGGGCACTCCGAAGTCGACGAGGGCGAAGCCCGGGACGGTCCGCTTCATGGCGATGAACTCGTCGAGGACGCCGTCGATCGCCCCGTGGGCGTCGAGGAGCGGAGTCGCCGAGAAGCGGGTGGAGATCCGCTCGGCGTACTCGTCGAGGTTGCGGTGGGCGAGGGCGGAGACCATCGCCCGCTTGTTTCCGAAGAAGCGGTAGACGGAGCCGATGGGGACGCCGGCGCGGACGGCGACGGCACGGGTGCTCAGCTGCTCGTAACCGGTCTCGTCGAGGAGCGCGGCACAGGCGTCGAGGATCCGCGCGAGCCGCTCGGCGCTGCGCTGCTGCACGGGGGTGCGACGGAGTACCGGGGGTGTCTGGCTGATCTGGGGCACGGGGACCATGATGCCGCTCCCGTCGGGGATCGGGCGAAGCCGGGGTTCAGGCGATGAGGAGGCCGATGCCTCCGAGGGTGTAGGCGATCATCAGCACGAACAGCGGGAGTTGGCCGGCGACCGCCCGGGCGGGCGGGAAGAGACGCACGGACCGGTCGTGGGCGGCGACGACACCGAGGACGTGACCGGTGACGATCGCGACGACCTGGAGGGTCGCGAGGCCGCCGGGGCCCAGTGGTGGGGCGGGCGCGAGGGCGTTGTCAGTGCCCGCTGCCATGATGACGGTGCGTGGTCCTTCCGTGACGATGAGCGAGAAGTAGTGCGCGACGAGATAGCCGAGGGCGATGGGGAGCAGCGAGTGGGCGAAGGAGGTGAGGGGGGTGGTGAGGTCACGGCTCATCAGACGCAGGGCGCCCGCGCAGAGGCCGTAGCAGGCGGCGGCGAGGGCGACGGCGGCGAGGAGGCCGAGCGTGGCGGTGGCGGTGGGGCCGAGGGGTGAGGTCTGGAGGGTGGTGATCCAGCGGGGGTTGTCGGAGAGGCCGTCGTAGGCGGTGGAGCCGAGGAGGACGCAGACGGTGGCGACGAGGCCGGGGGTCTGCGGGGTGGAGTCGAGGCCGTGGAAGGGGGAGCGCAGGACGAGTCGGCCGTCGGCGCGGCGGCCGAGCGGCGAGAGGCGGGCGAGAAGGGAGGAGTAGACCTCGAAGGGGTCGGCGTGGGCGAACCAGCGCTCGCCGTGGCGGGCGGCGCCGAGGAGCTGGACGGCGGTGTACGTGGCGAGGGCGACGAGGAGGGTGGTGCGGGAGGTGTTGTCGGGCGCGACGAGTTCGAGCCAGGTGAAGAGGAGGAGCCCGGCCGCGGCGGGGCGGATGCCGAGGGCGGCGGGCAGCGGGCGGGGGTGCCGGGGCGGCCGGAGCGCGTGGACGGCGCGCAGGGGGTTGAGGAGGCGCCAGACGGGGCCGAGGAGGAGGGAGGCGGGGACCAGGCCGACCCAGAGGAGGACGTAGAGGGCGCCGGGTGCGGGGTTGCGGTCCGGGTCGTCGGGTCCGAGGAGGAGGTGGAGGACGAAGAGCAGGGCGGCGGCGGCTCCGAGCAGGCGGAGGGCGGTACGGGTGGCCGGGGCGTCGGCCACCCGCTGGAGGGCGGCGGGCAGCGGGCGTCCGGCCAGGTCGCCGCGGAAGCGGGAGGAGGACCAGAGGAGTCCGAGGGCGAGGAAGGAGACGAGGAGGGCGGTGAAGGCGCCGGCGTAGGCGTAGAAGGGGGAGAGGGGGAGGTCGTGCCGGGAGCCCACGCCGTGGGCGAGCGGGAGACCGAACGTCTCGGCGTGGGCGTGGGCGGCGGGGACGGCGGTCATCGGACGACGAGTTGGGTCAGCACGAGTCCGGACTCGTGCGTCTCGACCTCGAAGAGACCGGTGCGGTCGGCGGTGAGGGTGAGGGTGGCGGGGGTGCCGGGAGAGAGGGGAAGTTCACGGTCGTAGCCGTGCACGTGGAGGGTGTCGGCGCGGTCGCTGGTGACCCGGAGGGTGAGGCGTTCGCCCTTCTTCAACTCGATGCGGGAGGGGGGTGGCGAGACGGTCGTCCCGGTGATGGTGAGGGTGACGGTCCGGCCGGTGTCGGCCGGCCGGGAGCTCGTCGGTACGGGGGTGGCGGGGGCGCCGTCCAGGCGGACGGTGGTCTGGACGGGGGCGCCGGCGACGGCCCAGGCCGTGTGGTCGTCCGCGTGGAGCCGGACGGTCAGGGTGTGGGCGCCGGGCGGCACGTACCCCCAGGGGCCGTACAGCCGGGCGGTCTCCCGGCCGTCGACCAGCAGGCGGGCGTGGCCGCGGCCCGGGAGGGCGGCGCCGCCGGTGCTCTCGGGGGTGAAGCGGAACCTCTCCACGGTGAGGTGGACGTTCCAGCCGCCCTCCGGGTCGGGGCGGGCCTCGGCCCTGACGGTGGGCGCGTCGGCCGCGGGGAGCTCCCGGAGGCGGTGGCCGCCCTCGTCCTTGGCCGAGAGCAGGGTGCCGCTGCTTCCGGTCGCCTCCTGGTGGGTGGTGCCGGGCTTGTGGTGGGTGGTGGCCCGGCCGCCGCAGCCCGCGAGGGTCAGGGCGGCGGCCAGGACGAGGGCGAGCGGGACGAGGGGGGTCACCCGGCGCGGCGGTGTCATGCCTTCTCCTCCGCGAGTTGCCCGGCGGGGGAATCCGCGGGGTGGTCGGGGGTGGGGGCCGGGCGGGCGCCGGCGGCGATGACGGCCCACAGGACCCAGACGACCCCGAGGAGGAGGCGGAACCAGGCGGGGCTGAGGGGGATGCCCGGGATCATGAGGACCGCCTTGTCGAAGGCGTCCAGGAGGGTGAGGGCACCGAGGACCAGGGTGGTCCAGGCGAAGACGGGACGGGTCGGCCGCAGGGCGAGGCCGAGGAGGGTCCACCAGACTCCGATGAGGAGCAGCGCGAGGGCCGGGACGACGGTCGGGGTGAGGGCGAGGGTCGAGCCCACGACGTCGAGCGTGAGGCCCGCGAGGCCGATGAGGGTGGCCGCGCCGGCGAGCCGGTTGCCGCGCAGTCGGCGCCACCACAGGGCGAAGCCGGCGAGGGCGAGGACGAGGGCGCTGCCGAGGGCGAGTTGGGTCTCGACGCGCTGGAGGCCGCGGGCGCCGTACCAGTCGCAGCCGGCCGGGAGGCGGCGTGCCTGGACGTTGTAGTCGGCGCAGACGAGGAGCTGGGCGAGCTTGACGGGTTCGCCGGCGAGCCGGTCGGTGTTTCCGGAGACGTCGCCGCGGCGGGCGCCGCATTCGGGCAGGGAACCGGGGGTGGCGGCGCCGGCGTCGGACTGCCAGCAGTTGCCGCTGCCCTGGCCGTCCCACCAGACCTCGGTGCGGTTGGGGCGGGAGTTGCCGGCCTTGTCGACGCCGAGGTGGTTGGCGGCGTAGCGGTTGTGGTGGGAGGTGTCGGTCTGCTTGCCCCAGGCGGACTCTCCGCGGATGAAGGCGGGGACGGCGCTGAGGAAGAAGGCGGCGCGCTGGTGGCCGTAGACCCAGTTGTCCTCGTAGAGGTTCCAGTTGCCGCCGGCGGTGATGATGCCGGTGCCGGGCGGCATGGAGATCTGGGGGCAGACGACGCCCTGTTCGTAGCCGCGCTCGACGGGCGGCTTGGCGCAGGTGCCGTCGGCGACGTACGGGTAGTAGTTCTGGTTGTTGTCGTGGATCAGGTTGCGTTCGAAGCGGGCGTGGTTCTGGGGCAGTCCGGGGTGGCCGGGGAAGGCGGAGTCCATGGAGGCGCCGCCCATGTTGTGGTCGAGCTCGTTGTCGTGGACGTAGACGGAGTCCCCGGCGGTGCCGGAGTAGCCGACCATGTTGTGGTGGCTGCGGCAGCCGGTGATCTCGATGGAGTAGCGGGGGACGTCGTAGCCGTAGCCGTCGTTGATGTTCGAGGCCGAGCCGGGGTAGATGCCGGAGTCGCCGTTCCCGTAGGACTCGCAGTTCTTGTAGAGGCCGTGGTCGGAGGCGAAGGTGAGGAAGCCGTACTCGTCGTTCCAGCGGGTGAGGACGTCGTCGATGACGAAGCCGTCGGCGGCGAGGACGTACAGCGAGTTGAAGGTGGTGCGCTGGGCGGTGAAGTTGCGGAAGTAGATGCCGTCGGAGCCGTCGGCCCGGAGGGCGTTGAGCTTCTGGTACTTGGCGTCGATGACGACGTCCTGGCGGGAGGCGCCGGTGCCTTCGATCTGGAGGTTCTTCTTGCCGAGGATGGCGACGAGGTTCTGGTTGTGGGGGCAGCGGAGCTGCTGCTCGTAGCTGAGGATCTGGTAGCCGAGCGAGGAATTGGGGGCCTTGAGGGTGGCGCATGCCCCGGTGGGCTGCGGCAGGGAGGGCTCCTCCTCGTAGAGGCCGGGGAGGATCGCGATGGTGAGGTTCGGCCGGTCGACGGCGTCGACGGCCTGCTGGAGGTGGCGGTAGCCGCCGCGTGCGCAGCGGTCGTAGAGGGTGAGGTTGCGGGCCTTGAGGGCGGACGGATAGGCGGCGATCCGGCGCTCGAAGTCGGCCCGGTCGGTCTTGCAGACGAGGAGGTCGGGTTCGCCCGTGCGGAGTTTCGGCACGCTGCCGGAGCCGTCGGGCAGGGTGATGGGCCGCTCCTCGTGGGCCTGGGCCCCCGGTGCGGTGAGCAGGGCCGCGGCGAGTGCCGTGAGCACGACCGAGAGCGCGAGAACGAGTCTTCGGGTCCAGGACATGCGCGTGAGAGTAGAGCATTGTTCATCTTTTCTGACCCCCTCGCGCAAAGACTCGTACGAAGATCCGCGCGGAGGCCCCCCCCGGGACCGCGAGGAGGCCGCCCGAAGGCCGCACGGAGATCCACCGGAGGACCGTGCCCCGTTGACGGGAGGCGCGCGGAATCCTACGGTCATCCATAGGATTCCCTTGTGGGCTCAGGACAGGAGCGGGCGATGACCACGGAGCAGGCCAGAAAGACGGCCGAGGCGCTCACCTACAGCACCGGTTTCGGCAACGAGCACAGCTCGGAGGCGGTCCCCGGGGCTCTGCCGGACGGCCGTAACTCGCCGCAGCGCGCACCCCTCGGCCTCTACGCCGAGCAGCTCAGCGGCAGCGCCTTCACCGAGCCGCGGGCCCACAACCGGCGCTCCTGGCTCTACCGGATCCGTCCCTCGGCCGCGCATCCGCCGTTCACCCGCACCGGCAACGGCGCACTGCGCGGCGCTCCCTTCACCGAGACCGTGCCCGACCCCAACCGGCTGCGCTGGAACCCGCTGCCCGACCCCGCCCCCGGCACCGACTGGCTGGCCGGCCTGTGGACCCTCGGCGGCAACGGCGACGCGGCCCAGCGGACCGGCATGGCCGTGCACCTCTACCACGCCAACGCCTCCATGGAGCGGGTCTTCGGCGACGCGGACGGCGAGCTGCTGATCGTCCCGGAGCGCGGCGGCCTGCTGCTCCGCACCGAGCTGGGCCTGCTCGCCGCCCACCCGGGCGAGGTCGCGCTGATCCCGCGCGGGGTCCGCTTCCGCGTCGAGCTCCTCGACGAGACGGCCCGCGGCTACGTCTGCGAGAACTACGGGGCCCCGTTCCAGCTCCCCGACCTCGGCCCGATCGGCGCCAACGGCCTCGCCAACGCCCGCGACTTCCGGGCCCCGGTCGCCGCGTACGAGGACGTCGAGGGCCCCGTCGAGGTGGTCAACAAGTACTGCGGCAACCTCTGGTCGGCGACGTACGGCCACTCCCCGCTGGACGTCGTCGCCTGGCACGGCAACCACACCCCGTACGTCTACGACCTGCGGCGCTTCAACGTCATCGGGACGATCTCCTACGACCACCCCGACCCGTCGATCTTCACGGTCCTCACCTCGCCCTCCGACACCCCGGGGCTCGCGGGCGTGGACTTCGTGGTCTTCGCCCCGCGCTGGCTGGTCGGCGAGGACACGTTCCGCCCGCCGTACTTCCACCGCAACGTGATGAGCGAGTACATGGGCCTGATCGAGGGCGCCTACGACGCCAAGGCGGAGGGCTTCGTCCCGGGCGGCGGCTCGCTGCACAACATGATGTCCGCGCACGGCCCCGACCGGGAGACCTTCGACAAGGCCAGCGCCGCCGAGCTGAAGCCCCACAAGATCGACGACGGCCTTGCCTTCATGTTCGAGACCCGCTGGCCGATGACCGCGACCCCGCAGGCCGCGGACGCCGACCACCTGCAGAAGGGATACGACGACGTATGGCAGGGTCTGGAGCGCCACTTCCGGCCGTAGTGTCTCGGCCGTAAGCCCGTAGCCTTCGTACGGAGAACCCGTGACCGCCTTCGCACCCGACTCGCTGGTCCTGAACCGCAAGCTGCCGCTCTGGTATCAGGTCTCGCAGTCGCTGCGCGCCTCGATACTCGGCCGCACACCCGACGCCTCGCTGCGGCTGCCCACCGAGGAGCAGCTCGCCGCCCACTACGGCGTGAGCGTGCTGACCATGCGCCAGGCCCTCAAGGAGCTGGAGGAGGAGGGCCTGATCAGCCGGCACCGGCGGCGCGGCACGTTCATCGAGCCGGGCGCCCGGCGGTCCACCCCGCGCCGGCTGCTGGGCTCGATCGACGCGATCGTGGCCCAGCAGTCGGGCGAGCGGACGACGGTCCTCGGACACGGCCCCGCGCCGGTGCCGGGCGAACTCGCCGAGTACTTCCCGGACCTGCCGGAGATCGTGGCCTACCGGCGGCTGCGCCGCGACGGGGAGAGCGGCGAGCCGACGAACTGGGCGGAGAACGCGGTGCTCCCCGAGCTCGCCGCCGCCGTCGACCCGGCCGATCTGGAGCGCTGGCCGATGACGAAGGTGCTGCGGGACGTGGTCGGGGTGCGGATCAGCCGCATCACGGACACCGTCGAGGCCCGCCTCGCCGACCCGGAGACGGCGGGGCTGCTCCAGGTCCCGCTGCTCTCGCCGATCCTCCACTACACGGGCGTGACCTACGACGAGGACGGCAGGGTCGTCGACGTGGCCCGCATCCGCTACCGCGGCGACCGCTTCTCGTTCACGGTCACGGTGGAGGCCCACTGACCCTGGAGTGGCACGGAGGGCTCTCGTTAGCATGCGGGGCGTGACGAACGCGCCCGGAGCGGACGACGCCCCGCCCCTCCTCGACGAGCTCATGCCCTGGTCCGTCGCGCCGCTGCGGTTCGGGCGCGGCTGGATCGTGGCGCCGGACGTGCGGACGCTGCGGGCCCGCTGGGAGCGACTGACGGCCGCCGAGGGCGCCGAGCGGGAGGCGCTCTTCCGGCCGAGCCGGGCACGGACCCCGGTGACCGCGGTGGCCGCGCTGCCCGGGCAGCGGACCGGGACCGTGCGGTTCGCCCGCGAGTCCGGCCCGTGCCCGGCGCCGGTGCGGGTGGCGCACGGGCCGTTCGACGAGCAGTGGCTGCTGCCCGACCACCGTCTGATCGACACCGCCCGCCCGGAGCTGTGGCGGGTCGCCGGGGAGCCGCAGCTCTTCGCCGTCGAGCAGGGGTACGTGCCGGGGGCGGCGGGCCCCGCGCTCCTGGTGACCGCCGCGCTCCCCGAGGGCCGCTCCCCCGCCGGCCGCCCGGGCCGCATCCGCCCGCTCTTCCGCCGCCCCGGAGGGCTTGAGCCCAACCTCGCCCCGGGGCTGCTCGACTTCCTCGGCCGGCGGTACGGGCACGAGGTCGACGCCCGGGACTGGCTCGCGTGGACCGTGGCGGCGGCCGTCCCCTCCCCCGCCGGGTGCCGGGTGCCGCTGCCCGGGGACCCGGAGCTGTGGGCGGCCGGTGTGGCGCTCGGCCGGGAGCTCGTCGACGTACAGGCGCGCGGCGCCCTCAGCGGGACGAAGCCGCGGCTGCCGGGCGGGCGCCGCCCCTATGTGCGGGCCGCGGTGCCCGCCCGGCCCGGGACGATGACGTACGACTCCGGGGACGAGGAGCTGTGTCTCGGCGCCGGCCGGATCTCCCCCGTACCGGTGGAGGCATGGGAGTTCCGGGTCGGCGGGGTGCGGGTCCTGGAGCAGTGGTTCGCGCACCGGACTGCGCCGGCGGAGCCGGGTTCCCTGGAGGCGATCGGGCCCGCTGGGTGGCCGAAGGAGTGGACCTCGGAGCTGCTCGACCTGATCACCGTGCTCGCGCTGCTCGGTGCGCGGGAGCCGGAGCGGGCGGCCTTCACGGCGGAGGCGGCGGGTCCGCAGGTGACGGCCGGGCTGCGGGCGGCCGGGGTGCTCCCGCCACCGGCCCGGGCCCGCCGGCCCGCGTCCGTACTGGACCATCAGGAGGAGGGGCCGGAGGGCCAGTTCATGCTGCTGTGACCGTCCCCCGGGCCCCGCCCGCCACGAAGGACCGAGCCCCCCTCCCCTCGGGGCACCCGCCGCACAGGACCGAGCACCCGTCGGACGCCCGCCACGCCGGACCGGCTCAGCCGGCGCCCGGCGCGAAGGAGTCCAGGAGGCGGGCGATGGTCATGCCGAAGATCTCGTCGGGGTCGACGGGGGCGGCGGGCGCCTCGGACAGCAGCCCGGCGAGGTGCGGGTACCGTCCGCTCGCCACCTGTCCCATGAGGTAGGCGCCGCGCACGGCCTGTTCCTCGGCCTCGGACCAGGGCAGTCCGCGGGCCCGTTCCGCGATGGCCTGCTCGTTGGCGACGGTCGCCATGACCGTGCCGTTGACCATGGCGATGAGCTGCATCTTCAGTCCGGCGGGCGTGTCCAGGGGCGCGAGGCAGCCGAGGCACCACTCCAGGAAGCGCAGGGCGTTGGGGCTGAAGCCGTAGGCGGTGGTCATCACCCGGGGCAGCCAGGGGTGGCGGTACACGATCGCGCGGCTCTGGTGGGCGATCCCGGTCATGTCGGCGCGCCAGTCGCCGCTGGGCTCCTCGGGGAGCTCGTACTCCCCGCTGACCGCGTCGACCATCAGCTCGTACAGGTCCTCCTTGCGGGGGACGTAGTTGTAGAGCGACATGGTGCCGCAGCCGAGTTCGGCGGCGACGCGGCGCATGGAGACCGCGTCGATGCCGTCGGCGTCGGCGATGCGGACGGCCGCGGCCACGATGTCCCGCCGGCTGTAAGCCGGTTTCGGGCCCCGGCCCGTGCGCTCGGGGCGCGCCCAGATCACTTCCGGTTCGGCCGCTCGGCCCGCCATGGATCATCACCTCGCTCCCCATCGTAGTTACGTACGCCGTACGTAGTGGGGTATGGTCCCGCCATGACTACTACGTACGCTGTACTTAGTGAAGGTCTGCGGAAGCGCTACGGCGATGTCCACGCCCTGCGCGGCCTCGACCTCGCCGTCCCCGAGGGCTCGGTCTGCGGCCTCCTCGGCCCCAACGGCGCCGGCAAGACCACCGCAGTCCGGGTCCTCACCACCCTCGTCCCACCCGACGCGGGGAGCGCGCGCGTCGCGGGGCACGACGTGGTGCGGGACCCCACGGGGGTACGCCGGCGGATCGCGGTCACCGGGCAGTACGCCTCCGTCGACGGTGACCTCACCGGCGCCGAGAACCTGCGCCTCTTCGCCCGGCTCCTGCGCGCCCCGCGCTCCCGCGCCGACGAACTCCTGGAGCGGTTCGGCCTGACCGCGGCGGCCGGACGGCCCGCCCGCACCTACTCCGGCGGCATGCGGCGCCGGCTCGACCTGGCCGCGAGCCTCATCGTGCCGCCGCGGGTGCTCTTCCTCGACGAGCCGACGACCGGCCTCGACCCGCACAGCCGCAACGGGATCTGGGACGCCGTCCGGGAACTGGCGTCCCAGGGCACGACCGTGCTGCTGACCACGCAGTACCTGGAGGAGGCCGACCGGCTCGCCGACGACATCGTCCTCGTCGACGAGGGGCGGGTCGCCGAGCGCGGCACCCCGGCCGAACTGAAGGCACTCGTCGGCGGCTACGCCGAGGTCGTCGTCGCCGACCCGTCGTCCCTCGAAGCGGCCGCCGCCGTCCTCGACCGGCTGACCGGCTCCGCGCCGGTCCTGGACGCCGAGCGGCACGCGGTCGGCGCGTCGACCACGGACCCCACGCTCACCCTTCCCCGGCTCGTCCGCGAGATCGACGCGGCCGGCGTCCTCGTCGTCGACGCGTCGCTGCGCCCGCCCACCCTCGACGAGGTGTTCCTGCGCCTCACCGGCCGAAAGGAGCTCGCCGCGTGAGCACCGCCCTCGTCCACGACGGCACGGCCATCCTCGGCCGTCACCTCCGGCGCGTCCGGCACGCGCCCGCGATCACCGTCATGACGCAGACGATGCCGATCGTCTTCCTGCTCTTCTTCGGGTACGTCTTCGGGAGCGCGCTCGCCATGCCGGGCGCCGAGTACCGGTCCCATCTGGTGCCGGGCCTGCTCGTGGCGACGGCCGCCGGCGGTCTGATGACCGGCATGTTCCACGCCGCCCAGGACTCCCACCGGGGGGTCATGGACCGCTTCAGGACCATGCCCGTGAGCCGGGCGGCCGTCCCTCTCGGGCAGGCCCTCGCCGACCTCGTGACCAGCGCCGTCGGCACGGTCCCGCTCGTCCTGGTCGGACTCGCCATGGGCTGGCGGATCGAGGGCACGGCACCGCGGGCCCTGGGCGCCTTCGGTCTGCTGCTGCTCTTCCGCTTCGCGACGACCTGGGTGGGCATCCTGCTCGGCCTGGCCTCGAAGAGCGAGGAGGCGGCGGGGCAGCTCGGCAGCGCCACGTTCATGCTGCCGCTGCTGTCCAACGCCTACATCCCGACCGACGGCATGCCGGACTGGCTGCGCACGGTCGCCGAGTGGAACCCGATCTCGGCGGTCACGACGGCGGTGCGGGTCCTCTTCGGCAACGCGCCCGTCCCGGCCGACGCCGCCTGGCCGGTGGCCCACCCGGTCGCCGGGGCGCTCCTCTGGTCGCTCGGCCTCATCGCCGTCTTCGCCCCGCTCGCGGTCCGCCGCCACAGCCGGGGCTGAACCGTGCGCGGTGACATACGCCCTGGTGACAAGGGCCCGCCGGGCAGGGTAGGCAGGGTTTCCATGAGCACCCAGCCACTCCCCCTCGACGGGATCACGGTCGTCGCCGTCGAGCAGGCCGTCGCCGCCCCCTTCGCCACCCGGCAGCTCGCCGACCTCGGCGCGCGCGTCGTCAAGATCGAGCGCCCCGACGGCGGGGACTTCGCCCGCGGTTACGACACGGCGGCCCGCGGTCTCGCCTCCCACTTCGTGTGGTGCAACCGCGGCAAGGAGTCCGTGGCGGTCGACCTGAAGGATCCGAGGGGCCTCGCCCTCGTCCGGCGGCTGGTGGCCGGCGCCGACGTGTTCGTGCAGAACCTCGCGCAGGGCGCGGCGGCCCGCCTCGGTCTCGACGCCGCCACCCTGTGCGCCGCGCATCCGCGGCTGATCGCCGTGGACGTCTCCGGGTACGGGGCGACGGGGCCGTACGCGCACAAGCGGGCGTACGACATGCTCGTCCAGTGCGAGGCCGGCCTGGTGTCGGTGACCGGCACCCCGGAGCAGCCGGTCAAGTCCGGGATCCCGGCCGCCGACATCGCGGCCGGGATGTACGCCTTCTCGGGCGTCCTGGCCGCCCTGGTCCGGCGCGGCGCGACCGGCCGGGGCGGTCCGGTGGAGGTCTCCCTGCTCGACTCGCTGGCCGAGTGGATGGGGCATCCGCTGCACCACGGGGCGCACGGGGGCTCCGCCCCGGCGCGAACAGGGCTCGCGCACGCGGTCATCGCCCCCTACGACGCCTATCCGACCGCCGACGGGGGTCTGGTGCTGCTCTCCGTCCAGAACGACCGGGAGTGGCGGCGGCTCGCCGAGCAGGTCCTCGGCCGGCCCGGCCTCGCCGACGACCCGGCCTTCGCCACCAACACGGCCCGGGTGGCGGGGCGGGCGGCGACGGACGCCGCGGTCGCGGCGGCGCTGGCCCCGCTGACGACGGCCGAGGCGCTGGCCCGGCTCGACGCGGCGGGGATCGCCTGCGCCCGCCTCAACTCGGTCGCGGAGCTCGCGGACCACCCCCAGCTGGCGGCCCGTGACCGCTGGCGGGACGTGGAGTCCGCGGTCGGCCCGCTGCGTTCGCTGCTGCCGCCGATCGTCTTCCCGGACGCCCCGGAACCGCGGATGGACCGCATCCCGGCCCACGGACAGGACACGGACGCCGTCCTCGCCGCACTCGGGCTGACGGAGGCGGAGCTCAAGGAGCTGCGGAGCAGCGGAGTGATCGCCTGACGGGGAACCCGGCGCGGGCCGTGCGGGCGGGGGCCCGGCGCGGCCCGTACGGGCGAGCCGGCCGTGCGGGCCGCCCGTGCGGGTGCTCCGGACACGACTGAACGCCGGACGGGCGGGGACACGTCCGGCGGAGTCGCGGTCGGGGCCGTACGGGCGGCCCGGGGGTCGCTAGTGGCGCGCGCCGAAGAGCGAGCGGCGCAGTCGGCGGAGCGGGGCGAAGAGCGAGACCCGCGCACTGCGGCTGCGGTGGCTGTGCACCGGCGGCTCGTGCGTACGCGCCGTCAGCTCCCGCATCAGCAGCGTCGCCTCGGCCACCTCTCGCTGGGGCACGGCGGGGCCGCCGAGCACCGCGAGATGGCGGTCCAGTCGCGAACTCGTCGCGCTGCTCCCGCAGGTGATGGCAGGCACTCGCGGCCTGCTGCGCATTGCTATCTGTTCCATGTCACTCCCCACCCGTACAAGGGCACCCGGCCCGGGCAGGTTAACCCTATCGCTCCACCGTCACACCCGTGTATCCCGCCGACGGGATTCACCGCACTCGTACGGGGGTTGACGGTCACCGTCCGAATCCATCTGATTCCAGGGCGAGTTGGACAGCACTCGAACACCTGCCGAACCGTCACGAACCATCCTGCACTCCGGACCGCCCGCAGCGGACACGCGGGCCGGTGTGATCTCCGACACCAAGATCGCGACGAGCCTCCCGCCGACCGGACGGGGGCAGGACGGCACCCCTCGGGCTACCGTGGATCCATGACGGTGATCGCGGGTCGTTACCGGCTTCTGGACGTCCTCGCCGAGGGGGCGACGGGCACCGTCTGGCGCGCCCTGGACGAGACGCGCCTCCACGAGGTGGCCCTCAAGGAACTGCGGCTCCCCGACGGCGTCCCCGCCGACGACATCCCCCTCCTGTACGCCCGCCGCGAGCGCGAGGCCCGGGCCGCCGCGCGGCTCTCCCACCCGGCGGTGGTGAAGGTCCACGGGGTCGCCACCGAGGACGGCCGCCCCTGGATCGTCATGGAACTGGTCCGCGGCCTCACTCTCGCCGAGACCCTCGAAGCGGGCGGCGCCCTCCCCCCGCGCGAGGCGGCCCGCGTCGGCGCCGAGGTCCTCGGCGCGCTGCGGGCGGCCCGGGACGCGGGCGTCCCGCACCGCGGCGTCACCCCGGGGCACGTCCTCCTCGGAAACGACGGACGCGTCGTCGTCACGGGCTTCGGCGCCGGCACACCCCAGGCGGGTGCCCGCGGCGGCTCTGGCTCCGCGTCCGAGGACACGGCGGACCTGCGCTCCCTCGGCGCCCTGCTCGACGCGGCGGCGGGAGGCCGGACCGGACCCCTGGGCGCCCTGATCGACGAGCTGTTGGACACCGGTGCGGACACTCCTCCCGCGGCGGAGCGGGTCGAAGGGGAGCTGCGTCGGCTGGCCGGGCGGACGGCGTCACCTCTCCCACCCGGCCGGCCGGGGAGCGGCGCCACCGGCGACGGCCGTACAGGGAGGAGCGGTCGCACGGAACACTCGGCGGGAGGCGGGCCGGGGCGCGGGGCGGCCGGGGCGTCGACGAACGGGCCGGGCCGGGAGGCGGTCGGCGATTCGGGCCGGGAGGCGGTGGGCGATTCGGGCCGGCGGGCGCCGCGGGCCGGGGCCGGTCGCGGCGGGACCCGTGCGGGTGGACCGCGCCGGGGCCCCGTGCTGGTGGCCGGGCTCGTCGGGGCGCTGCTGATCGCGGGGGCGCTGACGTATCACGCGGTACGGGACGACGGGCCGGGGGCCGGGCCGGGTCCGGGCGGGGTGACGGGCACCGCGCCGGCCGGGCCCGGCGTCACGGGCGCGGGCGGGGGCTCGGCTACACCGCGTTCCTGAAGGAGGGCAGGTAGCCGCCCGACTGACCGGCGGCGGTCGGGTGGTACGACTCGCCGATGTTGAGCCAGTTGAGGCTGTGCAGCCAGGCGGAGCCGGAACAGATCTCGTGGCCGGTGAAGGGCGGGACGACGCTGGCGAAGGCGAAGCCGTGGTCGGCCGCGCGCTTGGCGACGGCCGCGTTGAGGTAGTCGGAGGCGCCGTTGATGGCGGTGCGCTCGCCCTCGCTGAGGCCGGCGATGCAGCTGCCGTTCAGCTGGTAGAAGCGCGGGTAGCCGAGGACGACCACGCGGGCGGCGGGGGCCTTGCTGCTGATGGCGTTGTAGACGGAGTCGAGCTTGCCGGGAAGCGTGGTGTCCACGTAGCTCCTGGCCTGATTCACGCGGTTGATGCAGGTGGCCTCGGACTGAAGCACACAGGTCGTCATGACGTCGGCGAACCCGGCGTCATTTCCCCCGATCGTGATCGAGACCAGGTCGGTGGCGGCCGAGAGGGGTCCGAGCTGATTGGCGGTCACATCACCCGTTCGGGCGCCCGAGCAGGCGGTGAAGGCGAACGAGGAGGGGGCGTTCGCGTTCTTCCACAGCACCGGGTACGCCTTCGTGGAGCGCTTGCAGTCGCCGCTGGCGCTGTCGTAGCTGCCGGCGCCGACCCCCGAGGAGTACGAGTCGCCCAGCGCCACGTAGTCGAGTGCGGCGGTTTCGGCGGCCTGGGCGGCACTCGCACCGGTGAGGGCGAGGACGGCACCAAGCAGGAGCGAGGACGAGAGCGCGGTGAATCGGGACAGTCTCATGGAACCTCCTGTAGCAGGGTCTCTGCGTTACCAGGTAGTAGCATCGGATCCGCCGTACCGGAAGTGTTCATGTCAAAAGTGAGGGTGAACGGACGCCGATCCTCCGTCAGCGACCGTCGAGATCAGGCCACTCCGGGAAGCGGAACTCCCGCTCCCGCTCCCTGACCGAACGAGACCGCGACACGTTCGCACAACAATGCACAGGAGTACGGCCCCATCCCAGCGCTCTCTGCAGGTAAACGGATTGATCGAATCCGACCGGGACGCTTGCACATCTGACCATCGAAGCTTCACCAAACCGCGGAAAGCGGGGCCACAGATCCGGGACTTGCCCTACAGTCCCATTCATCAATACCGTCGTACATCTCACCCGCACTCATCCGTCGACAAGGCTGCCCAGGGGAGGGCCGCAATGTCCTGATGGAGCCGGTGCGGGGGCGCGGTAGGGGGGTGCCGTGCTCGGTGTCCGAACGTGCGCCGAGTCACGGGTACCGCGCGGCCAGTCATGCCAACTCGCCGATCCCGCAAGGAGATCGTTTCCGTGCGGGCGGGCGGGAACCCCCCTTTCGAACCGGATACACCACCGGGCCGCCCAAGGGGTGGGCGGCCCACCGGACGAGAGGGAAACCGGACCCATGAGCTCGTTCCTGCGCCCGTCCATCACGGGCCAAGAAATGACCGAGCCGAGTCGAATAGCCTCCCAATACCGGGCCATCACCTCGCATCTGGCGATCACTCCGCCGGTCAGCGTCGTCATTCCCGCAATGAACGAGGCAGAAAATCTTCCGTACGTCTTCAAGACGCTGCCGGAATGGATTCACGAAGTCGTCCTCGTCGACGGAAATTCCACCGACAACACCGTCGACGTCGCACGCGAACTCCGGCCGGACGTGAAGGTCGTGAAGCAGGTCGGCAAGGGCAAGGGCGACGCGCTGATCAGCGGCTTCGCCGCCTGCACCGGCGACATCATCGTGATGGTCGACGCGGACGGCTCCGCCGACGGCCAGGAGATCGTCTCCTACGTCTCCGCCCTCGTCGGCGGCGCCGACTTCGCCAAGGGCTCCCGTTTCGCCAACGGCGGCGGCACGGACGACATGACGACCATTCGCAGACTCGGCAACTGGGCCCTCTGCACGCTCGTCAACCGCAAGTTCGGCGCCCGCTACACCGACCTCTGCTACGGCTACAACGCCTTCTGGCGCCACTGCCTCGACAAGATCACCCTCGACTGCACCGGATTCGAGATCGAGACCCTCATCAACATCCGGGTCGTCAAGGCCGGCCTCAAGGTGCAGGAGGTGCCGAGCCACGAATACAACCGCATTCACGGCGTCAGCAACCTCAACGCCGTGCGCGACGGCATCCGGGTCCTGAAGGTCATCCTCAGGGAGAAGTCCCTCGCCAAGGCGGCCCGCCGCCGCCCCGCCCCGTTCTCGGTCAACGTCCCCCGGGGAGAGGCGTCTTGAGCGACGGCACGTCCCCGCACGGCTTCTCGGTGGTGATCTGCGTCTACACGGAGGACCGCTGGGAGGACATCCTCGCCGCCGTCGACTCCGTCCGGAAGCAGTCGCTGCCGCCGCTGGAGACGCTGCTCGTGGTCGACCACAACGAGCGGCTGCTCTCCCGGCTCGCCGAGGAGTACGCGAACGAGCGGCTCCACGGGAAGGTGCGGGTGCTCGCCAACGCGGGCCCCCGCGGCCTCTCCGCCGGCCGCAACACCGGAATCGCCGTCTCCCGCGGCGAGTTCGTCGCCTTCCTCGACGACGACGCCGTCGCCGAGCGGGACTGGCTCCACCACTTCGCCGCCGCCTACGACGACCCGCACGTGATGGCCGTCGGCGGCCGCACCCTGCCCGTCTGGGCCTCCGGCCGCCGCCCCGCCTGGTTCCCGGAGGAGTTCGACTGGGTCGTCGGCTGTACGTACCGGGGCCTGCCCCCGGGCCGCGTCCCGGTGCGCAACGTCCTCGGCGGCAACGCCTCCTTCCGCCGTACGGCCTTCGACGCGGCGGGCGGCTTCGCCACCGGCATCGGCCGGGACGGCGACCGGCGGCCCCTCGGCTGCGAGGAGACCGAGCTCTGCATCCGGCTCTCCAAGGCGCTGCCCCGCGCGATCCTGCTCATCGACGACCGGGCGGTCATCCACCACAAGGTGCCCACCGCCCGCGAGCGCTTCGACTACTTCCGCACCCGGGTCTACGCCGAGGGGCTCTCCAAGGCCCTGGTCGCGCGGAGTGTCGGCGCGCAGAAGGGCCTGGAGTCCGAACGCCGCTACACCACGCGGGTGTTGCCCGCCGGGATACTCCGCGGCATGGGCGACGCGCTGCGCGGCCGCTCCGGTGGCGCGGGCCGCGCCGGCGCCATCGTGACCGGCGTGACGCTCGCGGCCGGCGGCTACGCGCTCGGCCAGCTGCGGGCCCGGCGGGGCGGGACCACGTTCTCGTGGGGCCCGATCGAGCGGGCCGAGGACCGGACGCCCGACCGCCACGCGGAGGCCGAGGAGCGGACCCCCGACGTCACCCGCTCCCCCGACACGCTCGCCGCCGAGGGAGCGGCGTCGTGACCGGAGCCGTACCCGCCGGGGCGACGCCCCCCGGAGCCGTACCCGCCGCCGAGGCCGCGCACCCGGCGGTGCCCATCCTCATGTACCACGCCGTCGACCGGGACCCGGCGCCCGCCACCCTGGGGCTCTCGGTCACCCCCGAAGCCTTCGCGGCGCAGATGGAGGTGGTGGCCGAACGCGGCTTCACGCCGCTGACCACCGCGCGGCTCGCGGCGGCCTGGCGCACCGGCGGCCCGCTGCCCGCCCGGCCGCTCCTCGTCACCTTCGACGACGGCTACGAGGGCGTGCACCGGCACGCGCTGCCGGTGCTCGCGAAGCACGCGTTCGCGAGCACCGTCTTCGTCTCCACCGGCTGGCTTCGCGGGAAGCACGACGCCGGCGGCGCGCTCGACACCATGCTCGACTGGGCGCAGGTACGCGAACTCGCCGACGCGGGAACGGAGATCGGCGGGCACAGCCACACCCACCCGCAGCTCGACCAGCTCGACGCGCGGCGGCTGCGCTTCGAGGCGCTGCGCTGCCACGAGATCGTCGGCGAGGAACTCGGGACCGCCCCGGCCTCCTTCGCCTATCCCTACGGGTACTCCAGCCGCCGGGTCCGCCGGGCGGTCCGGGAGGCCGGGTTCGCGCAGGCGCTCGCCGTCGGCAACGCACTGGCCCGCCGCCGCCAGGGGCCGTACGCCCTGGAGCGGGTGACCGTGCGCCGGTCCACCGGCATCGAGGAGTTCACCCGGCTCGTGGAGGGACGGTCGATCGCGCGGAACTTCGCGGCGGACCGGGCCATGACGAAGGGGTACGCGCTCGCGCGGCGCGCCAGGGGCGCGGTGCGGGGTCACTGGATCTGACACGGCGCCGGCCGGATCCGGCGTACCGCCATGTCGGCGATCTGCGGGATCGTCCCGTTCAAAACACGATGCGCGACATGCCCGGTTGCCGGATCATGGGCGCCATGGCTGACACCCCACCGGTACCGTCCGAGCCGCAGCGGTCGCTGCCGATCCGGCTCAACCTCGACGACAGCGACTCGCCCTCGGACGTCGTCGACGCGCTGTTCCTCGGCCGCTTCGCGACCGGCGAGCAGCCCCACTCGCACAGCACCACCGTGGACCGGGTCAAGCCCGAGGCGACGCTCCTCCCGGCCGGCGCGCGGGTGCTGCGGGCCGCGAAGGACGACGACCGCAGCGCCCTGCTCGCCGAGGGCGACGGCTGGACGCTGCTGGTCTCCCGCTGGAACCGGGGCGCGGACGTCACCGTGACGGCCGCCGACGCGGAGCTGGCGGAGCGGATCCTCAAGGAGGCCACCGACGGCGCGAAGGACGAGCCCGAGCCACAGCCCGAGAACGTGACGATGGGCTTCTGGTACGTCTCGCCCCGGCGCGGACCGCACCGGACCACCCGGCAGATCAGCGCCGGCACGTGGGACGAGGTCCGGCCCAACTACTCGGCGCCGGTGGCCGATTCGATGGACCGCCTGATGAAGGTGACCCCGGACTCCATCGCCGGCCGGCTCCTGCTGCTGCACGGCCCGCCGGGGACGGGCAAGACGTCCGCGCTGCGGACCCTGGCCCGGTCCTGGCGGGACTGGTGCCAGGTGGACTGCGTGCTCGACCCGGAGCGGCTCTTCAACGACGTCGGCTACCTGATGGACATCGCCATCGGCGAGGACGAGGGCACCGCGAAGGGGCGCTGGCGGCTGCTGCTCCTGGAGGACTGCGACGAGCTGATCCGGGGCGAGGCGAAGCACACGGCGGGGCAGGCCCTGTCCCGGCTGCTCAACCTGACGGACGGTCTGCTCGGGCAGGGGCGCAACGTCCTGGTCGGCGTCACCACCAACGAGGACCTGGAGCGGCTCCACCCGGCCGTGGTCCGGCCGGGCCGCTGCCTGGCCCGTATCGAGGTCGGGCCGCTGACCCGGTCGGAGTCGGTGGCGTGGCTCGGCCGCGAGGAGGACGTGCCGCGCGAGGGCGCGACGCTGGCGGAGCTGTTCGCGCTGCGCCGCGGCACGCCCCCGGCGGAACTCCCGGAGCCCCGCACGGCGGGGGCGGGCCTCTACCTGTAGAGCCCGCCGGGGCCTGTCGTCACATTCCGGGGCAGACGGGAATGTGACGACAGGCCCCAGGGGCGGAGGGGTCAGTCGTCGTACGCCGCGCGCAGGGCCTCGCCCATCGCCGCCTCCGCGGCCTCGCGGCTGAGACCGAGGCGGCGGGCCTCCTCGGCGTACTGGGCGGCGGCGGTGGCGGCCCTGCGGGTGGCGGCGTCGCCGGCGGCCGCGACGAAGGTGCCGTGGCGGCCGCGGGTCTCGATGACCCCGTCCGCCTCCAGTGCCTTGTACGCCTTCGCGACCGTGTTCGCGGCGAGGCCCAGCTGCTCCGCGAGCCCGCGCACCGTCGGCAGCTTGTAACCGACCGGGAGTCTGCCCGACCGGGCCCGCTCCGAGATCTGGGCACGCAGCTGTTCGTACGGAGCGGTGGTGGATTCGTGGTCCACGGCGATGGTGAGTGTCACCCCGCCGATTCTGCCCCCACCCCGCCGGAAAATGGGAGGCGGCTGCGCCCCTCCCCCCGTAGCGTGCGGCCACATGACTGTGATCGTCCGTGATGTGACGCCCGAGGACGCCGCGGGTTTCGCCCGGGTCCGCCGGGCCGCCCTCCCCTTCATGCTCGCGACGGCCGAGCAGCTCGTCTTCGACTGGGCGCACGCCCATCCGGAGAGCCGCTACCGCCTGCTGGTCGCCGTGGCCGAGGACGGCGGGATCGTCGGGACCGCCCAGGTGGGGATCGCCCATGACGCCCCGGAGCCGGGCATCGGCTACGTGAACGTGTACGTGGACCCCGCGTACCTGGGACGCGGTGCCGGGACGCTGCTGCTGCGCACCGCCGAGGAGTACCTCGCCGAGCGGGGCGCGCACACCCTGTACAGCTGGGTCCTGGACGCGCCGGAGAACCGCGCCTGGGCCGAGCGGCACGGCTACGCGCCGAGCCGTTCCGCGCACTTCCTCCGCCTCGACCTGACCACGGCCGAACTGCCGCCGCTCCAGGCCCCGCCGGCCGGTGTCGAGCTGCGCACCGCCGAGGACTTCGCGGCCGATCCCCGGCCCCTGTTCGAGCTGGACGCGGTGACGACCGCCGACGAGCCGGGGGACGTGGGCACCGAGCTCGCCGACTACGCGCACTGGCGGGAGACCACCTGGGACCACCCCCATCTCGACCGGGCGCTGACGACGGTCGTGCTGGTGGACGGGGTTCCGGCGGCGTTCAGCGCGGCGCAGACGGACGGACTCGGCAGGTACTGCTCGGGCATGACGGGGACCGCTCCCGCCTTCCGCGGCCGCGGTCTGGCCAAGCTCGCCAAGAACACGTCCCTGCACCGGGCCCGCGCCGCGGGCTGCACGGAGGCGTTCACGGGGAACGACGCGGGCAACGGCCCGATGCTGGCGATCAACGCGTGGTTCGGCTACGAGATCGGCGCGACGGAGGTACGGCATGTCCGGACGATCGGTTGAGGTGACCCTCACGAAGGGCGGCCGGACGAAGATCCGCTACCCGGCCGAGGTCCTCACGGAGGAGACCGCCCGGCTCTCGGTGCGGGCCCCGTGGGCGGCCGAGGGGGTACGGGACTTCGGGTTCGTGCGGTTCGAGCCGGGTGACGTCTTCGTGGAGCACTACTGGAGGGACCGCTGGTTCACGGTCAAGGAGGTGTGGTCCGCCGACGGCGCCCTCAAGGGCTGGTACTGCGACATCACCCGGCCGGCCGTCATCGACGGCTCCGGGGTGCTGGTCGAGGACCTCGACCTGGACCTGTGGGTGTCGGCCGACGGCAGCGAGGTACTGCGCCTGGACGAGGACGAGTTCGCGGCCAGTGGCCTCGCCTCGTCCGATCCCGAGGCGGCGGCCCGCGCGGTCGTGGCCCTCGACGAGCTCGAAGCCCTCGGCCGCGAGGGCCTGATCGACCTGCTGCGCTAGCAGATCAGCCCTCGTACAGCTCGACGTCCGAGGTCTCGGTGGCGAGGAAGCCCGGTGTCGGCAGGCCCGTCTCGCCGGTGGTGAGCTGCATGAGGGTGGCCCGGACGTGGGCGGTGCCTGGCTGGTAGGCCGGGTCCTTCACGACGGAGGTGTTGACCCAGGTGTGGAGGCGGCCGTCGCAGACGGCCCGGGTGCCGCCGATCCCGGCGGAACGGCTGCCCTGGACGAGGGTGGAGCCGACGAGGACGGGTCCGGCACTGTCGTCGAGACAGCGGTACGTGCCGGAGAGGGTCACCGTGCTGTCGGCGGCGACGAGGCCGAATCCGTCGACGGACAGGCCGTCGGCCCCTCCCGCGTGAGCGAGAGGGGCCGTGGCGGCGGTGACGGCGGCCAGCAGGCCGGCGGCGGTGAGGGCGAGGCGGACGCGCATGAGGCGGGGTCCCTTCGGGGTGGGGGGATGGTGCTGCCCGCCAGGGATACCGGATCAAGCCGCCCGGTGTCCGAAACTCACCCCATCGGGGGCGAGTTGGACAGCGGGCCGCGCATACCGTCGTACGGTCAGTGCGGGGTTCGCCGGGCGGTCGCCCTCCTCAGCAGCGGCCAGGCCAGCAGGATCGCGACGACCGCGTACACCGTGATCGAGAACGGCGTGTTCACCAG
Organism: Streptomyces sp. NPDC059534; assembly: GCF_042743475.1. Taxonomy (NCBI): domain Bacteria; kingdom Bacillati; phylum Actinomycetota; class Actinomycetes; order Kitasatosporales; family Streptomycetaceae; genus Streptomyces; species Streptomyces sp. NPDC059534. The sequence goes on from NZ_JBHWAQ010000021.1 coordinate 103,354, forward strand.
TCCCGTCAGGGATCCGTCGCTGATCTGGAGGGCGCGGCGCAGCTGCTGTTCGGCGGCCGGGCCGAGGATCACACCGATCACGGCCGGCAGCACCGGCAGGCCGTAGCGCCGCATCCCGAGGCCGAGCAGCCCGATGACGAGCAGGATGACCAGGTCGAGCGCCTCCCCGCCCACCGCGTACGCGCCGACGGCGGCGAAGAAGAGGATCCCGGCGTACAGGTACGGGCGCGGGATGCGCAGCAGCTTGGCCCAGACGGGCGCGAGCGGCAGGTTGAGCGCGAGCAGCAGCACCATGCCGACGAACAGCGAGGCGATCAGGCCCCAGACCAGCTCCGGTTCCCGCTCGAAGAGCAGCGGACCCGGCTGGATGCCGTACTGCTGGAACGCGGCCAGCATCACGGCGGCGACGGCCGTCGTCGGCAGGCCCAGGGTCAGCATCGAGACCAGCGTCCCGGCCGCGGACGCCGAGGCCGCCGACTCGGGACCGGCGACGCCCTCGATGGCGCCCTTGCCGAACTGGTCCCCGTGCTTCGAGAGCCGCTTCTCCGTGACGTACGACAGGAAGGTCGGGATCTCGGCGCCGCCGGCCGGGATCGCGCCGAACGGGAATCCGATCAGCGGCCCGCGCAGCCACGACTTCCAGGTCCTCCTCACGTCGTCCCGGCCCAGCCACGGGCGGCCGACCGGGATGGCCTCCCCCGTCGTACGGCGCAGGTGCGCGGCGACCCACAGGGCCTCGCCGATGGCGAAGAGGCCGACCGCGACGATGACGACGTCGACACCGTCGGCGAGCTGGAGCGAACCGAAGGTGAGGCGCTGCTGCCCGGTCATCTGGTCGAGGCCGACCAGGCCGATCGTCAGACCGATCAGGAGCGAGGCGAGACCCCGGATCCGGGACGAACCGAGGACCGAGGTCACCGCGATGAAGGCGAGGACCATCAGCGCGAGGTAGTCGGGGGCGCCGATGTCGACGGCCAGCGCGGCGACGGTCGGGGCCAGGACGACGAGCAGGATCGTGCCGATCATGCCGCCGGCGAAGTGGCCGACGGCGGCCGCGGCGAGCGCCTGCGCGCCCCGCCCCGCCTTCGCCATCGGATTGCCCTCGATGGCGGCGACCACGGCGGCGCTCTCGCCCGGGGTGTTGAGCAGGATCGAGGTGGTGGAGCCGCCGAACATGGCTCCGTAGTAGATGCCGGCGAACATGATGAAGGCGCCGGTCGGTTCGAGACCGTACGTCACCGGGAGGAGCAGGGCGACGGCCATGGCGGGGCCGATGCCGGGCAGGACGCCGATGGCCGTGCCGAGGAGCACGCCGATCGCGGCCCACATCAGGTTCATCGGGGTGAGGGCGGTCCCGAAGCCGTCGATCAGGGAGTTCAGGGAATCCACGGGTCAGATCACTCCCATCAGCGGGCCGCCGGGCAGCGGGACGCCGAGCAGCTTGTCGAAGACGACGTAGGTGAGGAGCGACAGGCCGGCCGCGATCAGCGGGTCGCGGTGGAGATGGCGGCTGCCCAGCGCGTAGGCCGCGCCCCAGAAGAGGAGGGCGCCGGCGACGGGGAAGCCGACCGGGCCGATGAGGACGGCGAAGGCCAGGAAGACGCCGGCGAGCAGCAGGACCGTACGCCAGTCGGCGGGCTCGGACAGGTCGACGTCCTCGCCGGTCTCGGACTCGCCGCGGCCGCCGCGCAGGACGTCGACGGTGAGCAGGACGGCGACGACGAGGAGGCCGCAGCCGACCACGAGGGGGACGGTCGCCGGGCCGACCGGGCCGCGGCCGGTGACGTCGGTGTCGAGGGTGACGGCGTCGGTGAGGACGAGGACGCCGAGGAGGAAGAGGAGGACGCCGACGCCGAGCTCGGACCGGCCGCGCAGCCGGTTCCGCACGGTGGTGTTCACGGTGGTGTTCACGGTGGTGTTCACAGTCCGAGCTCCTTCAGGACGGAGCCGACCCGCCGGTCCTGCTCGGCGAGGAAGGTGCCGAACTCCTCGCCGGGCAGGAAGGCGTCGTTCCAGCCGTGGGTCTTCAGCGACTCGCGCCACTGCGGCGAGGCGTGCAGCCTCGTCACCAGGCCGACGAGCTTCTCGCGCTCGGCGTCGGAGAGGCCGGGCGGGGCCACGACGCCGCGCCAGTTGGTGAACTCGGTGTCGAGACCCGCCTCGCGGAGCGTGGGGGCGTCGAGGCCGGGAACCCGCTGCGGTCCGGTGACGGCGAGGAGGCGCAGCTCCCCGGCCTTGATCTGGTCGAGGTACTCGCCGACGCCGGAGACGCCGAAGCCCACCTTGTCGCCGAGGATCGAGGCGAGGAGTTCGCCGCCTCCGTCGAAGGGGACGTAGTTGACGTCCTTGGGGGCGATGCCGGCGGCCTGCGCCATCAGCATCGGGGCGAGGTGGTCGGGGCCGCCGGGCGAGGAGCCGCCGCCGACGGGCACCTTGCCGGGGTCCTTCCGCCAGGCGGCCAGGAGGTCCTGGATCGTCCGGTACGGGGAGTCCTTGCCGACCACGACGATGTCCTGCTCCTCCGTGAGCCGGGCGATCGGGGTGGTGTCGGCGAGGGTCCTGGGTGTCTTGTTGGTGTGGACGGCGCCGACGACACCGAGGCCCATGGACATCGCGAGGCGGCCGTTGCCGCGTTCGCCGACGAGCCGCGTGAGGCCGACGGTGCCGCCCGCGCCGGGCAGGTTGAAGACCTCGATGTCGCCGGTGAGGCCCGCCTCCTCGGCGTTCTTCGCCGCGGTGCGGGCGGTGATGTCGTATCCGCCGCCGGGGGTGTTGGGGACCATGAAGCGCAGGCCGGGTATCTGCGTGCCGGTGTCGGAGCCGCTGCCGTGACCGAGCAGCGGGGGACCCACCAGCACGAGCAGCGCCGCCCCGAGGAGGGCGAAGGGGGTGCGCAACCGCACGTGTGCCGCCTCTCAGGTAGAGGAACAAGGGGGTGTGAGGTGGCCCACATGTTGCCGGTACGTGAAGAAGCTGTCTCTCTTCCGCAATCAACGGACGTTGTGGTCCTTGTGGTCGGGACCTAGCGTGTCCGCGTGACGAATGTGCTGGTGGTGGACGACGACTTCATGGTCGCCAAGCTGCACTGCCGCTATGTGTCGGCCGTGCCGGGCTTCCGGGTGTCCGGAGTCGCGCACAGCGGCGCCGAGGCGCTGCGCGCGGCCGAACGGCTCCGGCCCGACCTCGTCCTCCTCGACGTCTTCCTGCCCGACATGGACGGCATCCAGGTGCTGCGCGAGCTGCGCGCCGCCGGTCTCGGCATGGACGCGCTCTTCATCACCGCCGCACGGGACGTCGGCACGATCCGCTCCGCCCTGCGCGCCGGAGCCCTGCACTACCTCATCAAGCCCTTCAGCCAGGCCGCCCTCCACGAGCAGCTGCGCCACGTCGCCTCGCTCCGCACCCGCCTCGACGAGCTCGACGAGGCCCGCCAGGAGGACGTCGACCAGATCTTCGGCACCCGCCCCCGCGGCTCCCGCGAACTCCCCAAGGGCCTCGCCCCCCACACCGCCGACCTCGTCGAATCCGTCCTCCGCGCCCACCCCGACGGCCTCTCCGCCACCGAGTGCGCCCAGGCCGGCTCCCTCTCCCGCGTCAGCGCCCGCCGCTACCTCGAATACTTCGCCCAGACCGGCCGCGCCGAGATCACCCTCCGCTACGGCGGCACAGGCCGCCCGGAACGCCGCTACCGACGGCTGGGCTGACTTTTCTCAGCCGCCTCTTACCTGTGCCGTAAGCAGCATCCGAGAGAACCGTGCTGGTGGAGCACCATGCCGAATTCCAATGACGTCTCAAGGGAGCCAAAGCGGGAGCCACGCCATTGAGAACGGGCCTACTCCCCCGGGTTGTCAGCCTCCGGGAAGATCTCGTCCATCGCCTCGGCCCCCTGCGTGATGACTGGGCGAATCTGCTTCCGGTACACCTGCTCCGTAATTTGCGTGGTGCTGTGGCCTGCCACGCGGGCGATCACCTCGATCGGGATCCCGTGGTCGGAGAGGACGGAGACGAAACTCGTCCGGAGTTCCCTCGGAGTCCACGCTCCGGGGTTCTCGAACCCAGCTTCCTTGAGCAGGGTGCGGAACGCCCGGCGGACAGCCTCGGCTGTCCGCTGCTGGCTGCTGTCCGTACCGAAGACGAAGTCTTCATCACTCCATGCAAGCCCCAGCTTGCCTCTCTGCACCTGCTGAGCCGTCCGCAGGGAACCCAAAATGGCGACCAGTTGCTGCGGCATGGCGAGGGTGCGCCGGCTCTTCCGCGTCTTGGTCTCCCCCTGTCGTCGCACGGAGCGCCACACCTCGATGTGCGGCGTGGTGCCGTCCGGCACATCCAGCCTGACGTGATTCCACGTGAGGGGCCGTACTTCCTCGGTCCGGATACCCACCAGCAGGGAGACGGCGAGGTAGGCATGGATCCAGGAACCGGGCATCGCAGTGAGCGCTGCCTTGGCCTGCGGCAGGGTCAGGGACTTGCTCGTCCGTCCCGACTGGCCGGCAGGCGTCTCCACCAGTTCGGCCACGTTGCGGAGCACCTTCCCCCGCCGTTGCGCTTGAGTGATGGAGCGCCTCAGGATCGAGAGCACCATCTGAAGAGAGCTGGTGGCGAGGACCATGGACTTCTCTTCCAACCAGTGGTCGAGTGCATCTGCATCAAGGTCACGCAGTTTCGCTCTGCCCAGGTCGGCCACGACGTGGTTCTTGGCAAGGCTTCTGTACGTGTCGATGCTCGCGGAATCGCGCCCCTTGAGGCCGTTCTTGAGCCAGTCCTCAACGGCTTGCTCGACGGTGTAGGTGGCGGACTGCTTGACCCCCGCATCCAGCTCCTTCTTGAGTTCCCTCAGCTTGAGCCGGACCTCGGTCTTGGTCTTCCCGGATACCTTCGGCCGGTGCCGCTTCCCCGAAGGGGTGTATCCGAGGGAGACAGCTCCGATGTAGCGGTTCTTGGACTTGTCCCAGTAGATCGAGTCTTCTCCGTTGCCAGCCTTGTGCGACCGGTCGGGCGGGTTGGACATCTATACCTTCCAATGACGAAGGGCCGCGCCACAGATCGGCGCGGCCCACGGGAAACGGGTCAGGCGGCTTCGGCTTCGCGCTTGAGGAGTTCGACGTAGTCGTCGATGTACTCGGTCGGGACGAGGCGTCGACGCCCCACGCGCACGGTTCGGAGTCGGCCCAGGCGGATCTCCTGCCAGGCCGTGGTGCGTTCGAAGCCGAGTACGTAGGCGGCGTCTTCGACCGGGTGGAGGCGCCGCGCGAGCTGTGCTGCGGTGGGGCGGGGCGCCGGGTCGGGGTTGGCCATCGGGCTCCTTACAGCTCGGTCCGGGGCGCGGAAACCCCGGGAAGTGCTGACAGAACTGACAGAACCTCGCCGTATGGCCTCTGACCTGCGTGTTTGGTCGCTTCGGCAGTTGTGACAAAACCTCAAAAAACTCTGACAGAACCTCGAAAACCCAGGTTCCGTCAGACCGGCCCGAGTGCCCGGGGCCGAGGTTTTTGGAGTTCTGTCAGAGTTTTCGGAGGTTTTGTCAGAGCCCCGAAAGTGCTCGTTTTCGCAGGTCAGGTGGCTGGTCGGGGGGTTCTGTCAGTTCTGTCAGTGGATTGGGGGGTTTTCAGGCACCGGGGGTGGCGCGGGGGTGGGTCTCGTAGCGGGGGGAGGGCGGCCGGCCACCGCGGGTGGTGCGGGGAGGCGGGGGCTGCTGGCGGACCCAGCCGTGGTCCTCCAGGAGGTTCAGTGCGGGGTCCAGGTCGCTCATCGTCGGGAACTCGCTGCGGGGCATGGCGCGGAAGAGGTCGCGGCGGGTGAAGGCGGTGGTGCGGGTGTCGGCCAGGTGGGTCAGAACGGTGTGGGCGGCCTCCTGGGCAGGGTCGGCCTTCATGGCGTTGAAGACGTCCAGGGCGTGGGCGGTGAAGTAGTCCCCGAGCTGGGTGGCCGCCGCCATCGTCTGGGCGGCGATCGGGCGGGTCCAGGCGTCGTCGGGGTGGGTGGCGAGGTGGAGGAGCCCGGCGATGCGGGCGACCGCTCCGTCGCGTTTGCTGGCCCAGTTCACGATCGGCGCGAGGGTGCCGTCTTTACGGAGGCGGGATTCGGTGACGCGCTGGTAGGCCAGCAGGACGGCATCGGCCTCGGGGCTGAGGGTGAGTTCCGCGGGATGGGTCCAGGACGCGAGGGTGAGGGCCAGGCGGCCGAGCTTGAGGGCGTAGGTGTCGGCCGTGTCGGCGCTGAGAAGTTCGGGGGTGAGGTTGCGGTAGCCGACGAGGGACTGGGGCTTGGAGTAGAGGAACCGGGCGAGCAGGCCGCGCCCGTCGGCGCCCTTGATTTGCCCGATGGAGTCAAAAACGTCGGGCTGTACGGCCAGGCCCATGGTGATGGCGGGGTTCTCGATGTACTGGGCGTCCCGGGCCTGGCGGTTGACGCGGGCCATGTCGCCGGCGTGGCCCTTGAGGAAGATCCCCATGTTCGGGACCCCGGAGTAGCGCCCGGCGATGATCTCGAAGATCTCCCCCTCCGGGGAAAGGATCGAGATCCGCCCGTCCTGCTGGGCGAGGAGAGTGGTCAGGCTCTCGGCGGTGACGTCATCGGCGACGAGTTGCGGCTCGGCCGGAACGCTCGCCCGCTCCGCCGCCTCGGACAGGGCAACGGCCTGCGCGGTCAGGTCGGCCAGCTTGTCGACCTCGGCATGGGCCGCGAGTTTCTCGGCCTTCTCGGCCGCCACCTTCGCGATCCGCGCCGAGGCCGCGGCCTCGGCCCGCTGCGGGGCGGTCAGCTCGATGAGCGCCTTCTCGGCGGCCAGGAGCGGCTTGGTCATGAGGCCGAACACGGCGCTCTTGCGGTTCCCGGGCGGCAGGGCGACGGCGGTGTAGAGGTTCACGGGCTCGCTCCACTGCCCGCGCACGGTGACGGTGAGCCGTCCGCCGGCGGCGGTGCCGATCACGGCGAGCGCGAGGCACCCGGCGAGGTCGACGGGGGTTTGGGTCTCCTCGGCGACACCGGCCGTCATCGCACCCAGCCAGTCGGGCAGCGCGTCCACGGGGAAACTCGGGAGCTGTCCGCGCGGGTTGAGGGGGACGGGCTCGTCCCACACGGGCCCGGCGATGATCTCGGCGGTCATCTCCTCGTCGAACCCGGCCCACAGGTCCGGCTCGTGCACGCTCATGAGACGTCCTTCCAAACGGTCCAGGCCAGCAGGCCGGTGAGGGTGGTCGGGTGCGGGTCAGAGACGAAGAGGACGCCTTCGGCGACGACCCTCGGTGCGCTACTGCCGGGGGTGGCCGGGGCCGGTTGGGCGGGGTGGGGGTGGTGGGTCATCGGGCACCGGCCAGGGCGTTGCGGGTGCTGCGGCGGATGCCGTCGCGGATGCTGGCCGCCGTCCGGGAGGCGGTCAGGCCCTTGGCCAGCGCGGCCTCGGTCAGCCGGTCGGTGACCTCCTGCTCCGACAGACTCCCGGCGGTGATGAGGCGGCCGAGGGCATAGGCGGCGCGGTAGAGGGTGAGGTTGTGCTCCCCGTCCACAGCGGCGGCCAGCTTGCCCAGCTCCCCGTCCAGCGCCGCGGCGGCGTAGCGGTCCGCGCGCCCGATCCGGGCCCGCACCGCGGCCACGGACAGCGGGGCGGGTGCGGGCGGCGGGGTGAGGAGGTCACCGAGCCACGTGGGGAGGGGGATCGGGTCCACCGCATTGATCAGCTCGTACGGCCGGCGCTGCACCACGCTTCCCGGGGCCACCACATACCCGCCCCAGGCTCGCGTGTCCACCTTCCACCCCACACGCCCCCCGCTCCCACGAAGCCGCTTTCCCTCAGGCGCGGTGAAGTACAGGTGCAGCCCGCCGCGCCCGGTGCGCACGGCGTACGTCTCGGCCGGTACCGGATGGCCGGCGCGCTCGCAGACGGCCGCGAACACCTCGATCCCGTCCCGGAATCCCGCCCATTCCTCCGGCGCCGCCTTGTCGGTGGGCTTGGGGAGGTCCAGGTCGACGACGACCAGCCCGGCCGGGCCGGTGGCCAGGCCCACGTTGTAGGGCTTGTGCGTCCACGCGGCCTGGATCTGGGCCCGGTCGGTCGTGGCCCGCTCCTCCGGCGTGCGGTGCCCTGCCGCGCACCGGCCGGTGCCGGGGCAGTGCTCTTCGGAGTGCCCGGCGGGCCGCTTGTCACCGGGGCGGAGCGGGAACACCGGCCAACCGCGCTCGGCCGCGCTCGAAGCGGCGTGCAGGAGAGTGCTGTTCACGCGGCGACCCCCGTCTGGACTCGGGTGAGGAACCGGGCACCGAGCCACTGGGTGAACGCCGGCGGGATGGCCTCGGTGAGTTCCTCGCGGACGTCGGTCCAGGTGATGCCCATCGCGGCCTGGAGTTCCGCCACGGACGGCTTTCCGCCGCCGTTGCCGTAGGGGGCGACGTACGGGCCGTCGTGGTACTCGCCGTGCCGCCATCCCCGCACACGACCGCGGTGCTTGGGGTGGGCGGGCTGAGCGGCGGTCCAGCGGCCGAGTTCGAAGTTGCGGTGGCGCAGGACGCTGAGGGAGAACATCTCCCCGCACAGCCACACGTCCTTGCGGATCTCCGCCTTGCCGTTGGGCTGCTCGATCACGTACGGCAGTCCGGACGCCTCGAGGAGGACGCGGGTCGGCGGGACGAGGTCGACGTGGGTGCCGCCCCAGCCCTTGGACCGGTTGGTGCCCACGGTCAGGTTGCACTTGTCCTGGCACGGCGGCGAGGAGTGAACCACCGCGTACCGCTCGATCTCCCCCGACGAGATCAGCCCGGACAGGTACTGCAGAGCGTCGGCCTGGTGGAAGGTGAAGGGGTAGTTGGGGCGAGGGCGGATGTCGACGCCGACGACGTCGAACCCGGCACGCTGGTAGCCGGTTCCGGCGCCGCCGGCGCAGCAGAACAGGTCCAGCAGTAACGGCCGGTGGCGGTCTCGCTGGATGAGGGTCGGTTGAGTCATGCTGGGGTCTCCAGTTCATCGTGAGTGGCTGGATTGAGGGCGGTCCCAGGCTTTGGCGAGACGGGGGCCGCCCTTTGTGCTGTCACGCGGCGAACAAGCCGCGGTCCTCCTGCTCCGGGCCTTCGAGCGCTCGGGGGCCGGGCAGGGAGTTGTTGGTGATGACCTGGCCGAGGATCGGCGCGCGCTGGTCGGTGATGGGGCCGTCGTTGTGGAAGCGCCAGGTGCCGACGTCGTGCTGCTGCGGCTTGGCCTTGGTCGCGACGGTGTAGCGGCGGGGCTCGTCGGTGCAGGCGGCGTTCCAGGCTTCCGCGCACACCTTGTGGACAGCTTCATCGGCGTGGGACCGCAGCGGGGTCGGTCTGCCGCACAGGCAGCAGGGCCGGTCCTGGGTGCGGTCGAAGTGGCAGCTGTCGCCCCAGTCGAGGCAGGGGACCCGTTCCACGGCCCGGGCCTTAGCGGTGGTTGATGGTGCCGTTGGCGCGGCCGAACATCCCGCTGGCGGTGATGTTCTGCGTGATGTGCGTCGCCCCCGCCCCGCCGCTCCCGTTTCCGGTGGCCTTGCGGGCTCCGCGGAGGAGGAGGGGGACGGCGGTGACGGCAGCAACGATGAGGGCGGCGGCGGACCAGAGGGCATGGCTCATGGCGATGAGTCCCGGGGCGGCGTAGGAGAGTCCGATACCGGCGGCGGCGATCCCTCCACCGACGGTCGGGGCGAGGAGCGCGGTGGTCTTGGCCCACGCGGGGATCGGCTGCGCGGCCGGCGCGGTCGCGGGCGACGGCGTGGGGTGGGTGTAGGCGAGGGTGCGGACCCCGTTGGGGAGGGTGACCCAGTCCACGCCCGGCGGGATCTCCGCTGGCAGGATCACCGGCCGTGGGGCGGGGGTGGGGCGGTAGTGGGGGTCGCCGTAGCGGGTGGTGGGGGTGATCTCGTACGGGGTGTCGGCGTGCACATGCGGTCCCTTCAACGGGGGCGGGCGGCGCCTCGTGGTGAGGTGCCGCCCGCCCGGGGTCGGTGACGCTGTGTGGATCTAGTGGGGTACGGCTACTGGGTAGTGGGTACTGGGGTCCCCAGTAGAAGTGCCTGACAGGAGGGCCTGTGCGCCTTACTGGGGCGCCTACTGGGTAGTGGGGTGCCCGCCCCACTACCCAGTACTCAGTAGCTCTCTGTCGAGCTTCTAGGCGTGGTCGGGGTGGACGTAGACGGAGTGGGGACCGTTGTCGCGGTAGATGAGGTCGCCGCGTTCGGCCGCCGCCTTGAGTCCCGCCCGTACGGTCTTGCGGTCCTTGCCGACCGCATCGGCGACGGCCGAGGGCTTCATGCCGTCCGGCCCGGCGGTCTTGATCGCGTCGAGCGCGGCGGGCAGCCAGTCGGGGCCGCTGTCGTCGCGGTCCTTGCGGAGCGCGGACAGGTTCAGCCCGCCGCCCGCGGGCGGCTGCTCGTCACTCGACTCGGTGCCGGGTTCGGTGGTGGTGCCGAACTGGGCGTCGATCTCCGCCATCAGCTTGGCCGCGAGCGCGTCGGCGTCCAGGCCGCCGGCCGGGGCGGGCGGCTGCTGGTCGCGGTGCGCGGAGAGGTTCAGTCCCCCGGCTCGCTTCGGCTTCTCCTCCGTCGTGGTGGAGGGTTCCTCCGTGGTGAGGGTGCCGTCCATCCAGGCGGTGCGGGCGGCGTCCCAGCGGCGGGCGTAGCCGGCGCCGGCGGCCTTGGCGGACTGCTCGTCCAGCCGGGGGTGGGATGCGGAGGTGGCGCGGACGATGTCGGCGATCTGGTTGGGCTTGATCCGCCACGCCTTGAACAGCCCGACCGGGGATTCCGGCGTGCCCATGAACCCCGCACCCTTGTAGGGGGCCTGGGAGGGCTTCAGTCCTCGGGCGCCGGGAAAGACCTTGGACAGGTCCATGCCCTCGACTTCTCCGCCGGTCAGGCAGACCCGGGCCTTGGCCTCGCGGCGGATCATCAGATCTCCCAGCACCGCCCCGGTGGCTCCCAGGGCGGTGAGGACGGTGCGGATGCCCGCCGCGCGGAACTGGCGGATGACTTCCAGGATCTTCTTGGCGAGCTTGCGCATTGCCGGATCGCTGCTGGCGAGGATCTCGGCGCCCTCGTCGATGACGAGCATGACCTGCGGGATCTGCGCGGAGACGGGCAGGAGGTCGGTGTTCGCCTTGGCCATGAGGTCCTGGTAGGCGACCTTGCGGTGCTTGCCGACCCGGACTGCGGTCTCCAGCATGAGCATGGCTTCCTCGTAGGAGGAGGCCAGCCAGTCGATCCCCGGCCGCACCGCCTCCCCCTCACCCCCGCTCGTCAGGGCGGGGCGGATCCAGGGCAGGCCGGCGGATCCGGCGTTGAGGTCGATGACCCAGGTCAGGATGTCCTTGGCGCGGGCGAAGCCCGCCAGGACGTCGTGGACGAAGTTCGTCTTGCCCGACCCGGTCGGCCCGACGATCAGGGCGCACTGCTCGCGCAGGTAGGCACGTACTTCCCGGCCGTCGGGGCGGACGCCCCAGGGCAGCCCGGTGTGGATGGACAGGGGGCTGTAGTCGGTGGGGTACTCGATCTCCCCGGCCAGGACGTTGACGGTGGTGACGTCGATGAGGACGCGTCCCTGGTCGATGCCTCGGGAGGCGGTCGCGGTGCAGCCGTGCGGCAGCCGGGCATCAGCCGAGAGCTGCGGGGCGTACTGCGCGATCCGCTCGTAGGTGGTTCCGCCTGGCGGGAGTTCGGCGTCGATGGTGAACCCTGCTCCGGTCGGCCACATCTCCACCGCCAGGACCCGAATGGTCAGGCCGCACACCCGCTGGACCCGGTCGACCCACTCCGCGGCGATCGCCCGGCGTCCGGCGGACAGCTCACGGGCGACCTGCCGTTCGGCCGCCGCGATCGCCTCCAGCTCGCGGGCCTCCTCGTGGAACATGGTGGAGCGGGCGGCGGCCCCCATCCCCACGCCGAGGGTGGCCAGGGAGCCGATGGCGGCCCAGGTGAACGGGCCGTAGGTGATGGCCCAGGTGGTCCATCCGGCGCCCAGGAGCCAGGAGGCGGCGCGCATTCCGATGGTGCGGGCGGCGAGGCGTTCACGGAGGCTGGTGACGGTGTGGCCGATGGCCCCGGCGGCGCCGGCGGCCAGGGCCCATCCGGCGGGCATGCCGGTGGCGGCGCCGGTGGTGGCCAGGGCGAGGGCTCCGGTGGTGGCGGACAGGGCACCGGTCACGGGTCCGTGACCGGCCGCCCAGTCCCACACCGGCCCCGTGCTGCTGTTGGTGGCGGTGTTGGGTGCCATGATCAGACGTTCCATCCCTTCTCGGCCTCGGGCCCGTTGCGCGGGTCCTCGTGGCGGGCGATGTCCTGCTCGTGGGCCTCGCGGAACAGCGGCCCCATGTCCTCCGCGACCTCCACCGCACCCATGAGGGCGGCGTAGATGTCGTTGAAGCCGTCCGCAACGGGCTTCTCCAGCGGGAACTCGGAGTCGGCGCGCTCGGCCAGGATCTTCATCACGTTCGCCACGCTCGTCAGCGCGGCCGGGAGGCCCTCGACCATGGCGAGGATCTCCATGGCGTTCTCGGGCTCGTAGCTGTTGGCCGCGGCTTCCATCTCCGCGGCGTACTCCTCGAACCGGAAACCCGACACGTCTTCTCCCTCGGTCTTCTCACTGGTGGTGGGGACGAGGCCGGCGGGACGCTCCGCGCTCGGTCCGATCTGCTCGCCGTCGTGCTGCTCGGCCTCCGCGTCGGCTGCGGCCTCCTCGGTCTGCTGCTGGTCGCGGATCGCCTCGTCCCGGGCTTCTCGCTGGTCGGCGGCCGTTTTGACGAGGCGGTGGTAGAGGCGGCGGCCGGGGTGCTGCAGCCAGGCCCAGCCGAGCTTCCGCCCGAGCGGGGTCGTGAACATGCCGACGCTGCCGAGGGCCCCGGCGAGCAGGGCGGCCATGAGGCGGCGGCCCTGGAACCGGGCCGCCGACTTCCACAGCGCCTTCCGGGCCTTCGCACGCGCGGGGGCCTTGCGGACCTCGGAGCGCTGGGCGGAGACCTTCCCGGCCGCCGCCGTGTCCCGAGCCGTGCGCAGCTTGCCGACAGCGGCGCCGCGGGCGTTCCCGATCCGGCCGGCGGCCTTCCCGACCGCCCGGCTAACCGGGCCCTTCTTCGCGGTGGCCGTGGTGCGGGCGTTGGTCTTGACGGCCCGGCGGGCGTCGGCGACTTGACGGCGGGCCGCCGTTGTCTCCGCACGGCGCCCCGCCTTCGACGGCTGGACCGAACGGGCCTGCTCACGCAGTGCCTTGACCTGACCGACCCGGCTGCGCGGCTTGCGCGCCGTCGAGGATCCGGCCGACGGCGAACCATGCCCGGCCTGCCGCGACCCGGCGTTCTTCGCCAGGCCCGGCTTCCGGGTGCCGGTGGCCGCCGTACTGGCCGACCGCACCGCCCCGGACGGACCACGACCGACGGACTTACCCGTGGTGGAAGACCCGGCGGCCGACCGCTTCCCGGACTTGCTTCCGGCCTCGGACCCGCGCTTGGGCTGGGCCGGGACCCGACCCGATCCGTGCGAGCCACCGGACGGCTTGCCCGCCGACGTGCCGGACTTGCCCGGCTTCGCCTGCCGGGCCTTGCTGGCGCTGGCCTTGCGGGTGTGGGTGGCGGTGGCGCCCAGGACGACGGCGCCGGTCATGGCAACGGCCGCGGCGATCGGGCCGCCGACCAGGGCGGCCCCGGCCAGGAGGGTCACCGTGGCGTTGGCGCCGGTCGTGGCGAGGGGGACTACCGGCCACCCGCCCGCCGTGTGCTCCGCGCCCGCCTTCGTGTCGGTCGCGGCCGAGGCCGGCGCCGGTTCCGGAGTCGGGGTGGCCGGGGGTTCCGGCTCGACGGTGGTGATGACCGGTTCGGTGCTGAGGTCGGTCATCGGGCCACCTCCTCGTCGGTGAGGTGGTTGGGCTGGAGGGCGAAGTAGAGGACGACGGAGCCCTGCATCGTGGGGTACTCCTGGACGGCCTCGGTGCGGAGCTGGGTGAGGATGTCGTAGCGGGTCATGCCGGGGGTGGGGGTGAAGGTGCCGGAGACGGTGCACGCCCCCAGGCGGCTGTTCTGCAGCGAGAGGACGTACAGGTGCGTGCCCTGCTGTCCGGTGTTGCTCTGCACAGGAAACCTCCAGGTCAGGACACGAGTTGGGGAGCGTCCGCGCACGGGACGCACATGCCGAGCGAGGCAGGGATGCGATACCCGGCATCCCGCCCGCACTCGGGGCAGATCTGCCGGGCCGCGTTCGCCTTGGCCAGCGCGGCGCGCTTCGCCGGGGTCATCGGACGGACCGGCCGGGCGAGGTCGATGCGATAGAGGAAGGCGATCAGCGGTCCGCGACGCCGGCGGGGGCGTTCGAGCTGGGCGACGACCGGCTGACCGGCCGGCCGCAAACCGAGAGCCCTCAGCTGCCGGAACGTCGCCAGACCCTCCGGCGCCAGACGCCACCGGTAGACGGGGATCGTGGCCATCAGCCGAGCCGGTGGTAGGAGGCCCGGCAGGCCGCGGCGTGGGCGTTCGCCTCGTCACGGGCGAACGCCAAGCCGTGCTCGCCCGAGAGGTCGCCGCAGCCGTGGCACTGCCAGCGCGAGGAGTGCCCGCGCTCGTTTCCGGTGACGTCGACGGCCGCCCCGGTCTGGTTGTGCAGCCGGATCAGCAGGTTGGTGGGCTCGGGCGGATTGGAGTTCGGGGAGAGCTTCACTGCGACGCTCCTTCCAGAGCCGGGACGTTGTCGCGGAGTTCCTGGTAGCGGGCGGAGACCCAGCCGATCGACCAGCCACACAGCTCCACGGCCTGCCTCACCGACACCCCCGCGTGGAACGCGGCGGCCACGGTTCGACGGGCCAGCTCCTCCCCCTGCTTCTCCTCGGCCGGCCCGGCGGCCAGGAGCTCGGCGCGTTCACGCTCGGCGCGTTCGGCCTGCTCGCGCTGTTCACGCTCGGCCCGCTCCTGGCGGTCACGGCGCTGCCGTTCGGCACGTGCGGCGGCCTCGCGTTCAAGGCGTTCACGCTCGGCCTGCTGCTGTTCACGCTCGCGTTCATGGCGTTCACGGGCCGCCCGCTCCGCCTCCTCGACGGCCGCAACGCGGTCGCGTTCCTCACGCTGTGCGCGCTCTTCCCGGTCGGCCTGTTCACGGGCCAGCTCGGCTTCGTGGTCACGCTGTTCACGCGCCAACCAGGCATCGAACTCCCGTGCCTCCCGCTCCCTCAGTTCGGCCGCCTGGACGCGCTCGGCGGCCGCCTTCTCCCGCTCCGTACGCTCGGCCTGTTCACGGGCCTGCATGGCGGTGAGGGCGGTGGTGATGGCGCGGCGGTAGGCGAGGCCGGTCTCGGCGGTGACGATCAGCAGCAACGGGGCCACGGCGTGAACGGCGACTCCGACCAGGTCTTTCCTCAGGGCGGAGTCCGCGACGTTGAGGGCCAGGGTCATGCAGCCGGTCATCCATCGCAGCACGATCGGCCACCGCCCACCGTGCCCGCCGAGGCGGGCCAGGACCGAGTCCAGGCGGACGACGATGACGACCGCGGCGTCCACCACGAGCGGCAGAATCGGGGCCGTCCATCGCCAGGCTTCCGGGGTGTGGGCGGCCATGAGCGGGGTGACGGTGAGGATCGAGTAGAGCATCGCCCCGGCCACGATCAGCCAGGTACCGACCGACAACGCGCGCTCCGCTGAACGGATCTGAACACCGTTCACGACACCGCCCCCGCCCCCGCCAGCACCGGCACCGCGGCCGGAACCTTCGCGTAGCCAGTCAGCATCACCTCGGCCCCGGCGAACGTCGCGTGAACACGCAGGACGCCGGTCTGACCGCCGACCTGAACGCGGTGAACAACGCTCTCGGGGGCGATGCTCAGGGCCTCACGCCACGCCTCGAAAGCGGCGAAGTCGTCGTGGAACGTCAGCTCCAACCGCTCCGGGTAGATCGTCGAGACCTCCACGGTCGGCGCCGGCATGTGCCCGAACTCCGCGGCGAGCAGCCGCAGCGCGAGCAGCGGGGCGGACAAGTCCGCCAGGGTTCGGGCCCTCACGCCGCACCGCCCGACTGCACCACGGCGACGCGGTTGGTCAGGTCCCGGCGGGCCGCGGCGACCCGGCGGCGGGCCCGGCGGATGCGCCGCTCGTCCAGCTTCGCCGCCGGCCGGTCGAGCATCTTGATCTGCGCGTCCAGGAGATCGACCTCCGCCAGGATCAGCGGCATCTCGCTCTCGATCGCGTCCAGCTCCGCGTCCGACGGCTCACCGTCAAACGCCAGACCCGCACTCGTGGCGGGCAGTGTGATGATGGACCTCATGGGTCGTGCTCCCTTCGACAAGGAACGGCCCTGACCGACCCCCCGGTGTTCCCGCACTGGGGGGTCTCGCCGTTGAAACCGGGAAATCCGGCTCCCCTCGACCCCGCCCGTACGGCACCCCGCGAGGGGCCCAGACGGGCGGAGGAGGCAACCGGCCGCAGCCAATGGCTGCGGAGGTGAAGGTGCAAGGTGGCCCTGGCGGGCCCCGCGATCTTTGCCCCTGTCTCACCGCACGTGGACGACTCCTTGGTCGGCCCGAAGGCTGACCCGAAGCAAGGTGCTTGCTGCTCGTGCGGCAGGGCCTGCGGCTTATCGCAGATGCCTGTCGTTCTGTATGTCCCCTATTGAGTTCTCAAGCCAGCCATCGCTTCCTTCGAGCCGTTTCACGAGCTCTCCGGGCGTCGGGAGCAGCCCAAAGAAAGCCCTCCCTGCCTGCTGGTCAGTGGAACCGTCCGGCTGGCACGTCCCTAAGGTTCCCTAGGGTTCCCTATAGTGTCAAGCAGTAAGCTAGGGAACCTCAGGGATGTCACGACGAGGAGCGATCGACATGGCAGGTCAGGCCGACAATCGGGCGCCCTACGCAAGGATCGCTGGCCACTACGCGGAGCTGATCGCAACTGGACAGCTTCAGCCGGGGACCCTCATGCCGAGCATCAAGAACCTCTCGGAAGAGTGGAAGGTAAGCACGGCCACAGTTGAAAAGGCCCTGCGGAAGCTACGCAACGACGGACTCATCCGCGGTATCCACGGCATCGGCACCGAAGTCCTGGACCAGCCGTCTCCCATGTCTTCCGGGTCCCAGCGACAGGACCGGGGGCGCCGCACAGGGTCCAGCTGGGGAGACGGAGAGCGGTCCGACTCGCATCAGGCCACCGTGGTGCCGGCGCCCGCCGACGTGGCGCAGGCGCTGGATATTCAGCCCGGCTCTGAAGTAGTTCGCCGCAGCCGCGTCTACCGGGACCGACACGGCATCGTCGCGCACAGCACGTCGTGGATTCCCGCTCGCTACGCTCGCCTGATCCCGCAGCTGGCAACGAGCGAGCGACTGACGGGCGGGACCTCGCTCCAGCTCATCGCGGAGGCGACCGGACATCCAATCAGCCACCGCATCGACACGGCTTCCGCTTCCGTACTCACCCCGGAGTACGCACGTCTCTTGGAACTGGACCCCGACAACGCATCTGCGGGTCCGGTGGTGGTCATGACCGCGAAGTTCGTCGACAGCGAGGGCAGCATCGTGGAGTACGGCGTGGACCTTGGTGGGCCCGGGCGGACATGGCGGACGGAATCGGAGGTCGTTGCGTGAGCGACACGGACGACACAGAGGCCGTCGTGCCATCGCGCACACCGTTCTGCGTCTTCATGGTCGGTCTTCCCGGCTCCGGAAAGACCACCCTGTCCCGCGCCCTCACGGATCGTGGGTTCGTACGGCTGTGTCCAGACGAGGAGATGTTCCGCCGGCACGGCGTCTACGGGGTGGATTTCCCGCGAGGTATCTTCCCAATCCTGGAGCGCCCCGTCCTCGAAGACGTGGCAGTCGAGCTCGGGGAACATCTGAAGGCCGGACGTGACGTCGTGGTCGATCATGGCTTCTGGACATCAGAGGAGAGGGCCCGGTGGCGGTCGATCGCCAACGACGCAGGCGCAACCCCTGTCCTTGTCTACCTCGCGGTAAGTCACGAAGAGCTGTGGGACCGTGTCAACAGGCGCAACAAGTTCCACGCAAACGATCCGAACGCAATCTACTTCTCAGAGAGCGACCTCCATCGGTATCGCACCCGGTTCTTCCCTCCCGAGGCTGACGAACCCCACGTGCTGTATGACGGCGATCCCGTGACGGTGATCAGTGCCCTGAAGAAGTTGCGCTGAGGTTGTCGACGATGCCTGGATGCACCGACCGGCCTTCCAGAGGCGGGGCGGCGCGTCGAGGGGTCAGCGACATGAGCTCTCAGGGGCAGCAATCAGCCGTTGGCCGCCGGTCACAGCCTTCGTGCGCCCCAGCGCCCCCACAGGCAGGAGGCATGCGCCCGCATACGCCTTCCGGAAGGCGACGGGTGCTCGACACACTCACCTGGTCTGTCCGTCTGATGACACCAGGGGGAGCAGTGGCTCGAACGCAGTCCAAGTGTGGAGCACTCACGCAAAAGGGGACTCGATGTCAGCGCCTGGCCATGATCGGAGCATCCAGGTGTGACCGTCACCGGGGCGAGTGGTCCTCCTACAAGACTGAGAAGCGGAAGGCAAAGAAAAGGCAGAAGTAGCTTGCCACTGAGCGTGCCTGACGGCTGAATCGCAGGACACAAGCCATCAGCCAGATGGCGATCCAGGCCGGATCAAGCACCGTGGCGTCCCCCGCGCACGGGGGACGCCCGCCTGGCGGCTCGGACCGAGAGGCGGAGGGTCGGACCGAGCGCGAGGTGCTGGCTGGAACGGGGCTGATCAGATTCAACATCACTCACGGGTTTCCGCAGACATGCTGGGAACCCGTGAGCTGTCACTGCAGGAACTGCGGTCGTGAGCCTTGATGAAGTGATCGTTGGGGAGTTGTCGCAAGGCCCACCGGCGGAGGTGAAACCAATCTCCAACTCTGCACTGGATGCGCATTCTGAGGGCAAATTATCACCGGAACCGAACTGTCCGGCTCCACGATCGGATTTCCCGATAGCCCCCTCCGCATCCTAAGTCATGCTATCTGCGCGCTCCTGAATCTTGATTCTCAGTGAAGCCCTATCCCCCAATGAGAAGAAGATTGCCTCGATCTGTGGACTTCAAGGCGAGCAGGTCCGCCCTATCACATAGAGCCTTGAATGCAGAGGCAGCAATCTCGATCGACCTATCCTTGTACTTTGAAGACTCCAGGAAGCCTGGCTCCTTGGTCCCGTGGACTAGGTTACTACGGACGGAGTACATCTTCTTCACTTCGTCAAATAGCTTCTTTCGCGTGGACGAATCATGCGGCTCCAGAACATGGGAAATAGATCCCGCGATCCGGAAGCCCACCTCGCCTTGATTGGTGCCGAACAGATTCTCCCAGCAGATTACCGCATCCACAAAAGAGTCCATCGGATCAAATCTCTCCGATGCGGCAGAGAGGATTCGCCTCATCCCCATATCCAAGTTCTCAGGGATCTCGCTGACCTTTGCGGACCATTCTGCAGCTTTTGCTGAAGTTTCTGCATCAATTTCGATTAGCGGGTGCTGGTTTGAGATCGAGTGATGAATGGAGAAATTTACTGCATTACCTGACTGGATTGGATTCAGGACAGTTGTTGCCACCCCGATGGGCGCTTGGGGTGGTCCATCGCAAGCGAACAGAATAGCAAGTCGCTCAAGGTCGATTAGGCGGCGTAGCACCGTGTTAGCCAAAGCTAGCTTGCCTTGAAGTTGCCCCCAGTGGGAGTCGGAATCCGTGGCGGGAAAAATCCCTAGGATCTCGATCTGGCAAGGCACTTCCAGGACTGACTTGATGCCGGCGGGGTCGATGAAGGATTGACTATCACCGGGAGCGAACGGACGGATTATTCCGCCATGAAGGCCGACTTCGGAGCCCTCCGGGACAACGACATTACTCAGCCCGACCAAGGCTTTGGTGTTTGCCTTACCCGTCTTAGCTAGCTTGCGGGCGTCTCGAAGCGACTGCCGAATCAGGTCATAGAATTTTACAGGCGTACAGTTGGCTGGCGCTTTCTGGAGCGCCGCACGCACGAGCGACCCGGCCAGATTCGCCACTTGAATGGTCGAGCCAGATCCAGTTGACCAATAGATCATTGAAGAGATATCAATTCCAATTCCGTCGTAGCCCTCCATTGCGGGCGCGTCCGGAAAAAGCCGCTTCAGGTCAGGATCCTCAAGGATCAGCCGAGTCAGGGCCTTCGCGAATTGACTACCACGAAATGCAAGACTCCCAGTGATTGACGCCGACATTCCCCCAGGATCCCCCAACGGGTGGGCCGTGAAAAGGGTGGCAGGGTACGCGTCACTGGCGATTTTGAACAAAGTCGCTTCGATAGGGTCAGAACTTTCCTTTACGTCGATTCCTCCTCCGCAAAACTTGCGAAACGTGTTGGCGATAGACGACTGCGAAGCCTCGTCGTACTGCATCACGCGCATCCGGGCCACAAACGCCTGATATTCGTCGCTAGCGGACTGGGAAACCTGACAGATGTTCTCCAGGGCCTCGATGGCTTCTCGCTGACTCACTGACAGATTTAGCGGCGGTACTTCTCCAGAGGGCGCATTAATGCAGTAGCTGATGAACTGGTCTCCGAAGAATTCCCGTGCAGTCTCCATGATGCGAGCATAGTGGCGGATGCCCTCAGTAGGGCCTGAACAGTCATAACCAATCCAGCCTCGGCTTCAGCGTTCGCCAGCGAGCGGGACGGTCCCTGGCAGCCCGAAAGTGACCCAGAGGTACCGCTGGCACCACATGGGAGGCTCTCGCGACTGTCGCGTCTGCGATCGAGGAGGGCTAAGGAGATGGTTCGCCACTTCCCCCATTGCGAGGAGCTGTCGGCGTACCGGCGATGGCCTCAGTACTTGGCATGTTCGGTCCGGCTCCCTGGGTGGCTCCCCCGGAGAGCCACCCAGGGAGCCACCGCACGCGACATCCAACGGACCCAGACGAACGCCCACGGACCAACAGAGCGTGTCCGCCTAGGGCTTCGGAGCCTGGAGGCAGGGCGTTCCTGAGGTCGCTCTTACCTGTGCCTTAACGCGGTCCTAAAGATCGTCGTCCGGGCCTCCACAGGGGGTTTTTCGGGGTGGTGGGCGGCTAGTTTGCCGGGCATCCCCCACACACCCTCGTGAAGGAGTTGTCCCCCTATGGGTTCTCGTCGTGCTGCTGTCGCCGTCACCGCTGTCGCGGTGGTGGGTTTTTCCGGGCTGGGGTCCGGGGTCGGGTTCGCGCACGGGTCGATGACGGATCCGGTGAGCCGGGTGTCGGCCTGTTACGCGGAGGGGCCGGAGGCGCCGAGGTCGGCGGCGTGCAAGGCGGCGGTGGCGGCGAGTGGGACGCAGGCGTTCTACGACTGGAACGCGGTGAACATCGCGAACGCCGCCGGGAAGCACCGTGAGCTGATCCCGGACGGGAAGCTGTGCAGCGCCGGCAACGACAAGTACCGGGGGCTCGACCTGGCACGGGCGGACTGGCCGGCGAGCCGGCTGGCCTCGGGGGCGCACACGTTCCGGTACAAGGGGACCGCGCCACACAAGGGATCGTTCGCGCTGTACGTGACGAAGGACGGGTACGACCCGTCGAAGCCGCTGAAGTGGTCGGACCTGGAGGCCCGGCCGTTCGCGACGGTGACCGACCCGCGGATGGAGGGCGGCGACTACGTCTTCCAGGGGACGGTGCCGAAGAAGTCCGGACGGCACCTGATCTACTCGATCTGGCAGCGGTCGGACTCCCCCGAGGCGTTCTACACCTGCTCGGACGTGGTGTTCGGGAAGGACAGCGGCGGCACCGCCCCGGCGCCGACCGCGTCCGCGCCGAGCGAGAAGCAGATCGAGGACGGCAAGGACGAGTCCTCGGTCGAGCACGGCGGGCACGGGGACGGCCACGCGGCCACGGGGGCCGGGAAGACCGGCGCCGCGCCGGCGCCGTCGGGCAGGCCGACCGCCGATGCCACCGCCACCGCCGCGCCCAACGCGCCCGCGCCCGCCGCCGGTTCGGACTCCGGTGTGGTGCTCGCGGAGACCGGGGGCGACGCCACCACGCCGTACCTCGCGATGGGTGGCGCCGCCGTGCTGGCGCTGGGTGCGGTGGTGCTCTTCGGAACGGCGCGGCGGCGCCGGGCGGAGCGGTAGGGGCTAGCCGACGACCGAGAGGCAGGTCGTCGGGGTGGCGTGGGCCGGGTCGAGGGCGTTGGCCACCTCGTGGAAGGTGACCCGGTCCACCGTGCCGATGGCCACGTGCTCGGACAGGTCGAGCGCGCACTTGTCCTGGATGAGGACGTTGGTGACGTTCGGGCCGGTCAGGAACTGCGAGCGGTACGGCGTGACGACCTCGTCGTACTGGGACGCGATGACGTGGTACCGGACACCCGGCACCGTGTCGCCGCCCTCGTTGAGCCGGGTGATGAAGGCCGAGCCGGCGATCTGGTCGGCGAGGCCCGGGGTCGTGGAGCTGATCAGGTCCTCGGCGCCGGGGAAGTAGGGCAGGAGCTTGGTGAGGCCGAGGAGGGTGGTGCCGTGGTTGTCGGGGGCGATCCCGACGAGCGCGTTCACCTTCTCGGCCCCGCCGAGGAACTTGAGGTACCAGCGCGGCATCATGCCGCCCTGCGAGTGTCCGACGAGGTCGGCCTTCGGGGCGCCGGTGGCGGCGAGGACCCGGTCGACATAGGCGTCGAGCTGGCCGGCGGACGCCGCGATGGGGCCGAGCCCGTTGAAGAACGGCACGCCCGGCAGCTGGCCGTAGTCGAGCGAGAAGACGCAGTAGCCGCGGTTCACGAGGTAGGGCGCGAGGCCGAGCCAGTTGTCGACGGAGTTGCCGAAGGTCCCGTGGACGAGGACGACCGGACGCGGGTGGGCGGCGGAGGGCTTGCAGGAGAAGTCGTTCCAGCCACGGCTGGACTCGGCGGCCTCCGTCTGGGCGGAGGCGGCGGCGGTGGGGGCGAGGGTGGCGGCGGCGGTCAGCAGCACGACGGACAGCGCTCTGACGGCGCGCTTCCAGGACTTCGGGGGCAGCATCGGGCGATCTCCTTGCGGCTCAAGGGGAAGGTGAGGGTGCTGTGCCCTGCGGTCCGGACCACAAGTGGGGGTGCGCGTTGGGATGCGCTTCAGCCAAGCTACGCACCGGTAGCCTCGACTGGGAAGTTACGCGTCGGTAAAAAGTGAGGTGTCGTCAGAGAGCCCGCGCGGGCCGGTGGTCGAGGCGTAGCGGAGCGCGTACGGACGGGTGATCAGGGCGTCGGGACGAGCGTGCGGACGGGTGATCGGGGCGTGCGTGCGGACGGACGATCAGGACGTCGGGACGCGCGTGTACGGGCGGATCGTCAGGGCGTCGAGGAGCGCGTGCGGGCGGATCGTCAGGCCGCGAGTGAGCCCGGGAGGATCGCTCGTGGGCCGAACCTGGCCCGGGCGCGGTCCGCCACCGTCTCGATCCGCCGGGCCTTCTCGTCCGTCGGGTCGAAGGACAGCTGATGGGCGGCGCCCTCGGCGTCCGTGAGTCCCTCGGCGCGCAGCGCGATCCCGCGGACCCGGGCCCGCTGGAGGCCGAGGGAGTCGTGGACGGCGTACGCGAGGGTGGTGAGCGCGGCCGAGTGGGCGGTCGGTTCGGGCAGGGCGCGGCTCCGGGTCGTCGTGGTGCGGTCGGCGTACCGCACGGTGACCGCGAGCGAGCGGCACGCCTGTCCTTCCGTCCGCAGCCGGGCGCCGAGCTCGGTGGCGAGCGAGAGGAGCGCCCTGCGGTGCTCGGCCCGGTCGGTCTCGTCGTGCGGGAAGGCGCGCTCGGCCGCGGCCGAGCGCGCGGCGGCGTTCGGGACGACGGGGGTGCGGTCGATGCCCCGGGCCCGTTCCCACAGTTCGCGGCCGGTCTTCGCGCCGACGAGCCGCTGGAGTACGGCGAGCGGCGCGTCCGCGACGCGGCCGACGGAGTCGAGTCCGTAGCCGCAGAGGGTACGGGCGGTGGCGCGGCCGACGCCGTCGAGCAGGACGACCGGCCGGGCCCGCAGGAAGGCCGCCGGGTCGTCGACGACCAGGGTGATGCCGGGCCGGGCGTCGCGGGCCGCCATCCGGGCCAGCATCGGGTTGGGTCCGGCGCCGATGACGCAGTCGACTCCGTGGAGGGCGAGCGCCCTGACCCGGATGCCCGCGGCGAGTTCGGCCGGGCCGCGGCCGAAGTAGCGCAGCGCGCCGCCGACGTCGGCGAGCAGGGCGCCGGGCGGGGCCGCTTCGACGACGGGGGTGAACTCGCCGAGCAGGTCGACCAGTCGGGGCAGCATCGCCTCGTGCATCGGTTCGAGGCGGAATCGTACGCAGAGGATCATCCCGCGCTCCCGGGGCTGCTGTGCCAGAGCTTCCGCGCCGGTGTGGCGGAGCCTTCCCCGGCCGGCCGGAGGTCGGCCCAGGGGTTCATCTCGTAGCCGGTGGGCATCGTGATGCGTCGGCCGTTGTCGGCGCTCTCCCCGGCGGGCGCCGTCTGGGCGAGCCGCTCCCCCACCGCGTCCAGGCCGCCGGTGGAGCGGAGTTCGGCCAGTTCGGCGAGGTTCCAGGCGGCGGAGCCGACGACGCTGAGGCTGCGCGGGCCGCGCCGCTGCACCACACCCCGGACCAGGAGCAGCCAGGAGTGGAAGACGGTGTGGGCGCAGCGTTCGTGGGCGTCGTCGAAGAAGGCGAGGTCGACCAGGCCGGTGCCGTCGTCGAGGGTGCTGAAGATGACCCGTTTGCCGGAGCGGATGGGCGGGGTCTGGGTGGCGGCCTTGGCGCCGGCGACCAGGACGGTCCGGCCGTGGGGGGTGTCGCGCAGCCGCTGGGCGGTGACGACGCCGAGTTCGCGGAGGAAGGCGTGGTGGTCGTCCATGAGGTGGCGGGAGGCGTCCATGCCGAGGATGCCGAGTTCGGCGCTGAGGCGTTCGGTGTCGTCGAGGTCGGGCAGGCCGACGGGGGCGGTCCTGCCGCCCTGGGCGAAGGGCAGTTGGCCGCCGTGGGAGGCGGCTCCGCGCTGGATGCGCCGGAGTTCGGTGAGGTGGAGCAGCAGGTCGCGGCGGTTGGCGCCGAAGGCGTCCAGCGCGCCGACCTGGGCGAGGCGTTCGGCGACGGGGGTGCGCGGGCGGGCTCGTTCCCAGAAGTCGAGCAGGGAGGCGTAGGGCTGTCCGGTCTCGATCCGGCCGCTCTCGGCCTCGCTGATGCCGTGGACGTCGGTCAGGCCGAGCCGGAGTCCCCACACCGGAGGATTGTCGAACACCAGTTCGATACGGTGGGCGACCGCCGACCGGTTCACGTCGAGCGGCAGCACCGGCACCCCGCGCCGCCGCGCGTCCGCGAGCAGCAGCCGCTTGGGGTACATGCCGGGGTCGTGGGTGAGCAGTCCGGCGTAGAAGGCGGCCGGGTGGTGGGCCTTGAGCCAGGCGGACTGGTACGTCGGCACGGCGAAGGCCACCGCGTGCGCCTTGCAGAAGCCGTACGAGCCGAAGGCCGCGACGATCTCCCAGGTACGGGCGACGGTCTCGGCGTCGTATCCGCGCAGCGCGGCCCGCCGGCCGAACCAGAGCTCGATCCGGCCCTGCGACTCGGGGTCCGAGAGCCCGCGCCGCACCTGGTCGGCCTCGTCGCGGCCGCAGCCGGTCATGATCCGGACGATCTCGATGATCTGCTCGTGGAAGACGACCACGCCGTACGTCTCCTTCAGCGCCTCCTCCAGGTCGGGGTGCGGGTAGCGGACGGGGGCGCGGCCGTGCCGGGCCTCGATGAAGGGGCGGACCATGTCGGCGGCGACCGGGCCGGGCCGGAAGAGCGAGATGTCGACGACGAGGTCGTGGAAGGTCGCGGGCTGGAGCCGGCCGACCAGGTCGCGCTGGCCCGGGGACTCGATCTGGAAGCAGCCGAGGGTCTCCGTGGAGCGGATGAGCCGGTACGTCTCGGGGTCGCCGTCCGGGATCGCGTCGATGTCCGTCCGCCCGCCCGTGGCCCGTTCGACCTCGGCGACGGCGTGGGCCATCGCGGACTGCATCCGCACCCCGAGGACGTCGAGTTTGAGCAGTCCGAGGTCCTCCACGTCCTCCTTGTCGAACTGGGACATGGGGAATCCCTCGCCGCTGGTGGGCACGACGGGGGTACGGGTGAGCAGCGAGCCGTCCGAGAGCAGCACCCCGCAGGGGTGCATGGCGGTGCCGCGGGGCAGCGCGTCGAGCGCCTCGACCAGGTCCCAGAGCCGGCCGTACCTCTCCCCTTCCCGTCGCGACTCCCCCGCGAGCTCGCGCAGCTCGGGCAGTTCGTCGAGGGCGGCGAGCGCGTCCCGGGCGCGGATGTGCGGGAACGCCTTGGCGATCCGGTCGATCTCGGCCGGGTCCATGGAGAGGGCGGCGCCCACGTCCCGTACGGCGTGGCGGACCCGGTAGGTCTCGGGCATGGCGACGGTGGCGACCCGTGCGGTGCCGAAACGGTCGATGATCGCCCGGTAGACCTCCAGGCGGCGGGCGGACTCCACGTCGACGTCGATGTCGGGGAGGGCGGTGCGGCGTTTGGAGAGGAACCGTTCCATCAGCAGGCCGTGCTCCACCGGGTCGGCGTGGGCGATGCCGAGGAGGTGGTTGACGAGGGAGCCCGCGCCGGAGCCGCGGGCGGCGACCCGGATGCCCATGGACCGGACGTCGTCGACGACCTGGGCGACCGTCAGGAAGTAGGTGGCGAAGCCGTGGTGGGCGATGACGTCCAGCTCGCGGTGCATCCGGTCCCAGTAGGCGCCCCGCTTCTCGTACCCCTTCAGGACCATGCCGGCGGCGGCCCGGGAGGCGAGGACGCGCTGGGCGGTGCGGTGTTCCGCGCCGACGAGGTGCGGCTCCGGGAAGTGCGCGGAGCCGATGCCGAGGTCGTCCTCGGGGTCGACCAGGCAGGCGGCGGCGACGGCCGCGGTCTGTTCGAGCAGCCGGTGGGCGGTGTCCCGGCGGAAGCCCGCGGCCTCGACGATCCGCTCGGCGGCGGCCAGCATGCCGTCGGCGCCCGCGGCCCCCCGGGCGTCCCGGGACCCTTCGAGGCCCTTGAGCCATGCCTCGCCGCTGTCGAGTTCCTTGCGGGGGTCGACGGGGACGAGTCGGCGGGCGGAGTCGAGGACGTCGGCGACCGGTCCCTGGCCGGGGTCGGCGTAGCGGACGGCGTTGGTGAGGACGGGCCGGACGCCCTGCTCGGCGGCGAAGCCGACGGTACGGGCGGCGAGCCGCAGGGAGCCGGGCCCGGTGCCGGAGCGCCCGTGGTGGACGGCCGCCAGGCGCAGCGCGTCGCCGTACCGCTCGCGCCAGGGGGCGAGCAGCCGGGCGGCCCGGTCGGGGCGGCCGGCGGCGAGGGCGCGGCCGACGTCGGAGTCGGGGCCGAGCAGGACGGACACGTCGTCGTCGCGCAGGGCCGGCCAGGGCAGCAGGGGGCGCTCCCCTTCTCCGGCGTGGGCGGCGGTGATCATCGCGCAGAGCGAGGCCCAGCCCGCGCGGGAGCGGGCGAGGAAGAGGGCGCGGGGTGCGGACTCGTCGACGAAGGCACCGCCGCGGACGGGCACCCGCCGGGCGGAGCCCCGGTCGTGTTCGGGTCCGGGGGCGGTGTGGGCCTCGTAGCCGAGGTCCACGCCGAACAGGGGGCGGATGCCCTCCTTCGCGCACGCCTTCGCGAAGCGGATCGTGCCGGCGAGGGTGTCGCGGTCGGTCAGGGCGAGCGCGTCCATGCCCCGCTCGGCGGCGCGTGCGGCCAGCTGTTCGGGGTGGGAGGCGCCGTAGCGCAGGGAGAAGCCCGACGCGGTGTGCAGGTGCGTGAATCCCGGCATGGCTGGCGCACCTCCCGCACTCCGCATCGAATTCGTACGTACGTTCCCACCCCCCAGGGGTCAGCGTAGCTCATTCTCGAACACCAGTACGATAACTCGTTCGGGTCTGCCCCACCTGCGGAAATACCGCCCTCCCCGGAGCCTGGGGGGCATGAGTCTCGTCGACGAACTGAAAAGCGCCGTCACCCCCCGAGCAGCCCTGCTGGTCGTCGGCGTCTTCGCCCTCCAGCTCCTGTTCATCACCTCGTACGTCGGGGCCCTGCACGACCCGAAACCCACGGACGTCCCCTTCGGCGTCGCCGCCCCGGGGCAGGCCGCCACCGTCCTGACGGAACGGCTGGAGAAGCTGCCGGGCGACCCCCTCGACCCGCGCACGGTCGCGGACGAGGCCGAGGCCCGGAAGCAGATCCTGAACCGGGACATCGACGGAGCCCTGATCGTCGACGTCCGGGGCCGCACCGACACCCTGCTCGTCGCCTCGGGCGGCGGCACCGTGCTCTCCTCCGCCCTGGAGTCGATGTTCACGAAGCTCGAAGCGACCCAGGGACGCACGGTGAAGACCGTCGACGTGGCCCCGGCCTCCCCGAAGGACTTCGACGGGCTCTCGGCCTTCTACCTGGTCGTCGGCTGGTGTGTCGGCGGCTACATCTGCGCCGCGATCCTGGCGATCAGCGCGGGCTCCCGGCCGGCGAACCGGGAACGCGCGATCATCCGCCTCGGGGTGCTGGCGCTCTACTCGGTCCTCGGCGGTCTCGGCGGCGCGATCATCGTCGGCCCGATCCTCGGCGCCCTGCCCGGCAGCGTCGCGGCCCTGTGGGGTCTGGGCACCCTGGTGGTCTTCGCCGTCGGCGCCGCCACCCTCGCCCTCCAGTCCGTCTTCGGGATCGTCGGCATCGGCCTCGCGATCCTGCTGATCGTCGTCGCGGGCAACCCCAGCGCGGGCGGCGCCTTCCCGCTGCCGATGCTGCCGCCGTTCTGGAAGGCGATCGGCCCGTACCTGCCGCCGGGCGCGGGCACCTGGGCGGCGCGCTCGATCGCGTACTTCAAGGGCAACGACATGACCGCCTCGATGGTGATCCTGTCGGTCTGGGCGATCGTCGGCACCGCGGTCACCCTGGTGATGTCCTCGCTGAAGCGGAAGCCGGAGGCGGAGCCGATCGCCTCGGAGCTGGGCGAGGCGCGCCCGTAGTCCGCACGCCCGCTCCTGGTCGAAGGTCACTAAGCTCCGCCCATGGGAAGACCAGTGCGCACCGACGACGGCCGCCTCCTGGTGGCCGAGGAATGGGGCAACCCCTCCGGGACCCCCGTCCTGCTGCTTCACGGAACGCCGGGCACCCGCCTCGGCACGGCGCTGCCCGGGATCGCCGACCGCCACCCCGGCGTCCGCTTCCTCTCCTACGACCGCCCGGGGTACGGGGACTCCGACCGCACCCCCGGCCGCCTGGTCGCCGACGCCGCGCGGGACGCGGCCGCCGTCGCCGACGCCTTCGGCGTGGACCGCTTCGCCGTCGCCGGCCGCTCCGGCGGGGGCCCGCACGCGCTCGCCTGCGCCGCCCTGCTGCCCGGCCGGGTCCGGGCGGCGGCCGTCCTGGTGGGGCTCGCGCCCCCGGACGCGGCCGGCCTCGACTGGCAGGCCGGCATGACCCCGTTCAACGTCCGGGAGTACGACCTCGCCCGCGCCCACCTGGACGGCCGGGACACCGGCGGCCTCGACCGGGACCTCGCGGCCCGCGCCGCCGGGATCCGGGAGGACCCGGGCCGGCTGATCGAGGACCTGCGCGCGGAGCTCTCCCCGTACGACCGGCCGGTCGTCGAGGACCCGCGGGTGCGCGCGGTGCTGCTGCGCACGTACCGGGAGGCGCTGCGCGTCTCCCACCACGGCTGGCTGGACGACTGCCTGGCCTTCGTCCGCCCGTGGGGCTTCGACGTCGCCGCCGTCACCGTCCCGGTGCTGCTGTGGCACGGCCTCGACGACGCCTTCTCCCCCGTCGGGCACACCCGCTGGCTGGCCGGGCGGATCCCGGGGGCCGAGCTCCTCCTCGTACCGGACGCCGGTCACTTCGCCGCCCAGTACGCGCTGCCCGACGTCCTCGCGTGGTTCGCGCGGGCGGACGGTCAGGCCGCCGGGCGCTGATACACGCTCGACCGGGCGCCCTTGAGCGCGTCCAGGATCCGCTCGTGGCTGTCGCCCACCGTGTCGACCACCCGGACCCTGAGGTACAGGGCCTCGACCCGGTCGACGAAGTGCCGGGAGAACGCCCCCAGCATCGTCGTCTCGTAGCTGCCGGTGCCCACGAGCGGGAAGTTGCCGATCATGACGAGCTGGAAGTCCTCACCGGCGGTGAGCCCGGCCTCGGTCAGCGTCGTCGCGACGCCCCGGACGTCCGTCCACGGCGTGGCGGCGGACTCCGGCTCGCCCCGCAGGACGACCCGGCACGCGTACTCCTCCACCACGGCCGTGTGCGACCCGCCGTTGAGCAGGCCGACCTGCCACTCGGGCACGTCGCCCCGCAGGTGCCCGGCGGACCAGTCCGAGCGCCAGCCGAGGAGCGGGCGTACGGTACGGGCGTACTGGGCGCGGGCGAGGACCGCGCCGGCCGCCACCGCGAGGAGACTGCTCAGCGGCTCCATGTCGAGCAGCTGGAGCCGCCAGGGCCACTGGGCCCGCGCCGCCTCCGTCATATTGGCCCGGACGACCTCCCAGCCCAGCACCGCCGTCAGCAGCACGAGCAGCACGATCGGCGCGGTGAAGAGCAACGGGCTGCGGCGCACCCGCCGTTGGGCATCGGAGACGGGTACCGTCCCCCTGTTCCTTGCGACGCTCATGTACGGCTCCCCCCGTGGTCGCGGAAGGCCCCCGGCCGGAGTACGGCCGGGGGCCTCGACTGTGCACATGGTGCTCCGCGCGGGCCCGCGGTGGCCAGGGGGCGTCTAGTAGACGCTGACCCCGTAGGCGCTCAGCGCCTCCGTCACGGGCTGGAAGAACGTCGTGCCGCCCGAGGAGCAGTTGCCGCTGCCGCCCGAGGTGAGGCCGATCGCCCGGCTGCCCGAGTAGAGCGGGCCGCCGGAGTCGCCGGGTTCGGCGCAGACATTGGTCTGGATCATGCCGTAGACGATGTCGCCGCCGCCGTAGTTGACGGTGGCGTTGAGGCCGGTCACGGTGCCGCTGTGGATGCCGGTCGTCGAGCCGCGCCGGGTGACGGACATGCCGACGGTGGCGTTGGCGGCGCTGGTGATGTCGACGCTGCCGACCGCGCCGGACTTGGTCACCGAGGTGTTGGTGTAGCGCACGATGCCGTAGTCGTTGGTCGGGAAGCTCGATCCGGCCGTGGAGCCGAGCACGGTGGTGCGGCCCGAGTTGGAGTACCAGGTGCCCGCGCCGTCGGTGCAGTGGCCCGCGGTGAGGAAGTAGTAGTTCCCCGCACTGTCCTTGACGTTGAAGCCGAGCGAGCAGCGCCAGCTGCTCGCGTAGACGGCGTCGCCGCCGGAGATCAGCTTGTTGAACGTGCCGGGGGTGCGCTCGATGCGCAGCGCTCCCGCGTGGGCTCCGGCCTTGTGCCTGATCGCGGCTATCTCGGCCGGGGAGACGGTGGAGTCGGCGGTGACGACCACCGTGCCGGTCGCCGGGTCGACCCGCCAGGCGGTGCCCGCCACGTCGGCGGCGAGGACGGCGTCGCCCGCGGCGGCGAGCTCGGAGGCGCCGTAGGTGCCGGCGGAGTCGGCGTTCGCGGTGGGGACGGCCAGCGCCGCGGCGGCGGCGAGCCCGGTCGCGACGGCGAGCATCCGGATGTTTCTCGTGGGGGTGGTGCGCATGATCCTCACTTCTCGTTCCTCCAGAGGGGAATCGGGGGCCCGCAGTGGGGTGCCGGACCCGTGAGGCGCGGCCAGGGGCCGGCGCTGTGGGGGAGTCTCGGGCCGCACGACTTCACGCCGCAAGGGCGCGTTTCGGCCGTTCGGTCTTCAACTCTCTTACGAATCAAGGGAGTTGATCAGTACAGACTCACCTTGTACTTGGCGAGCGCCTCGGGCACCGGCTGGTAGAACGTGGTGCCGCCGGTCGAGCAGTTGCCGCTGCCGCCGGAGGTGATGCCGAGCGCCTTGGTGCCGTCGTAGAGCGCGCCGCCGGAGTCGCCGGGCTCGGCGCAGACGTTGGTCTGGATCATGCCGCGTACGGTGCCGCCGCCGGAGTAGCGGACGGTGGCGTCGAGTCCGGTGACGGTGCCGCCGCGGGTGCCGGTGGTGGAGCCGGAGCGCTTGACGGACTCGCCGACGTAGGCGTCGGCCGCGGTGAAGCCGCCGGTGTGGGCGAGCGCGGTGTTGTCGTAGCGGACCAGGGCGTAGTCGTTGCCGGGGAAGCTCGATCCGACGGTGGCGCCGATCGGCGTGGACTGCGCCGAGTTGGTGTACCAGGTGCTCGCCACGTTGCCGCAGTGCCCGGCGGTGAGGAGGTAGTACGTGCTGCCGCTGCGCACGTTGAAGCCGAGCGAGCAGCGGTAGCCGCTGCCGTAGATGGCGTCCCCGGCCGCGAGCAGGGGCTTGAAGACGCCGGGGGCGCGCTGGACGCGGAGCGCCGCGGCGTCGGCGCCGGCCGCGCCGCGGATCCTGGCGAGGTCCCCGTCGGTGACGGTGGAGTCGGCGGTGACGACGACGCGGCCGGCGACTCTGTCCACGTACCAGGCGAGGCCGCCGACTCCGGTGGCCTCGACGGCGGCGTCGGCACGGGCGAGCCGGGCGGCTCCGGCGGGGCCGGGGGCGGGGGCGGCCTGGGCGCCGGGGAGTCCGAGGGCCGTGGCGGCGGCGAGGCCGACGGCGACGGCGAGCAGGCGGGTGCGGGTGTTCCTCACTGTGCTCCTCACTGTTCTCCTTCTGGAAGAAAGCGGAGGGGTCCGTGGGTGGCGGGCCCGTGAGGCGCCATCAGGTGACGTGTCCCTGACATGCACCGTCAGCGATAGTGGCCCTCCCCACCCGGGCGCACAAGACCGCCGCGCGCACGGGCGCCCCCGGCCGTCGGGGCCGGGGGCGCTCGTCATGCCCGCATCCGCGGGGAAGGACCCGGTCAGGCCGGGTGCGGCAGTCGCTCGCCCGCCGGTACGGCGGTGTCGAGCGTGTTCCCCGGCGGCGGGAAGGGGCAGAGGAAGTGGTCCGCGAAGGCGCACGGCGGCAGGAGCGCACGGTTGAAGTCCACCGTCACCGACCCGTCCGCCGCCGGGGCGTCCGGCCGGAGGAAACGGAAGCGGTAGCTGTCCCGGCCGCTGGTGGCGTCCGCGAAGACCGCCCACAGCGAGCCGTCCTCCTCGACGGCCACCTGGAGGGTGTGCTCCCCGCCGTGCAGCTCGAAGGAGAGCTCCCCGGTCAGCCCCAGACCGCGCTCCCGGCCGTCGGCGTTCTCCACCCGCACGCTGCGCTTCGCCTCGTACGGGCGGTAGACGCCGGGCACCACCCAGCGCTCGTCGTACGGAGTGGCCTCGATGCCCCGGAAGGCGCGGCGCGCCTCCGAGCCGGGGTCGAAGTCCCGTACCGCCCAGAGCCCTTCGCGCCGCAGCACCACGAGCCGGCGGCCCGCCGCCTCGACCCGGGACTCGTGGATCGGAGCGTGGTCGGCGCCGAGGCGGACCGCGCCGGAGAAGGGCTTGCCGTCGACGGTCAGCCCGTCCTCGGCGACCGCCGTCAGGAGCACCTCGTCGCCGTCCTCCCGCCACACGCCGGGAACGGCCGGAATTCGCCCCTCCGGGTGGTCCGAGAGCCAGTGGGTGCCCGTGAGGGAGAGCGGGCCGTACGAGGAGGAGACCGCGGCGTCCCGCTGCTCGTGCCAGTGCTGCCAGTCCTGCTGTGGATCCGTGCTCATGGTGTTCCACCCTTCCACACGGGCTCGGGAAGCCCGAGGTGCGAGCGCAGCGTCGTGCCGGAGTACTCCGTACGGAAGACGCCGCGCTCCTGGAGCAGCGGGACGACCCGGTCGACGAAGTCGTCGAGGCCGCCCGGGGTGAGATGCGGGACGAGGATGAAGCCGTCGGCGGCGTCCGTGGCGACGAACTCCTCCAGGGCCGCGGCCACCGTCGCCGGGGAGCCGACGAAGGACTGCCGGCCGGAGGACTCGATGACCGTCTGCCGGATCGACAGGCCCTTGGCCTCGGAGAGCGCCCGCCACTTCGCGGCCACCGCCACGGGGTCGGCGACCCGCACCCGGCCCTGGACGAGTGTCGATTCGGGGTCGGGGTCGATGTCCGGGAGCGGTCCGTCGGGGTCGTAGCCGGACAGGTCCCGGCCCCAGATCTGCTCCAGGGCGAGGATCGCGTTCTGCGGGGAGACCTGCTGCCGGCGGATCTCGGCGGCCCGCTCCTGCGCGTCGGCGTCGGTGTCGCCGAGCACATAGGTGACCCCCGGCATGATCTTCAGATCGCCGGGTGCCCGTCCGTGCCGGGCGAGCCGCTCCTTGACGTCGGCGTAGAACTCCCGGCCCGCCTCCAGGGTGGAGTGCCGGGTGAAGATCACGTCGGCGGCCGAGGCGGCGAACTCCCGCCCCTCGGCGGAGTCCCCCGCCTGGATGACGACCGGATGCCCCTGCGGGGAGCGCGGGACGGTGAACCCGCCGCCGATCCGGAACTGCGGCCCGCTGTGGGCGAAGGGCCGCTGGGTGCCGTCCGGGGTCCAGGAGTCCCACAGCTCCCGGGCGGTCGTGAGGAACTCGGCGGCCCGGGTGTACCGGTCGGCCCGGTCCAGGTAGCCGCCGCGCCGGAAGTTCTCGCCGGTGAAGGCGTCCGAGGAGGTGACGACGTTCCAGGCGGCCCGGCCCGCGCTGAGGTGGTCGAGCGAGGCGAGCCGCCGGGCCAGTTCGTACGGTTCGTTGAAGGTGGCGTTGACCGTGGCGGCCAGCCCGAGCCGGTCGGTGACCGCGGCCAGCGCGTTCAGGACGGTGATCGACTCCGGCCGGCCGACGACGTCGAGGTCGTGGACGCGTCCCGCGTGTTCGCGCAGTCGCAGCCCCTCGGCGAGGAAGAAGAAGTCGAAGAGGCCGCGCTCCGCCGTTCTGGCGAGGTGTTCGAAGGAGGAGAAGTCGATCTGCGAGCCGGACCGCGGATCGGCCCAGACGGTGGTGGAGTTGACGCCGGGGAAGTGCGCGGCGAGATGGATCTGCTTCCTGCCGGGGGCCTTGGCCGTACCCGTGCTCATGCGCCCGCTCCCGTCGTCGCGTACTGGCTGACGGGCCGGACGAGTCCCAGGTGGTCGCGGAGGGTCGCGCCCTCGTAGGCCGTACGGAAGAGCCCGCGCTCCGCGAGCCGGGCCACCGTCACCGCGGCGAACCGCTCCAGGTCCCGTTCGGGTACGGCCGGCACGAGGTGGAAGCCGTCGACCGCCCCGCCGCCGTGCCAGCCGGCGATCAGCTCGGCGAGCGCCTCCGGCCCGCCCTCGTACGCGTCGAGGTCGACGGTCAGCGAGAGCAGCACCCGCAGTTGTCCGGGGTCGCGGCCGTGGGCGCGGGCGGACCGGTGCAGTTCGGCGCGGAGCGCCGCGGCCTCCTCGGCGGAGGACGCGCGGACCAGTGCCACGTCGGCGTGGTGGGCGGCGGTGTCGCGGGCGGCCGGGCGGGTGGCGTCGACGACGGTCACCGGGTTGCCCTGCGGGGGCCGGGGGACGATCGAGGGGCCCTTGACCGAGAAGGTCGCCCCCTGGAAGTTCACGTGGTGCAGCTTGCGGCGGTCGACGAACCGGCCGGTCGCCACGTCCCGTATCTCCGCGTCGTCCTCCCAGCTGTCCCACAGCTTGCGGGAGACCTCGGCGACCTCCCCGGCCTCCTGCCAGAGCTCGGTGGTGGGCGGCGCCGGACGCCGGCCGAAGAGCCGGGCCTCCGCGCCGGTCGGGGAGACCTCGATCCGCCAGCCGGCCCGGCCCCGGCTGACCCAGTCGAGGGTGGCGACGGCGGCCTGGACGTGGAAGGGCTCGGTGTGGGTGGTGGTCACGGACGGCACGAGGCCGACGGAGCGGGTTTCGGGCGCGACCCGGGCGAGGACGGCGAGCGCGTCCAGGCCGGGCCGGGCGAAGGAGTCGTCGTGGGTGACGAAGTCGAGCGCGGCGGCATCGGCGAGCCGGGCGAGCGCGACCGTGCGGGCGGCGGTGGCCGGGCCGGGCTCGGCCCGGCCGGAGCCCGGGGCGAGCTCGGCGGCGAGGTGAAGCGGTCGGGTGCTGGTCATGCGGTCTCTCTCGGGGCAGGTGGGGAACGGTCAGTTCTTGGTGCGGGGCAGGCCGGGCGGGTTGATCTCCGACTTCGGCACGGCCTCGCCGGTCAGGCCCCACCGCTTGAGGACCTGGGCGTAGGTGCCGTTCTCGACGATGTGGTCGATCGCGGCGGCGTAGGCGGCGACGAGACCGCTGTCCTTCTTCGTGGTGGCCGCGATCTTGCCCTGGAGTCCGGCGCCCGCACCGGAGAACTTGCCGACGGCCTCGGTCTGTCCGGCGGAGGCCACGTGGTACGCGACGGTGGGGTTGGGGCCGAGGTAGCCGTCGATGCGGCCGGACTGGAGGGCGAGGTAGTAGTCGGTGGTGTTGTCGTAGTACTTGATGTCGACGCCCTTGCGGCCGGCCTTCTCGTTCTGCCGGGACCAGTCGACGAGGATCTTCTCCTGGTTGGTGCCGGTACCGACCGCGATCCGCTTGCCCGACACGTCCTCGGGGCCCTTCACCGTCCAGCCGGAGCCCTTCTTCGCCTCGAAGGCGAGGTCGTCGAGCCGGTAGGTGGCGAAGTCGTACTTGTCCTTGCGCTCCTCGGTGACGGTGACGTTGGAGAAGACGCCGTCGTACTTGCCGCTGTCCAGGCCGACGAAGAGGTTCTCCCAGGAGACCGGGTTGAACTCGGGCTTCAGGCCGAGGGTGTCGGCGACCAGGGTGGCCAGGTCGAGCTCGACGCCGATCAGCGTCTTGTCGTCGGTGGCGCGGAAGGCGAGCGGCGGGTTGCTCTTGGCGGAGACGCCGAGGATCAGGGTGCCTCTCTTGCGGACGGCCTCGGGAAGCTTCCCGGCGATGGCGTCGACCTTGGCGGTGTGGACGCGGTTCTGGTTCGGGCCCACGTTGATGCCGGTGTCCTTCTGCCCTTCCGGCTTGATCTCGTTGACGGCGGCGTCGCCCGAGCCGCAGGCCGTGAGGAGCCCGAGGGCGGTGAGCGAGGCGAGGGCGGCGAGGAGGGTGCGGCGGGACGTCATGGCGGTGCTCCTTCGGTGAGGGGGGAAGAGAGGGAGGGGGTGGTCAGAGGACCTTGGAGAGGAAGGCGCGGGTGCGCTCGTGGCTCGGGCTGTCGAGCACCTCGGCCGGCGGCCCCTGTTCGACGATCCGGCCCTCGTCCATGAAGACCACGGTGTCGGCGACCTCGCGGGCGAAGCCGATCTCGTGGGTGACGACGATCATGGTGGTGCCGGAGGCGGCCAGGTCCTTGATGACGTCGAGGACCTCGCCGACCAGTTCGGGGTCGAGCGCGGAGGTCGGCTCGTCGAAGAGCAGCAGGCCGGGTTCGAGGGCGAGCGCGCGGGCGATGGCGACACGCTGCTGCTGTCCGCCGGAGAGCTGCTTGGGGTACGCCTCCGCCTTGTCGGCGAGTCCGACGCGTTCGAGCAGGCCGCGGGCCGACGCCTCGGCTTCCTTGCGGGGGCGCTTGAGGGCCGAGACGGGCGCCTCGACGATGTTCTCCAGGACGGTGAGGTGCGGGAAGAGATGGAAGTTCTGGAAGACGAAGCCGATCCGGGTGCGCTGCCTGAGGATCTCGCGTTCGCGCAGCTCGTACAGCTTGTTCCCGGAGCGGCGGTAGCCGACGAGGACGCCGTCGACGCTGACCGTGCCGCCGTCGACCTTCTCCAGGTGGTTGATGGTCCGCAGCAGGGTCGACTTGCCCGAGCCCGAGGGGCCGAGGACGACGGTGACCTCGCCGGCCCGCACGTCGAGGTCGATGCCGCGCAGGACGTGGAGGGGACCGAAGTTCTTGTGGACGGACCGGATCTCGACCTTCGCGGTGGCGGGTCCGGTGGTGGTGACGGAGCTCATCGGACGCTCCCCTTCGCGTAGTGGCGTTCGACGTAGTGCTGGACGACGGAGAGCGCGGTGGTGAGCAGGACGTACCAGGCGGTGGCGACCATCAGGAGGGGGACGACCCGGCCGTTGCGGCCGTAGACGACCTGCACCTGGTAGAAGAGTTCGCCGATCGCCATCACGGAGACGATCGAGGTGCCCTTGAAGAGCGAGATGATCTCGTTGGCGGCGTTGGGCAGGATCGAGCGCATCGCCTGCGGCAGGACGATCCGCCGGACCTGGCGGAGCCTCGGGATGCCGAGGGAGGCCGCCGCCTCCGACTGGCCCTCGTCGACGGCGAGTACACCGCCCCGGACGATCTCCGCCGCGTAGGCCGCCTGGTGCAGGGCGAGCCCGAGGACGGCGGCGCCCATCTCGCCGACCAGCCCCATCGTGTCGAAGGAGAGGAAGCTCGGCCCGAAGGGGATGCCGATGCTCAGTTCCTTGTAGAGGTAGGCGAGGTTGAACCAGAAGAGCAGCTGGACGATGAGCGGGATGGAGCGGAACGCCCAGATGTACCCGAAGGCGACCGACCGCAGGAACGGGCTGGCCGACAGGCGCATGAAGGCGAGCACGATGCCGATCGCGAAGCCGAGCGCGGTGCCGTAGAAGGTGAGCTGGAGGGTGACCCAGACGGCCTGGAGGATCGTCTCCGTGGTGAAGAAGGCGGCGAAGACGTCCCGCTCCCAGCCGGGGTTGGTGACCAGCCCGTGGCCGAACTGCACGAGCAGGACGGCGGTGGCGGCGACCGCGGCCCAGCGCCAGGGGTGGCGTACGGGGACGATCACGAGTCGATCGGGTGCTGACGGGGTGGGGGTGGGGGCCGGTTTCTGCACGTCGGCGTCGGTGCTGGTGAGAGCCATGGCGGTTCCTCGGAAGGGGCGGGGCGGGCGGCAGGGGGGCGCGGGGGTCAGGCGCTCAGCGGCGCGGGGAGACGACACTCCCGGTCGCGCAGGAAGGCCAGCGCGGCGCGCGCGGTGACGTCGTTCTGCCCGAAGGCGACCCCGCCGGTACGGGGCCGGGTGAAGGCGCCCCCGGCTCGGGCGGTGGTGTGCGGGCCGAGTGCGAAGCGGCGCGGGTGCGGGCGCCCGTCGTGCTCGACGATCCGGCCGTCGGCCGGGTCGACGACGAGGAGGCCGCTCGCGGTGGCCCTGGCCCCCTCCTCGTACAGCGCGCGCAGCAGCGGGCTGCCGGTGAGTTCCAGGGTGGGGTCGGGGAGCCGGGCCTCGACCAGGGCGCGGGCCTCGGTCCACGCCCCCGGTGCGGCGGCCGACGAGGCCCGGAAGACCCCGCGTTCCTCGTCGGCCTCGACGGCGACCTGGGGGCCGAGGAAGCGCACGACGCCGGCGCGGGAGAGCGCGAGGAGCTGCCGCAGCCGGGGCCCGGGCGGTCCGGAGGCGAGGTAGCTGAAGAAGCCGTGCCACCAGCCGCCGAGGTCCACGTGCCTGCCGAGCCGCAGGAGCTGG
Organism: Streptomyces sp. NPDC059534; assembly: GCF_042743475.1. Taxonomy (NCBI): domain Bacteria; kingdom Bacillati; phylum Actinomycetota; class Actinomycetes; order Kitasatosporales; family Streptomycetaceae; genus Streptomyces; species Streptomyces sp. NPDC059534. The sequence goes on from NZ_JBHWAQ010000021.1 coordinate 142,569, forward strand.
CCGTAGACGGACAGCAGCCCGGCGAAGACGGCGGCGTCGGGGCTGTGGGCGGGGTCGTGGCGGCGGTTCAGGTCGTCGGTGATGTAGTCGCGCAGCCCGTGCTGGAGCGCCTCGGCGGAGTCGAAGCGGATCCCGTCCAGGGGGTGGTCGAGGGCGTCGAGGTCGAGCCGGTCGGCGGGGTCGGGGACGGCGGCCGCGACGACCGCGGCGAGTTCGGCCCCGCGCGGCGGCGCCTGCTCGTACGCCTTCTCGAAGTCGCTCCAGGCCAGCGAGGTCCGCTCGGGGTGGGTGGAGAAGAGGCGGTGGTAGTGGGCCCAGCCGAGTTCCTTGTCGACGAGCGGCCACACGTCGCGCCCGAAGTCGACCGGCCCGGTCCTCCGCAGCAGCGCGTCGGTCTGCTCTGCGCCGAAGAAGCGGGGCAGCGGCGGCCGTTCGCCGTCGAAGGCGTAGCCGATCTTCGAGTGGTACGGGACGCCCCGCCGCGATCCGACGTGCAGCACCGGTTCCCGGCCGGAGGGTACGTAGACCAGCGCGTCGCCCTCGCCCTCGTACCGGCCGCCGCGGCCCTCGGTGAGCAGCACCATCAGGTCGACGAAGGCGAGTCCGAGGCCGCGGACGAGGACGGGTTCGCCGGCGCGCAGGGCGCCGAGGTCGCTGTCGGCGGTGAAGTCGGGCGGCAGGTGCACGAGCCGGTGGCGGGCGGCGAAGGCCGCGAGTTCCCGCTGCTCGCGGTCGGGGTGGGCGTCGAGGTGGCCGACGGTGAGGACGACGAGGTCGGCGAGGAGGGGGACGGCGCTGCCCTCCAGCCAGACCCGCTGGCGTCCCTCGCGGGGACCACCGATCCGCAGGGCGGTGGTGCGGTGTTCGTGGACGGTGACGGTGACGGGCAGGGCGTCGCGGGCCCGCTCGTACACCCAGCGCAGGTAGGCGCCCTGCTGGGGGCGGGACGGGAAGGTGCGGCCGTCGATGCCGGCCCATTCGGCGAGGGTGGGTCCCGGCCGGACGGGCCCGTCCAGCTCCACGGTCTCGTCGGTGAACATGGTGACGTCCTCGGCCTGGGAGTTCATCCAGAGCAGCGGGGACTGCTCGGTGCGCCAGATCCGGCCGGGGCCCGGCGGATGCGGGTCGACGAGGTGGACGTCCAGCGGGCCGTCGCCGTACAGCTCGGGCAGGTTGGCGGCGAGCCGTTCGAGGAAACCGGTCCCCCGCGGCCCGGCTCCCACGACGACGATCGACGCGCCGGGGCTCATCGGGCACCGCCCGTTCCGCGGGCGTAGTGCCGCTCGACGTAGTACTGGCCGAGGCCGAGGACCGAGGTGACGGCGACGTACCAGAGTGTGGCGACGAGGAGCAGCGGGATGATCTCGTACGTGCGGTGGTAGACGAGCTGGGTGGAGTAGAGCAGGTCCTGGACGGCGATGACGGAGACGATCGAGGTGCCCTTGAGGGTGCCGATCAGCATGTTCCCGGCCGGCGGGACGATGGCGCGCATGGCCTGCGGCAGCACGATCCGGGAGAGCCGGCGCCACCGGCCGAGTCCGAGGGACTGGGCGGCCTCGATCTGGCCCCGGTCGACGGAGAGGATGCCGCCGCGCACGACCTCGGCGGCGTAGGCGGCCTCGTGGAGGGTGAGGCCGATGACGGCGACGGCGACCGGTCCGAGGAGGTTGACCGTGTTCACGCCGAGGATCTGCGGGTAGAGCACGCCGATGTTGAACCAGAAGAGCAGCTGGACCAGGATCGGGGTGGACCGGAAGAACCAGACGTACCCCCAGCTGACCGCGCGCAGCACCGGGTTCGCGGAGAGTCTGAGGACGGCGAGCAGGGTCCCGAGGACGAAGCCCAGGGCCATCACGAGGGCGGTCAGCCACAGGGTGAGGCCCAGTCCGCGCAGGACGGACGCGGAGGTGAAGTACTCGGCGACGACGTCCCACTGGAAGGCCCTGTTGCGGACGACCGAGACGAGGCCCAGCGCGAGCAGGACGAGGACGGCGGCCGCTGCGGCCCACTGCCCGGCGCGGCGGGTGGGGACGATGCGGAGGGGTGGTTCGGCCGGCGGGGCCGTGGAGGGGGTTTCGACGAGGGTCGCGGACATGCGAAGGCTCCGTGGATGCCAGGGGGCGGATCGAACACGGGAGTGCGCCTTCACATGCGCTGAGCGCGGATCCGGGCCCCTCAGCCCGATCCGCCCTTCGAGGCTATGCGGTCAACACGCCCTGCTGTCAAGGGTGTCCGCACTGTGAGCCGCACGTCTCATCGTGGTTGACGCGGGAACGGATGCCTGTTCCACTGGGGCCATGCATCCGCAGCAGCTCGTCACGCGCTCCCACATCGACTTCGGTCGCGTGTGGTCCTCCTCCTGTTGAGCCGACCCGCTGCTGTGCCCTGCCCGCGTGCTTCTTTCCGCGGCGCCTTCACATCCGGGCCCCCCGTGGGTGCCTGAGTTCTCCCCTCCCCTCGCCCTGCCCCGTTGCCTTCCTTCGCCCTGAAGGACCGTCATGACCTTCGCGTTGTCCGTGCACCGGACCACGACCGCCGACCCCCTGGCTCGCCCGCTCTTCGAGGAGCTGGCACACGAGTACACGACCCGGTACGGCTCCCCGCACGACCTGACCAGCTATCCGTCGGAGGAGTTCACCCCTCCCCACGGCGCCTTCCTGCTCCTCCTGGAACAGGGCCGGCCCGTGGCGGGAGGTGCCTACCGCCGCTACGACGACCACACCGCCGAACTGAAGCGGATCTGGACGCATTCGGCGCACCGCAGGCGCGGGCTCGCCCGCCGCGTCCTCACGGTGCTCGAACGGGAGGCCGCCACGCGCGGCTACTCCCGCGTGTTCCTGACGACCGGCCCGCGCCAGCCGGAGGCCAAGGGCCTCTACCTGGCGAGCGGCTACCGCCCGCTCTTCGACGTGACCGCCGATCCCGAGTCGATCGGCCCGCTGCCGTTCGAGAAATTCCTGGAGAACCCGAAACCATGAGCACGCGCACGAGTTCCGCCGCACGCACCACCGTCGCGTTCGCCCTGATCACCGCCGCCACGCTCGCCCTCACCTCCTGCTCGGGGGGCGAACCCGCGACGGCCCCGGCCGGGGCCTCGGGAGCGCCGGGCGCGGCGAAGGGCGCGCTCCCGACCGAGGACGTGGTGTCGGCGGTCCGGCGGAACGACGCCGCGGCGAAGCTGCTCCCGGCCGACGTGCGGCAGCGGGGCAGCCTCACCTTCGCGGCCTCGGTCGCGACCCCGCCCAGCTCCGCCTACCTGCCCGACGGCACGACCGTGGTGGGCGTGGACGCCGACTTCTCGGCCGCCGTGACGAAGGCGCTCGGCCTGGGGTTCAAGCGGGAGGTGGTCGGCTTCGAGGCGATCCTGCCGGCGCTCGGCAGCGGCAAGTACGACGTCGGCACCGGCAACTTCGGCGTGACCGAGGAGCGGCGCAGGACGATCGACTTCGTCACGTACATCAACGACGGCCAGGGCTTCGCGAGCCGTTCCGACAGTCCGCTGAAGGCCGTCACGGACCTCACCCAGCTGTGCGGTCTGAAGGTCGCGGTGAACGCCGGCACCACCTTCGAACGGACCCTGGAGAAGAACAAGGGCCGGTGCGGGGAGGCCGGGAAGAAGCCGTACGAGGTGAACGTCTACAGCGAGACCGGCGCGATCTGGATGTCGCTCCGGCAGGGCCGCAGCGACGTCGTGATGAACACGATCAACGGCGTGCGGTACGCGGTGACACAGCAGCAGAACGTGAAGTTCCTCAACGAGTACCGGCGGCTCGACGTCGGCTTCGCGTTCAAGAAGGGCACCCCGCTCGCGCCCGCGTTCCAGGCGGCGGTGAACGGCCTGAAGGCGGACGGGACGTACGACCGGATCCTGCGGAAGTGGGGGGTGACGGCGTCGGGCATCGCGCGGTCGGAGATCTCCCCGCCGGAGATCCCGGCGCCGACGAAGTAGCGGCGCCGGAACCCGACCGGGTGTCAGCAGTCGCAGCCGCAGTCGCACCCGCCGCAGCAGCCGTCGCCCTCGCAGCAGGAGGAGCAGTTGCTGCAGCAGTCACAGCAGTCGCAGCAGCTGCCGGGGTCGCACTGCTGGCAGAGCCCTTGGCGCCGCTGACGGCTCCAGGGGTCCTCGAAGGTGCCGCAGCACATCTGGCAGGTGCAGGCCAGGCCGACCCAGAGGGCGCACCCGGCGATCAGCCCGCGCCGGTTCGGCGGTCCGGGCGGGAACGGCCCGCCGGGACCACCGGGGCCGCCGGGGCCCGGGGCGTACGGACCACCGGGCCCGGCCGGGCCGCCGGGGGCGTACGGGTTGCCGGGCGCCGGCCCGTTGGGGGTGGCGTACGGGTTTCCCGGCACCGGGCCGTGCCCGTGCGGGGCGCCCTGCCCCGCACCCGGCGCCCCGTGCGAGCAGCTCGTGGTCCCGAAGGCGCGGTCCACCGAGGTGCGCAGCTCGTGGGCGAGGAGGACGTGGACCAGCTTGCCGTCGGTGAACTCGGCGTCCTTCAGGGCGAGGCGTATGCCGTGCAGGGCGTCGTCGGCGAGCCGGCGGGCTTCCGCACGGGAGGTGCCGGTCGCGGTGAGCGGGTTCCAGGCGCCGGTCGCCGCGTCGGCGGTCTGGTCCTCGACGGCGTCGAGGAGGTGGGCGAGCCGGCCGAAGAGGCGGCCGGCCTCGGCGAGCGGTTCCGCGTTTCCGGGGCGGCCGGCGAGGACGGCGGTGTGCGCGAAGGCGGCCGCGGTCGCGGTCTCGGTCGGTTCGGTGACGGCGAGCAGCGGGGTGCCGGGGCCCGCGAGGGCCTCGATGCCGGTCTGCCGGTCGACCGCGTCGACGAGGACGGCGGTGTCGAAGCCGAGGGCGCGGCCGGTCCTGGCCCCGGCCCGGTCCCAGGAGCGGGCGACCCGGCGGGCGGCGGCGGCGACGGGGCGGCGGGCCAACAGGCCGTCGCGGTCGGCGACGTGGTCCCGTACCTTCGCCGAGGCGAGGACGAGCGAGACGGCGGCGGCGAGCCGGGCGCCCTCCCCCTGGGCCACCGGGGCGGACCGCATGCCGCGCAGCGGGCAGGGGCCCGCGGTGCGGCGGCCGCTCGCCACGGCGCCGGTCTGAGCCTCCGTCAGGACCGAGACGATGAGCCCGTCGTAGTTGGTGACGACCCGGGCGAACTGTCCGTGGTCGGCGCGGAGCGCCAGGCAGAGGCCGCAGAGATGGGCCATCCACTCGACCTTCAGACCGTCGGTGAGCCGGTGCGCGCAGGGCCTGACGATTCCGAACAATTGAGTCCCCCGTGGACGTGCGATGTGCCGCCGAGCGGCCTCGCGGCATCGTAGCGAGGCGGTTCGTTCACCCGTACGCGCCCACCGTCACCCATGCGGCCCGACTTTCATATTTTCAGCTACATGGCCCTCCCTCAGGCCCCGTATACCGCAAGATTCCTGACGAATCGCCAGAAAACGGCCCTCACGTTCTGCACCAGTACCGTCACGAATCCCCTGCGCGCCGACTATCCACTTGGCGCGCGATCCGCATCATGAAGGACGATAGGGATTGCGGAACCACAAGTGACCGCGCTGAAAGGAGGCGTCCATGGGATCGGTGCGCAAGGCGAGCGCCTGGCTGGGACTCGTCGAGGACAACGACGAGCGTTACTACGACGACGAGTACGCCGACGGTGCCGAGAGCGGCGACGCCTGGGTGACGGACCCCCGGGTCCGGGTGGCCACGGACACCGCCGAGGAGCGGGGCCGCCGGATCGCCACCGTCTCCCCGGACGGATTCCGGGACGCCCGGAGCATCGGCGAGCTCTTCCGGGACGGCGTTCCGGTGATCGTGAACCTGACCGCGATGGAGCCGAACGACGCCAAGCGCGTGGTCGACTTCGCCGCCGGTCTCGCCTTCGGCCTGCGCGGCTCGATCGAGCGCGTGGCGACGCGGGTCTTCCTGCTGACCCCCGCCGACACCCGGATCGTCACCGGCGAGACGGGCCGGCGCCGACAGGACGGCTTCTTCAACCAGAGCTGACCGGGTCCGCCGGCCCCGCACGGCGCCTCCCGGGAAACCGGGTCAGTGCGCCGGACGCCCCGAGCCGGCGGGCTCGATCGCTTCCCGGGTCGCGGGCACCCGCGGCTCGGCCGGTTCCGGCCGGTCGACCCGCTCCGGCGACCCGACGACCACGACGTCCGTCACCCGCTCCGGATCCTCCGGGGCCGCCGTCCGCGGCTTCGCCGCCTCCGGGACGACCAGGGCGTCGGCGCACTCCGCGTCCGGCCCGTGGGGATCCACCGGGCAGTCCATGACCCGGGGCAGCCGCCGGGCCATCAGCGCGCCCATGAGCAGCAGCACGGCGCTCACGCAGAGCGTCACGTGCAGCCCGTTCACGAAGGCGTGCCGGGCGGCCTGGTGCAGCGCTCCGCCGGCCGCGCCGCCGAGCCGGTCGGCGACCTGGTACGCCTCGCCGAGCGAGTTCGCGGCGGCCCTGCTCGCCTCCGCGGGCACCCCGGGGACCCCCGCGAGCCCGGGGGCGTACGCCGCGTTCATCACGCTGCCGAGCAGTGCGATGCCCATGCCGGCACCGAGCTGGTACGAGGTCTCGCCGATCGCGGCCGCGCCGCCCGCGCTCTGCGGCGGCGCCTCGCTGAGCATCGACTCGTAAGCAGAGAAGAGGGTGGTCTGCAGCCCGAAGCCGAGCAGGACGAAGCCCACCGTGAGCAGCAGCGGCCGGTCGTCCTGCCCCATCAGGGTGAGCAGCAGCACGGCGGCGGCGGTGAGCACGAAGCCCCAGCCGACCATCCGGCGCGGCCCGATCCTGCGCAGGGTGTACGAGCCGGTGGCGCCGGCGGCCATGGCGGCGAAGGTGAGCGGCAGGAGCCGCAGGCCGGTCTCCAGCGGGCTCAGTCCGAGGACCAGCTGGAGGTACTGGACGGCGATGAGCTCCAGGCCGACCAGGGCCAGCATGGCGAGCACGATGCAGCCGACCGAGGTCGTGAAGGCCGCCCGGGAGAACAGTCGCATGTCGATCAGCGGGTGCGGGCGCCGCTTCTGCCGCCGTACGAAGAGGACGAGGAGCGCGGCGCCGACGAGCAGCGGCCCGGCGGTCGGGAGGGCGAGCAGCGGGTCGCCGGCCCCCGCGCGCTTGACGCCGAGGACGCAGCCGAGGACGCCGGCCGCGGCCATGAGGGCGCCGAGGACGTCCCAGGGGCCGTCGGAGCCGCCCCGGGACTCGGGGAGGAGCCGCCGGCCGAGCGGCAGGATGAGCGCCATCAGCGGGATGTTGATGAGGAAGACGGAGCCCCACCAGTAGTTCTCGACGAGGAAGCCGCCGAGCACCGGTCCGGTGGCGGCCCCGATCGCGGCGACGGCGGTCCAGATGCCGATCGCGGTGGCGCGCTCGCGCCGGTCGGGGAAGACCGCCCGGAGGATGGAGAGCGTCGCGGGCATGATCATCGCGCCGCCGACGCCGAGCAGCGCGCGGGCCGCGATGAGGACCGAGGGTTCGGTGGCGAGGGCGGCGACCGCCGAGGCGAGGCCGAAGAGGGCGTAGCCGAGGAGGAGGATCCGCCGCCGTCCGACCCGGTCGCCGAGAGTGCCGAAGAGGATCAGCAGCGAGGCGCAGATCAGCGGATAGGCGTCGACGATCCAGAGCAGCGCGGTGGAGCTGGGGCGCAGGTCCTCGGTGAGCGAGGGGACGGCGACGTGGAGGATGGTCGCGTCGAGCGCGACCAGGAGGAGACTGACGCAGAGGACGACGAGGACGACCCAGCGGTTGGCGCTTCTGCCGGCAGCGGCACGGGGTCGTCCTTGGGCCGTGTTCGTCCGCGACATGTACGTACCTCCCAGTGAAGCTCTCGCGCTCGGCGGGCCCCGACCAGGTCTTATGCCCCCGGGGCGGCCCGGCATCGACGGGCGAGTGAGCCGTCAGCGTACGCGAGTTCAAGCCCCGAGCGCGTGGTGCAGCTCTCACCCCGGCGGGCCTCGCGGTGTGGCGTACGCCACTCCGGGAGGCCCGCGCGTCGCATGGAATTCCGTACGGACGCCTGTTTGAGGAAATTCCGTCGCCTTCAAACACCCTTCCGAAATCGACCCCTTCGGCAATAGGGCGGAAGGTCATCGGATTTCCTGACCGACGTCTGGAATAGACCACTCGCTGAGACCTACTCCACATCACATCGTCATCACGAAGGGACCGGATCGACCGGGTCTGCTTCTCACTCCCTGTAACGTCGATTGGGTGCGTACCGACATCTTTGCCCGGCTGGACCGGGAGCCGGAACCGCCGAAGATAGAGGTCCCGCGGATGACCCGCACGCGTCTCGCCCTCTTCGGCGGGACGTCGGCGTTCTATCTCGCCATCGTCGTGGCCGTGCTGCTGTCGACCTGGCTGGTGACCCTCGACTGGAAGATCATGCTCTTCCGGCCGTACCAGCAGTGGCCCGAGATCCACGGCTTCCTCGACTACTACGTCGTCCTCGGTCAGCGCGGCCCCACGGCCGTCATGGTGGCCGCGTGGCTGGGCTGGCGCTCCTGGCGCCAGCACACCCTGCGGCCCCTGCTCTGTCTCGGCGCCGCCCTGCTGCTGCTGAACGTCTCGGTCGGCGCGGTGAAACTCGGACTCGGCCGGCTCGGCCCCCACTACGCGACGCAGGTCGGCTCCGCCGAGCTCTTCGCCGGCGGCGACATATTCCCCTCGGGTCACACCGCCAACGCGGTCGTGACCTGGGGCATCCTCGCCTACCTGGCGACCACCCCGCGGGCCCGGCGCTATCTGTCGGCGCTCTCCGCGGTGGTGGCGCTCGGCGTCGGTCTCACCACCGTCTACCTCGGCACGCACTGGCTGAGCGACGTCCTGCTGGGCTGGGCCGCCGGGCTGCTGGTCCTCCTCGCGCTGCCCTGGTGCGAGCCGTTCCTCGCCGTGGTGGAGTCCTGGATCCTCGCCGCCCGCGACCGTGCCCGGGAGCGGCTGCGGGACCGTCGCCGGCTGGTGCCGTCGCTGCCCGTGGCCTCCGGAGGCCCGCGCCCGGGGTTCTTCCCTCCGCGTCCGCCGGGGACCGAGGAGCCGGCCCGCGATCCGGTCCGCGAGCCCGTGGGGGTGGCCGGCGGCCGACGCGCGCCGGCGACCCGCGGCTGACGCGACACGTACGACGGGGAAGGGCCCCGGCCACATCGGCCGGGGCCCTTTCGCGTGGCGCCGTTCAGGGTGGCGCCGCTTCGGGTGGCGCCCTGGCGCCTCGTCAGCCGAGCCAGCAGCGGGTGACGGAACCGCCCTCGACCTCGAAGTTGATGCGCCCGGAGAGGTACTCCATGGTGATGATCGAGCCCGGCGGCAGGGACCTGACGACGCTCCAGCCGCGCGTCCTGGCGAGCCGTTCGGCGCCTTCCGCGTCGAGGCCCACATAGGACTCGGGAGCGTCGCGGGGCGGTTCGGGAGTGCGTGATGTGGGTGACATGAACCTCACGTTAGTCCCTCGGCGGTCACGCTTGTGTCACAAGTTCTCGACATATGTTTGCCAAGCCCTCCGTCACTCGAAGGGGCCGTTTCCGGCCGTTTCTCCAGTAATTCCGAACGGCATCCGGTAGTTCCCATGAAGCCGCCCGAAGCGTTCACCAAGGCCGCCGCAATTCCCCGTTCTCTCGTTACCCCGCAGAATTGCGTCGGCGACGCGTACGCGAGCCGCCCACTCTTTCCTTACAGAATGCTTACGCTGGCCGAACGCCCGGAGACGCGGAGCCGGGAGGCGCGAGGCGGAGGCAGCGATGGGGACCGAGACGGCGACGGCGACCCTCGAATCGGCCCGGCAACGGCACGGCCGCGTCCTGATCGACTGGCTCACCACGACCGACCACAAGAAGATCGGCCACCTCTACCTGGTCACCTCGTTCGTCTTCTTCCTCCTGGCCGGGCTCATGGCGATGCTGATGCGCGCCGAGCTCGCCCGCCCCGGGCTCCAGCTCGTCTCGAACCAGGAGTTCAACCAGGCGTTCACCCTGCACGGCACGATCATGCTGCTGCTCTTCGCCACCCCGACCTTCGCCGGCTTCGCCAACGAACTGGTGCCGCTGCAGATCGGTGCGCCCGACGTCGCCTTCCCGCGACTGAACATGTTCTCGTACTGGCTGTTCCTCTTCGGCGGCCTGATCGTGGTCGGCTCGCTGCTCACGCCGACCGGCCCGGCCGCCTTCGGCTGGACCGCCTACGCCCCGCTCAACAGCCTGGACCGGTCCCCGGGCGTGGGCGCCGACCTGTGGATCATGGGGCTCGCCCTCTCCGGCTTCGGCACCATCCTGACCTCGGTCAACTTCCTCGCCACCATCATCGGGATGCGGGCGCCGGGCATGACCATGTTCCGGATGCCGATCTTCACCTGGAACATCCTCTTCACCGCGGTCCTGGTGATCATCGCCTTCCCGGTGCTCGCGGCGGCGCTGCTCGTCCTGGAGGCCGACCGGCGCCTCGGCTCCGTGGTCTTCCAGCCGGAGAACGGCGGGGCCCTGCTGTGGCAGCACCTCTTCTGGTTCTTCGGCCATCCCGAGGTCTACATCATCGCGCTGCCGTTCTTCGGGATCGTCAGCGAGATCATCCCGGTCTTCGCCCGCAAGCCGATCTTCGGCTACACGACGCTGATCGCGGCCACCATGGCGATCACCGGGCTGTCGGTGGTGGTCTGGGCGCACCACATGTTCGCGACGGGCGCGGTGCTCCTGCCGTTCTTCTCGATGCTCTCGTTCCTCATCGCGGTGCCGACCGGGGTGAAGTTCTTCAACTGGACCGGGACGATGCTGCGGGGCTCGCTCTCCTTCGAGACCCCCATGCTGTGGTCCGTGGGCTTCCTGGTGTCGTTCCTCTTCGGCGGTCTGACCGGGGTGATCCTGGCCTCGCCGCCGATGGACTTCCAGGTCACCGACTCGTACTTCGTCGTGGCCCACTTCCATTACACGGTCTTCGGCACGGTGGTCTTCGCGACCTTCGCCGGCTTCTACTTCTGGTGGCCGAAGTTCACCGGCCGCATGCTCGACGAGCGGCTCGGGAAGATGCACTTCTGGACCCTCTTCGTCGGCTTCCACCTGACGTTCCTGGTGCAGCACTGGCTCGGCGCGGAGGGCATGCCCCGGCGGTACGCCGACTACCTGGACGCGGACGGCTTCACCACCCTCAACACCCTGTCCACGATCGGCGCCTTCCTGCTCGGCGCGTCCACCCTGCCGTTCCTCTACAACGTGTGGCGGACGTGGCGGTACGGAGCGAAGGTCGACGTCGACGACCCCTGGGGCTTCGGGCGCTCGCTGGAGTGGGCGACCTCGTGCCCGCCGCCCCGGCACAACTTCGACGCCGTGCCCCGCATCCGTTCCGAGGCGCCCGCCTTCGACCTGCACCACCCGGAGTTCGCGGCCTACGAGCGCATGCGGATCACGAGTCCGCCGCCGACCCGCCTTCCGTCCCGTCGAGGGCGCGGGACAGACGGTCCCTGAGGGCCCTGATCCGGTCCGTCAGCTCGGGCGGCTCGACCACCTCGAACTCGAAGCCCATCAGCGACACGTGGATCACCAGGACGTCGAGGCTGTGCGCCCCCGTCCGCAGCAGACAGCTGTCCTCGCCGTCGGCCTCCAGGGTGCCGTCCATCGGGCCGACGACCGCGGCGGCCTCGGCGAGCGGGACGAGCAGCCGGACCGTCGCCTCGGCCGCGTACGCGGTGCTCGACACGCCCTTGGAGACGTAGGCGGCCAGGTCGGCGGCCGGGGGTTCGCGGGGCGGGAAGCGGGGGCCGTGGGGCGGTGTCGGCTCGATGCGGTCGGCCCGGAACGTCCGCCAGTCGTCCCGGTCCAGGTCCCAGGCGACCAGGTACCAGCGGCGCTCCGTGCAGACCAGGCGGTGCGGTTCGACGATCCTGCGGGTGGCGGAGCCGCGGTGGTCGCGGTAGGCGAAGCGGAGCCGTTCGCTGTCCCGGCAGGCGTTGGCCAGCTCGGTCAGGACCGCCGGGTCGACCCGCTCCTTCGGGGTGCGCAGCATCGGCACCGTGAAGGCGTTGAGCGCCGAGATCCGCCGCCGGAGCCGGCCCGGCAGGACCTGCTCCAGCTTGGCCAGGGCGCGTACGGAGCTCTCGCCGATGCCCTCGACGCCCTGGCCCGCGGCGGCGCGCAGGCCGACCGCGACGGCCACGGCCTCCTCGTCGTCGAGGAGCAGCGGCGGCAGCTCGGCCCCGGCCCCGAGCTGGTACCCGCCTCCGGTGCCGGGGCTGGCGTGCACGGGGTAGCCGAGCTCCCGCAGCCGTTCGACGTCTCGCCGTACGGTGCGGGAGGTCACCCCGAGCCTCTCGGCGAGGTCGGGGCCGGACCACTCGCGGTGGGCCTGGAGCAGCGAGAGCAGGCGCAGCAGTCGTGCGGAGGTCTCCAACATGGGCCCGAGTCTGCCAGCCGTCGCGGACAGATACGGTCCGCGAGGTCCGCCCCTGTGCGGCCGTCAGCGGAAGCGGCGGACCAGCCGGCCCACCCTCGCCTTCAGGCTGTAGAACGCGTCGACGGCCCGCCCGGCGGCGCGGTGGAGGCCGGCCCGGCCGGGGGTGTGGCTGCGCCGGCTCGCGCCCCGGTCGACGAGTTCCGTCCAGAGCGCCTCGTGGCGGGCCGCGATCCGGCCGGGGTCGAAGCGTTCGGAGGCGGCGAGGGCCGCGCGCGCCGACTTGGCCCGCAGCTCGTCGTCCTCGACGAGGCCCCGCAGGGCCCGTGCGAAGGCGGCGACGTCGTCGACCGGCACCAGGCGCCCGTCGACGCCGTCCTCGATGATCTCGCGGGGCCCGTTCGGGCAGTCGGTGGAGACCACCGGCAGTCCGCAGCGCATCGCCTCGACGATCGTCATGCCGAAGGACTCCCGCTGCGAGGTCACCGCGGCGATCGACCCCTTGGCCCACTCCGGTTCCATCGGGGTCACCGACCCCATGAGGAAGACCTGTCCGCCGAGTCCGCGCTCCTCGATCTGCCGGGCCAGCGGGCGCCTGAGGTCCTGGACCGCGTCGCCGGAGCCGTAGATCCGCAGCTTCCAGTCGGGGTGGTCGGCGGCGATCTCCGCGAAGGCGTCGATCAGTACGTCGTACCGCTTGACCCGGGTCAGCCGGCCGGCCGCGACGACGGTCCGCGCCGCGGGGTCGGCGGGCGCTGCCGAGGAGGCGGGCACGCTGTTGGGCACGGACTCGACGCGTACGCCCGGCAGGTTCAGCTTCCGGTAGGCGCGGGCATCGGCCTCGGTGACGGTCGTGACGGCGTCGAGGAGCGCGTACTCGTGGGCGATGTCCCGCCGCAGCCGGTAGCTGTGGCCGTCCAGGATCAGGTGCTCCTGCCCGACGAGGACCGGCCCCCGCCGGGCCTGTCGGGCGAGGTGCACGTTGAGTCCGGGGCGGGTGGCGACGAGGACGTCGGCCTCGACCCCCCGCAGGTGCTCCCCGATCCGCGCGTCGGTGAGCGCGCTGTACTGCTTCCAGCGTCCGTCGCCGCGCGGGAAGACCTCCGCCGGCCGGTGGAAGTCGGGGTGGTCCCCGTCGTATCCGGGGCTTTCCTCGCGCAGGTCGACGAGGTGACGCAGGGTCACCCCCGCGGGCAGGCCCAGGATCGGTCGGTCGCGGTGGCGGAACACCGAGACGATCTCCACCTCGTGACGTTCCGCCAGTTCCTCGGCGAGCGTGAACGTGGTCCGGATCGTGCCGCCGTAGTGATAGCCGTTGTGAAGCAGAATGGAAATACGCATCGCGCTGCCGGTTCCCCCCGGTCAGTCATGTTCGGTCGCCCGACTGTACTGCCGGTACAGGGAGGGCGCTCACGGGCGGTAGCCGAGCTGGGGCACGGTCGCGCAGTTCTCCGTCATCTCGCCCTGGGACACCCAGCCCCTGCCGTCCTCCCAACGGGCCACGGACAGACAGGTGTAACGGGTCGCCGGCGGTCGCGCCAGGTACTCGAAGCGGACCGGGAGCAGCAGTCCGCGCGCGGTGTACGGCTCCGGACGGTTCATGAAGTCCTCGACGCACGCCCGCGTGAGTCCGTCCCCGGCGAGGCAGGAGCGGGCCGCGTCGGTGAACCACATCGCCGCCGCCCACCCCTCCAACTGCCATTGGGAGATCGGCCGTTGCCCCATGGCCGCGCGGAACTCGCGGACGGCGGGCTGGTCGGTGTCCTGGTGGTTGCGGCTGCTGCCGGTGACCCACAGGGCGTTCAGGCAGCCGGGGGCGCGGGCGTAGTCGCGGGCGACGGACGAGGACCAGTTCTGCACGTTGGTGACCTTGGCGTCGACCCGTACCCCGAGCGATTCCATCGCCTCGCAGAGCCGCACGTTCCCGTGGGTGTCCATCGCGTCGAAGAGGAGGTCGACGTGACGGTCGCGCAGATCGGCCGCGACCGCGCGGAAGTTGGGCAGGGCGAAGTCGACCTGCTCGTCGACGACCCGGTAGCCCTCGGCGCGCAGCCCGTCCGCGACGAGCCGGGCGTACGCGGCGGACGCGGTCTGGTTGTACGAGATGACGGCGGCGGTCCTGGCGCCCTTCTCCTTCTTGAACCAGTGGTAGACCTCCGTGCCGCCGTACAGCGTCCCGTCCCAGCCGGGCTTCCCCCCGGTGCGCGGGGCGGAGCTGCCGTAGATCCCGTAGAGGTGGGGATACGTGTCGTACGCCGGTGTCAGGGGCTGCCCGCCGATGTCGGGGACGCCGGCGCGGGCGACGAGCGGCGCGCCCGCGTAGTTCAGGGCGGTGGTGGCGACGAGGGCGAAGACCCGGCGCTCGTCGACCAGCCGGTGCACGCACGCGTTGTTGCCGACGCCGCTGCCGCCGTCGTCGCAGGTCTCGACCTCGATCCGGCGCCCGTCGAGGCCGCCGCGCGCGTTGAGGGCGTCGAAGTAGGCGCGGGCCCCGTCGCGCGGGCCGGTGAACGCCTGGCCGCCGACCGGGCTGGTGGCGCTCGTGATGATCCCGACGCGGAGCGGCTCACCGCCGGAGGGGGTGGCGGTGGGCCGCGTCTGGAAGGCGCGTTCCGGGAGCCGGCTGCCGCACCCGGACAGGAGCGCGAGCAGCGCGGCCAGGAGCAGCGCCGCGACCGCCTCAGCAGCCCGGAACGGTGACACCGCTCAGCTCGACCAGGCCGCACAGCGTCTTCATGGAGACCTTCCAGGTGTCGTTCTGCAGGATCGAGGTGCCCTGGGAGCCGGGCAGGGCGGGGGCCCCGCCGACCAGCAGGTCGTAGGTGACGTTCGCGTCGGTGGCCGAGGTGAACTCGACGCCGGTGACCTTCGCCGCGGTCAGGGCGGCGTTCTTGTCGCCGGCGAAGGCGGCCAGGACCGGCTGCATCTGCTCGCCGTTCTCCAGGAGCTTCACCTTCTGGGCCGTGGGGGTCTTCGGGTCGAAGAACGCGGTCCAGTTCCTGGTGATCTCCGCCTTGGCGGCGACCGGGTCGTCGGGCTCGGGCGACCCGACCGTCACGCCGGGCGGCGGGGTCGACGCATCGGTGCCGCCCGATGAGGATCCGTCGTCCGAGCATCCCGCGAGGGCGGGCGCCAGAGCGAGAACGGCGACGGCCCCGAGGGCCGCGAGGCGGGAGTGTCCGCCGCGTCGTACGACAACCATCTGGCTCACCACCGGGTGTCCCGCCCGCACGAACGGGCTGATGTTTCCAGGGTGGGACGGATCAGGGCATAGTGCAAGGAAAGACGTAAGGCGGATGAATCGGGTGTGGCGTCGATGCGAGGAGGCCCCGTGCCGACATCCCGGATCCTGCTCTGGAGCGGTCTCGCCGCCGCCGCCGCGGGCGCGGTGCTGTGCGTCCTCGGCTGGTACGGGATGTCCGGCGAGCGCTTCGCGGAGCGGCAGCTGCCCTATCTGGCCTCGTGCACGGTGCCGGGGGCGGCGCTGATCGTGGCGGGCGCGGTGCTCACCGGGACGGCGACCCTGCTTTCTCCCGTACGGCCGCCGGAGCCGGCGCCGCCCGAGGCGGCGGAGACTCCCCCGCCCGCCGACGACGGCCCGCCGCTCCGCGTCCCCGGCGGAACCCTCGCGCACCGCCCGGACTGCCCCCTGGTCGCGGGCAAGGCGGAGGCGACGGAGGCGGGCGCCGCCGCACTCGACCCCTGTCCGGTGTGCGAGCCGTGGCCTCCCTGACCTACGAGCTGACGCTCGCCGGCCTCGCGGTCGGCAGCGCCGCCGCGCTCACCGGCATCGGCCTGATCGTCACCCACCGGGCGACGGGGGTGCTGAACCTCGCCCACGGCGCCGTGGCCATGATCTGCGCGTACGTCCTGCGGCAGCTCGTGGTCGAGTGGGGCTGGCCGCTGCCCCTCGGGGCCCTGGTCACGCTCCTGGTGGTCGCCCCCGGCATCGGGCTCGTCCTGGACCTCGGGGTGTTCCGGCCGCTCGCCCTCCTCGGCCCGAACCCGGCGCGGACCCTGGTGGCCTCCATCGGCGTCTTCGTCCTCCTCGTCGGCACGGCGGTGCTGCTGTGGGGCCCCGGGGCGCGGGACGACGCGCCGATCCTCCTCGGCGACGACCCGTGGGCGCAGCTCGGGGCGGTGGTGGCCCTCGCCTGCCTGGTGACGGCGGTGACCCGGTGGACCCGGTTCGGCCGGGAGCTGAGGGCGGTGGTGGACAACCGCCCGCTCGCCGTCCTGTCGGGGATCGACGCGGACCGGGTGGCGGCGGCGGGGTGGGCGTTCGGCTCGTTCACGGCCGGGCTCACCGGCGTGCTGCTCGCCCCCTACGTCCGGCTCGACCCGTACGGGATGCCCCTGCTCGTCATCGAGGTGATCGCGGTCGCGGTGATCGCCCGGATGCGGTCGCTGCCGGTCGCGGTGGGCGCGGCGCTCGCCATCGGGGTCGCCCAGGCCCAGCTGACCCGGCTCCATCCCGAGGGGTGGGCGGAGCCGCTCGTGCAGGCCGTCGGGGCGAACCTGTTCGTGGTGGCGCTGCTGGTGGCGGCGCTGGTCCTGCCGGGCATCGGCGGCAAGGGCAAGGACGCGCTGCCGCCGCCCGCCCCCGCCCCGCACGTGCCGGGCGGGCTGTGGCTCGTGGTGGGCGTCCTGTTCCTCCTCCCCCTCGGCTTCGCGGGCTCCGACCTGCACACGGCGATCCAGGTCCCCGCGCTCGCCGTGATCCTGCTGTCCCTCGTCGTCGTGGCGGGCCGGGGCGGCCAGATCGCGCTCGGCCAGGCGGCGTACGCGGGCCTCGGCGCCCTGTTCACGGCCCTGCTGACGACGGCCGGCGTGCCGGCCCTGGCCGCCCTGGGACTGGCGGTGCCGATGGTGGCCGTGGTGGGCCTGGTGACCGGCGGACCGGCGATCCGGCGCCACGGCCTCGCCCTGGCGCTCGCGACCCTCGCGGTCGGGGTGGCCGTCAGCCGCTTCGTCCTCACCCAGCCGTACGCGACGGCGGGCCTCTCCCTCGGCCGCCCGGCGGGCTTCTCCGACGACCGCGCCTTCTACGCCCTGGAGCTGGTCGCCCTGGCCGGCTGCCTGGCCCTGGTGGCCGCCCTGCGCCGGGGCCGCACCGGCCGCGCCCTCGCCGCCCTGCGGGACCACGAGCCCGGCGCCGAGGCCGCGGGCGTCCCCGTCCCCGGCCTCAAACTCCTCGCCTTCGTCCTGGGTGCCGCCCTCGCCGCCCTCGGCGGCGGCCTCCTCGGCCTCGGCCTGCGCGCCTTCGACCCGGAGGCGTACGACCCCGTCCGCGGCCTCCTCTGGTTCGCCGCCGTCCTCGCCCTCGGCGCCGACAGCCTCCTCACCCCCCTGGCGGCGGCCGCCCTCCTCGTCACCCTCGACGCCGGCGCCCACGCCGGCGCCGCCGTCGCCCTCGTCGGCCTCCTCACCGCCCTGACCGGCCGCCTGCCGCCGCTGGCGACCCTGCTGCCCCGGGCCG
Organism: Streptomyces sp. NPDC059534; assembly: GCF_042743475.1. Classification (NCBI taxonomy): domain Bacteria; kingdom Bacillati; phylum Actinomycetota; class Actinomycetes; order Kitasatosporales; family Streptomycetaceae; genus Streptomyces; species Streptomyces sp. NPDC059534. Next base: position 160,419 of record NZ_JBHWAQ010000021.1, read on the forward strand.
GGCCCCGGCCCTCCCCCACCCGGACGCCACCGGCGGCGGCACCGTCCTCGGCCCCCGCCGAGGCACCACCACCGAAACCGGCGCGCCCGCCCGCCGGAGCACCACCACCCAAGCCGGCGCGCGCGCCCGCCGGGGCGCCACCACCCAAGCCGGCCCGCGCCCCCGCCGGGGTGCCCGCGCCCGCGGGGAGAACCGCGGCGAGACCCGTGGGCCGATCCGTCCCGCGGCTGCGCGCGCACGACCTCACCCTCACCTACCCCGGCGGGACCACCGCCCTCCGCCACGTCACGCTCGACCTCGCCCCGGCCCGCGTGACCGCGCTCGTCGGGCCCAACGGCGCGGGCAAGAGCACCCTCTTCGACTGTCTCGCCGGGACCCTCCGCCCCCGGCACGGCCAGGGAAGGATCACGCTCGACGACAGGGACATCACGGCCCGGCCGGCGCACGCCAGGACCCGGCTGGGCATCGCCCGGACCTTCCAGCGGCTCGCCGTCTTCCCGTCGCTGACCGTGGAGGAGAACGTGCGCCTGGGCGAGGAGCGCGGCCACGGTCGAGGAGACCCGGGCGCGGTGGAGCGGAGCCTGCGGCTGCTGGGTCTGGCCGGTTCCGTACGGCACCGGGCGGCGGGCGACCTGCCCACCGGGGCCCTGCGCCGGGTGGAGCTGGCCCGCGCGCTGGCGGGGCGGCCGCACACCCTCCTCCTCGACGAACCGGCCGCCGGGCTCGACGCCGCCGAGACGGCCGCGCTCGCCCGGATCCTGGCCGCGCTCGCGGCGGACGGCCTGACGGTCCTGGTCGTCGAGCACGACCCGGACCTCGTCGCCGGGATCGCCCACACGGTGCACACCATGGAAGGGGGCCGCATCCTGTCATGAGCGTCGAGATCGCGCTGCGCGCCGCCCGGGTCCGCTACGGCCCTCTGGAGGCCCTGCACGGCCTCGACCTGCCCGTGCCGGCCGGCACGGTCACCGTGCTCCTCGGCCGCAACGGCGCCGGCCGGACGACCGCCCTGCGCGCCCTCGCCGGCACCGTGCGGCTCTCGGCGGGCCGGGTGCTGTGGCGGGGCGCCGACGTGACACGCCTCCCGGCGTACGAGAGGGCCCGTCGCGGGTTGTGCTTCGTACCGGACCTGCGGGCCGTGTACGAGGGCCTCACGGTCGCCGAGAACCTCGCGCTCACCACGCCCGGCCCCGACGCCCCCGCCCCCTACCCCGAGCTCGTCCCGCTGCTGTCCCGGACCGCCGGCACCCTCTCGGGCGGGGAGCGCCGGATGCTGGCGCTGACCCGCGCCCTGCTGGCACCCGCGCGCGTGGTGCTGGTCGACGAGCCGTCGCTGGGCCTGGCCCCGCCGGTCGCGGCCCGGACGTACCGGCTGCTCGCGGCGCTCGCCGTACGGGACGGGGCGGCCGTCGTCCTGGCCGAGCAGCGCCTGCCGGACACCCTGCCGCCGGGCACGCTCGTGCACGAGCTGCGGCGCGGCTCCCGCACGGCGAGCGGGGAGCCGGCCGAGTTCGCCTGACCGCGGCGGGGCGAGCCGTGTCAGAGCGGTGCGATCCGCAGCATGGTGCCGACGACGATCCGGTTCGGGTCGGCCCCGATGAGGTTCCGGTTCGCCGCGTACAGCGCCTGCCAGCCGCCCTTGACCGCGAACCGCCGGGCGATCGAGCCGAGCGTGTCCCCGGACTGCACGGTGTGGACGCGCCCGCTCAGGCCGTACCGCTTGGAGCAGACCGGCCACGCGCCCCACCCCTGGGTGCGCAGCACCTCCTCCGCGACGCGGATCTGCTGCGGCCGGGTCGCCAGGTCGGCCCGCCGGGCGTACCGGAGTCCGCCGTGCTCGACCCAGGTCGGCTGCCAGAACTGGAGGCCGCCGTAGAAGCCGTTGCCGGTGTTGACGTCCCAGCGTCCGCTGGACTCGCACTCGGCGACGCACCCCCACGGCCACTGGTCCCGGGCGCAGGCGTAGGAGGGCACGGAGGCGGCCCCCCGGAGCGCGTCCGACGCCTCCAGGAGCGCGGCGGACGCCTCCCGGACCGCGGCGGGCACGTCCCGGACGCCGGCGGGGACGTCCCGGGCAGCGGCGGCGGGGGCGCCCCGGAGCGCGTCGGACCTGCCTCCGGCCGCGCCGGACGCTTCCCGGGCCTGGGCGGGTGCCGGGGCCAGGGTCAGGAGCGCGGCCGCGGACGCCGCCAGGAGGGAACCGGCCGCCCACAATCGGATCATCGACATCGGGGCAGGCTAGGCAGCCGCCCGGCACCCCCGGTCCGTGCCGCGCGGAACACTGTTCACACCCCACCCGGTCGGATCATCGGCCCCGCCGTTCCCCGTCGGCCCGGCCGCGGCGGCCCTCCCGTCGCCCCCGCCTCACGAGCCGGTGGCAAGTTGCCTCGCTTCCGCGCGTGACCCCGGCCGAGCCTGACCCGTTGAACTCGTCATGAGACGCCCGGGAACGGCCCGGCGTCCCCCCGTACCGAGTCCAGGGAGCCCCCCGTGCCGCGCATGCTCGACGTCAGCGAGGACGTACGCGCCGAGATCGGCGACGAAGAAGCGGACCGGCTGCTCGCCGGCGACAACGCCCCGGGCAGCTACGACTGCACCTCCTGCCGCACGCCGGGCGACTCCGACCAGGAGCGCACCAGCACGGTGCTGTTCGTCGGCGACGAGACCGCGGTCCTCGCGTTCGCCCACGCCAGCTGCATTCCGTCGCAGGTCGTCCGGGTCGCCGAGGAGCAGCTCCAGGGCGCCGTCGCCTCCATCACGGCCTCGGACACCGCCGACGCGCTCAGCGCCGCCCACCCCGAGCAGGCCGTGCTGGGCGTGACCAGCGGCCTCGTCCTGATCGACGGCGAGCTGCACCCGGCGCTGGTCGTGGAGCCGACCGCCCCGGTGACCCGCCCCGGTTCGGACGGCCTCACCGACGAGTTCCTGCCGCTCCTGGCCGACCAGGGCTTCCAGCAGGTGATGGACCTCCACGAGAAGCCGGCGGTGCTGCCGGGCTGGTCCGTCCTGGTCGCCATGGGCCAGCTGCACTCCGTGCTCCAGCCGGGCCCCGGCGGCGCCGGGCAGGCCGCCTGGTGGCAGGCGCACCAGCCGCTCCAGGTCACCGACGGCTGGCGCGCGGCGGCCAACAAGTCGCACACGGTCCTCGTCTTCGCCGCCCCGGTCGGCTCGATCGGCCAGCAGCCGCGCGAGGACCTGCTGCGGGACGCCCTGGAGAAGGCGGCGGTGAACGGCCGCCTGGTGGCCGCCGCGATGCCGCTGGCCGGCACCTGATGGAGGACGGCCGGCCGGCCATAGGGCGGGCGCGGCTCCCCGGGACACCGACGGGCCCGGCGGCCGGGCACACGGCGGCCGGGGGACCCACCGTGCCGCGCCCCCGGCGGGCACCCCTTTCGGAGAGCCGCCCGCATCCGACGGGCGGCGGGGTCGTTGGCACGTACGTGCACGCATACGACCCCTTCCTCCAGCCGTATCCGAGTCAGATCCCGGCCATGCGCCCCGCGCAGGACGTCACGGCGAGCGGTTCGCCCACGCCGATCTACGACGCCCTGTACTCGGAGTACCGCAGATCGTTCCGCACGCTGCCGGGTGACCGCAGCGGCGAGGAGGGACTGTCCTTCCGGGCCTTCGGTACGGCCGTGAGCACGGGCGTGTACGGGCACGGGCAGGGTCACCGGCACGCGGCCGCCCATCCGACGGCGTGGTCGGCGCAGCTGCCCCCGGCCCAGCCGTATCCGCACACGCGCACGCCGGCGGCGCTGCCACCCGGCCCCCGCAGGGGGCTGTAGCCGTCGCACGGAGGAACCAGGGAACGGCCGAGGGCCGGGGCATGAAGCCCCGGCCC
>NZ_JBHWAQ010000022.1:0-159694 GCF_042743475.1 Streptomyces sp. NPDC059534
CGGTCGATGCCCTTGCCCTCGGTGTCCTTTACCGGGAGGGGCATCTCGCCGGTGAGCTGGGTGCGGCGCCAGGACACCTCCCGCGGGTCGGGGGTCAGGATGTCCCACCCGGTGGGGTGGATGCGGACGGACTTGCCGTCGTCGCGACCGAGGTCGAGCCAGGTGGCGCCGTCGAATCCGGGGGCGACGCGGATGTGGGTGGGCTGGACGTCCTCGGTGAGCGCGAGCGCTTCGATCAAGTCGAGTGCCTCCTTCAAGGCGGTTCCGTTGAAGACGCCGTGGCCGTCGCGGAACAGGCCGACCATGAGTTCCTGGCGGTGGCTGCCGGACGTGCCCTGCGATCGGATGGGGCGGGCGACGGGGTGGCCGTTGCGCTGGGCGTAGACGGCACCGTCGACGGTGCGGAAGTACCGGAAGTGGCTCTGCGCGTAGTCGGTGATGACTTCGCGGGCCGGGGTCTTGTCGTCCTCGGACATGTCACATCCCCAAAGCGGACTGGGCGTTGGACCACGCCTCCGTGCAGTGCCGGTCGGATTCGCCCCTGGCGTGCGCGGCGGCGAAGAGGCGAGCGATGTGGGCCTCGGTGAGGCAGCCGCACCGACCATGCGCGGACAACACCGCCAGGAACGTTCGGTAGACGGTGGTGTGGATGGCGCCGGCCGCGTCGGTGATCCGCTGCTCGGCCATGGCGATGCCGCGCTCCAGATAGGCGGGCGAGCGGTGGCGGCACTCGCCACCGCCGGCGGGCACGGGCATCGAGACCGCGCGCGGGTAGGGGCGGTTGGTGGTCGGCGCCTTGTTGGCCAGCGCGCGAACGACGTCCGGCAGGTCGGCCATGGTGCCGGTGCCGGGGCCGAGCCAGCGGGCGTAGGACATGGAGGACTTCAGGTCCACGCCGTCGCGCACGCCGTTGACCGACCGCAGGGTGCCGGAGTAGATCCAGTGCTCACCCCGGGTGGTGGCGACGGTCCGGGTGGGCGGGAGGGTCTGGCGGGCCCAGGTAACGGCGGCCTGGTGGTCCAGGTCGACGACGGTCACCCCGGCACCGCCCGGGTGGTAGGCGACGGCCTCGGCGCGGCTCCACGCGGCCGTCCAGGCCGGGGAGGAGACGACGGTGGGGTCATTGGTGGCGGCGGCCCAGGCGTGGCAGGGCCGGGGGCAGGCGCAGGGGCCGGGGGCCTTCATGTTCGGCCGCCCGCCGCACGCGTTGTTCGCGCAGGCGGCGCAGTTGCCGAACGGCATCTTCCCGGGACGCAGCGGCAGGACGGGCAGTCCTCCGGCGGCAAGGTTCAGCGCGGTGCTGAGGGGCGCAGGCAGGGACGTCATGCCGACACCTCCGCCCGAACCTGCGCGAGGAACTGGGCGCCGATCCAGTGGCTGTAGGCCGGGGGGATGGCCTCGGTCAGTTCCTCACGGACGTCGGTCCACGTGATGCCCATCGCGGCCTGAAGCTCGGAGACGGACGGCTTTCCGCCGCCGTTGCCGTACGCGGCGACGTACGGGCCGTCGAAGAACTCCCCGTGCCGCCAGCCGCGCACGCGACCCCGGTGGGGCACGTGCGCGGGCTGGACGACGCTCCAGTGGCCCAGTTCGAAGTTCCGGTGCCGCAGGACGCCGAGCCCGAACCGCTCGCCGCACAGGGTGAGGTCCTTGCGGATCTCGGCCTTGCCGTTGGGCTGCTCGATCACGTACGGCAGCCCGGACGCCTCCAACAACACTCGCGTGGGCGGGACGAGGTCGACGTGGGTGCCGCCCCAGCCGCGCGACTGGTTGGTGCCCACGGTCAGGGCGCATCCGGCCTGGCAGGGCGGGGAGGAGTGGACGAACGCGAACCGCTCGATCTCCCCCGACGCGATCAGCCCGGAGAGGTACTCCAGGGCGTCGGCCTGGACGAAGGTGAACGGGTAGCGGGGTCGCGGGGCGATGTCGACGCCGATCACGTCGAATCCGGCGCGCCTGTAGCCCATTCCTGCGCCACCGGCGCAGCAGAACAGGTCGAGAAGTAACGGCCGGGTGGCGCGCTCTCGCGGATTGTCGGTGGGATGGGTCATGCTGGGGGTCTCCAGTTCTCTTGTGTATTGCTGGAATGAGGGCGGCCCCGACTCTGGCGAGATGGGGGGCCGCCCTTCTTGCTGTCACGCGGCGAACAGGCCGCGCTGCCCCGGCTCGACGTCGATGTCGACGACGCCACGCCGAGGGGGGTCGGTAGCGACCGGCGCGAGGATGGTGACGCGCTGATCCGTGGTGGGTCCGTCGTTGTGGAAGCGCCAGGTGCCGACGTCGTGCTGTTGCGGCTTGGCCTTGGTGGCGACCGTGTAGCGGCGGGGCTCGTCGGTACGGGCGGCGTTCCAGTCCTCCGCGCACACCTTGTGGACAACCTCACCGGCGTGGGACTGCATGGGGGTTGATCGGCCGCACAGGCAGCAGGGCCGGCCCTGGGTGTGGTCGAAGTGCCGGGCGTCGCCCCAGTCGAGGAGGTGACCCATTGGGTCAGAGCTGGGAGACGGCCTGGATGAGGCTCTCGGTGAGCTGGTTGATCGGTTTGGCGGCGCCGGTGGAGGCGAGGAAGAAGCCGAATCCGGCGGCGGTGAACGCGGCGCCGGGGCCGAGGGTGCGGGAGCGCAGGAGGAAGAACAGGACGAGTCCGAAGAGGGCGACGAGCGAGAGGCTGATGGCCACGGGGTTGTTCTCCGTTCGGCTGGTGTGAAGGGTCAGGGAGGGAGGCAGGCGAGGGCCCGAACGGGCTTCTAGAGGCCGTTCAAGGGGCCTGAGCTGGGGTGCCTCCCTGCCTCCCTGGATGGGTGTTTGTGCTGATCAGAGCCAGGGAGGCGGGTCAGGGAGGCGGTCAGGGACTTCTCCCTGCCTCCCTGCCGCCTCCCTGTCACTCGGCGACGGAATCCGACATCTCGTCGGCCCGTCGGGCGAGCGCGTCGGCGACCTTGAGGCCGTCGACGTGCATGCGCCCGTCCGTCTTGCGGGGCGGGGCGCCGGCGGCATCGAGGACCTGCTTCAGGTTGGCGAACGTCCACTCGCGGTACTCGCCCGGATGCGCGGCGGCGAGGCGGCGCAGGACTTCCTGAGTGAGCATCTTCGACTCGCTGCCCAAGGCGGCGGCGATGTCGGCGAGCGCGTCCGCAGCGGTCTCGGGCGGCTCGACTGCGGTCAGGGTGGTGACCCCGTTGCGCAGGTCCCTGGCCCTCTGCGCGATCGCGGCGGCAGCGTCGTCGTCGATGTAGTGGGTGCGGACGGTGATGGCGGTCTGTCCGGCCGGAATCTTGATGCCGTCCGAGGCGACGACGAGCGTGCCCTTGTCGAGCCCCTGCCGCAGCAGGTGCGGGGCGGCGCCGCCGTCGATGGCCTTGTCGCCCAGTGCCATGCGAGCCTGTGACTCGGTGCCCAGGACGAGCGATGCGCGGGTGTGGGCGCCCTCGCGGACGACCTTGGGCAGGTTCTCGTCGGTCGGGTCCTGCGTGCCCTGCCACAGCAGCACGTCCACCGCGCGGCCCTGGTTGTGAAGCTTCCGGACGGCCTGAAAGTACCGGGACGTGACCTTGGTGCCGCCGAAGGGACGCCTGTCGTCACCGACGGCCGGGCACATGAACGCGACCTGTGCCTCATCGACCAGGACGATCAGCGGCGGGAACTTCTCACCCTTGGGCGCCAGGATCCGGCGCTCCATCTCGCTGACGGCAGCCTCGACCATCTCGGTCGCCTCGATGACCTGCTTGTCGGTCGGGCCCTGGATCAGGACGTCGGCGATACCCGTGAACATGTCCCAGTCGCCAACGCCCTTGAGGTCGGCCATCCAGAACTTGACGGACCGGTCCAGCGCGAGCCACAGCGCAAGGGCCCGCAGAGAGGCGGTCTTGCCCTGGTTGGACACACCGGTCATCAGCATGTGGCGCTGAAACAAGCTCATCCCGGCAGCGTCGCCCCGCAGGTCCTGACCCCAAGGGGCCTTGCCGCTCTTGTAGTCGGCGGTCATCGTCGGGTCTGTGACCAGCGGGGACGGACTGATCGGCTCGTCCAGCGCTCCGGAGTCCGCGATCCAGAGGCGGACCGTGCGGGCCGCTTCGGGGATCGTGATGAACACCTCGTGCTCGTGCCGGTTGAGGTTCTCCGCGAGCTTCTTGCGCCGCTTTTGGATCTCCTCCGTGGACACCCCGGACGGCAGGGTGACGTCGACCTCGACACCGCATCCGGCGATCCGGATCGGGCCGAGCATCGCCGCGCCGACGTCGCCCATCTCCTTGATGGCCTTGCGGAGCGTGGCGATGCCGAGGTCGCGCATGGCGGTGACCACGATGGACGGGGTGATCGGCATTCCGGCGTCGTCGGACCGCTGACGGTCGGGAAGAGCCCACTGCGGGGCGGTGGCCCGCTGCCTGCCGACGGCCCAGAGTCCGGCGAGCGCGAGAAACGGCCCGACGACCATCAGCGGGCCCCACACCAACTGCACGAGGAAGACAAGCAGCCTGATCAGCTCGATCAGCGCCATCAGCGGCGTGAAGACGTCGCCGGGGTCCTTGGTGGCAATCGCCAGGGCGATCCCGATGGCGATCAGTCCGCCGATGCCGCCGGCCGCACCGATCGCGGCACTCTTCGCCAGGTCCTGCGGGGCGGTGAGCAGGTCCATGCGCCGCTTGTGCCGCTCGATACGGAAGCGGTGCAGGCGTTCCTCCCACTCGCCGGCGGCCTCGTAGTTCCCCGCGGCTTCCGCCGCCCGCAGGAGACGTTCGTAGCGGGCGCCGGTCCGCCCGTCCCACGCGCGGCGGGCCGTCACGCGGGTGCCGCCCAGGACGTAGGCGCCGTGGCGGACCGTGAGGCGGGCGGCCTGGCGGGTCCGCTCGTGCCTGACCACGCCGCTCACGGCACGGGAGGTGCGGACGAACACCCGTAACGGGCGGGGCTTCTGGGCGGGGTCGGGAACCACCGTGAGGGGCACGGCCAGGGCGGTGGGCTCTTGGATGGTCGGGTCCTTGAACAGGGGGACCACGTTGTCGGTCATGCTGGGGTTCTCCTGCTGCTCGAAAGGGCGGAGGGAATGGGCCCGGGGCGGTCGGGTGCTTGGCGGCTGTCGGCCGCCCCGGGGCATAGCTACGTGCGTTTCGGCGTGAGCTTCACGGGTCCGCAGGGCTGGTAACCGGCGGCCTGCACCGACTCGATGACGCCCTGGCGGGCAGCGGCCTCGCTGTGGGAGTGGACCAGGCTGCTGTGCTTGCCCAGGCGGCCCTTGCTGTCGGTCGCGTAGACGGTGAACTTCCAGGTCGACAGGGCCGCGCTCACTTCGCGGCCCGCTTGCGCGCCTTGTCGATGACGCGCTCGACCTTGGCCTCCAGGTCACCCTGGTAGACGGTCTCTCCAGCGATCCCGCGCTTGCACATGCGGGCGACGTACCAACCGACCTGCACCTTTTCACCGGCGGTGAGCGGCGGGGTCTTCTCGTCGTTCTCGTTGCTCTTGCTGGCCACGACATGGTCCCTTCCGGGGCCGGGGCTGTCCCGACTCCCCACCCACCCCCGACCAGGGAGGCTCGGGGGTGGGCAGGCAGGCGTCAGACCCGGACCGGTCAGCGGCCGGGCGTGACCTTGCGCAACTCGTGGGCGTGGCACAGGACCGGGGCGATCAGCCAGCTGATCCGGTCCACCGTCCACCGGCCCTCGGTGAGCGGGCCCGGGGGGACCTCGTCGAGGATTCGTCCGGTACGGCCCACCGCCCTCGGGTCGTCCTCGCACGCGACGATCAGCACCTTGTCTCCGGCGTTGAACACGTCACTTCCCCTTCCGGCGGGTGCGGGCGAGGGTCTTCGCAGCGGCCTTGCCGTCCGGGCCGCCGACCGACTTCACGACGCTCACCACGCCCCAAGCCATGACTGCGGCCAGGAACGCGAGCAGGGCCAGGTTCGCGGCGATCGCGGTGAGCGCGCCGACGAGGAGCGGGCCGAAATAGACCCCGGCGGCGACGGTGCCGGCGCCGATGCCGGAGCCGAGGGCGATCCGCTGGACGGTGCGGTCCGGCGGCGCCTGGTGGATGTGCTGATGGATCACCTGCGGCATCGGCACGGACTGGATCGGGGTGGGGAGGTGGTCGGCGTAGGTGTAGGTGCCGTCCGGGAGCTGTACGACCCGGACCGGCTCCGGGAGATGGTTCACCGGGACTCCTCGGTCAATGCAGCCGTCGGGATGGTGACGATGTGGGTGATGTCGTCGGCGCCACGGTGGGCGACCGCGAGTCGGGTGTAGAAGACGCGGATGCCGTGGCCGTCACGGTCGATCGTCTGGTGCACCTGCGCGTTTTCGGCGGTGGGTTGGTCCGACTCCACGACCGACAGGGCCAGGGACGCGGGCACCGTCATGTGGTGGGAGTAGACCGTGACGTCGCCCGTCGGGCGGACCAGGATCTGAATGGTGGCGTTGAACATGAGCGGCCTCCTCAGGAAGCGGTGGGGTAGGCGCAGGGGGTGCACATGCCGAGCGAGGGCGGGATGCGGTATCCGGGGTCCCGCCCACACTCGGGGCAGATCCGTCGGGCCGCGTTCGCTCGCTCTAGTGCCGCCCACCGGGCCGGGGTCATCGGCCGGACCGGGGCGGCGAGGTCGATCCGGTAGAGGAACGCGACGAGCGGGCCGCGTCGGCGGCGGGGGCGTTCGAGCTGGGCGACGACCGGCTGACCGGCCGGCCGCAGACCCGCCGCGCGGAGCTGTCGGAAGGTGGCCAGACCCTCGGGGGCGAAGCGCCATCGGTAGACGGGGAGCGTGCTCACGACGTCTCACCGCGCTCTTCCTTGAGGGTGTCGCGCAGCCACCGGCCCTTCTCCGGAGAGGTCCGGAGAGCCTTGCGGATGCCGTCGGCGGTCAACTGATCGACCGCCCACGACTCGGTCAACTGCCGAGCCTCCGCGAGCAGCTCATCCTTGGTGCGGCGCGGTTGGGTCGACTTCGCGACGTCCGGCACCCGTCCGGTCGCCCGGCGGCGGGGGGCTTCCTCGGCCGCGATCGACCGCGCCATCGCCCGACCGGTCGACCCCTCGGACACTGCCCGGGTGGACTCTTCCTGACCGATCGGCCCGGGGTCGACCGGAACGGGTTCGAGAGCCGGTACGGGCTGGTCAGAGGTAGACCGTTCCATACTGGTCTGTTCTGATTCCTCCGCATTCATGGGGTGGATCGGTCGGGTAGATCGATCCACCTCCAGCTCCACCACCACCCCGACCGGTTCGTCGACCGATCCGGCGGGCAGGGCGAGGGCGGTCGGGACGCCGAACATGTCGGCGAGGGCGGCGTCAGCGCCGGTGGTGACGCGCTGGCGCTGGACGTCGAGCAGCCGATCGCCCAGGGCGATGTCCCCGGCGCCGACCTTCCGGGCGAGCTTCCAGGACTTCAGTTCCGACTTCTTCCGCACCGCCTCGTCGGGGTGGTTGGCGGCGCGGGCCCGGTGATAGGCCAGGGCCTGGACGATCGCGGCGGCGTGCGCTTCGGCCTCGGCGTCGCGCCCGTCGCGGTAGACGACGATCCGGCGGGCGAGGAACGCCGCCCCCTCGGCGGAGGCGGTCATGCCCATGGGGGTCAGGGCGTAGATGACCATCTCGCCCGGGGTCTTGGCGGCCGTGGCGGACATGGCCGCAGCGGCGGCGGGAAGAGCCCACAGCCCCGCCCGGATCACCCGGGGCGATGACTGGCCCAACAGGGTCAGGCCGAGCAGCACGATCGCCAGGACTGCGGTCGCACCCTCACCGGCCGCGACCGCACCCACGGCCGTGCCGGGACCATAGGCGGCCTTGATGTTGGTGTAGGTGCCGTACCCTCCGGCGCCGCCCGTGGCGAGCATCGGCACGAACGCCGCCCCCAGTACGCCCTTCTGGAGCTTGCTCAGCTCCCTGCCGGCGGCGCTCACCGCTTGCCCTCCGAGGTCTCGAAGGTGAAGGGGGTGTAGGTGACGGGGGTGTGTGCCGTGAAGCGGCGGATGTGCCGGGCGGTGTCCTCCAGGGCCCCGGCGCCGGGGTGCCTCAGCAGGGCCGAGAGCCCGATCAACACGTCCGTCGCGCGGCGCTCCAGCAAGCGGTAGTGCTCGCGCTCGTCGGCCCGGTCGATCGCGGGGATCGGGATGTCCAGGGCTTCCACGATCGCGGCCAGCAGCCCGGTCGCGTCGCCGTTGAGGTCGGTCAGCCTGCTCACGCGACACCGCCCGCCTGCGCCAGGCCGGCGCGGTTGGTCAGGTCCCGGCGCTCCGCCAGCACTCGGTTACGGGCCCGGCGGATACGCCGCTCGTCCAGCATCGTGGCCGGACGGTCAAGGGTCATGATCTCCGCGTCGAGCAGGTCGACCTCCGCCAGGATCAGCGGCATCTCCCACTCGATCGCGTCCAGCTCCGCGTCCGACGGCTCACCGACGGACGGGGTGGCCGTAACAACGGCCTGAAGTGCAGCGATGGACAGCATTGGGTGTGTTCCTCTCAGACAGGAACGGCCCGAAACGACCCCCCGGTGTTCGCGCACCGGGGGGTCTCGCCGTTAGAACCAGAAACTCCGGCTCCCCTCAACCCCGCCCGTACGGCACCCCGCGAGGGGACCGGACGGGCAGAGGAGGCAACCGGCCGCAGCGTGGCTGCGGAGTTGGATGTCCGTTCTGACGGCCGCTCTCCCCAGGTGCGGGTTGCGGTGCGCCCTCTGTTCAGTTCTCAAGTCGACCCGAGCGCTCGGGGCGTATCAGTCGACAACTCGACGACCGACACGCGCTCCCGAACTGGCTTGCATAGCTACGTACCTGACACCCCGTCTGGCTTGTCTGGAGGAGTGACGTGCCATCAGTTTGTAGATGCAGGGTTGGCGAGTCAAGCCCCCTGGTCTAACTTGTACGGAGGAGTTGGTTCGATGCCGGAAGGGGCACCGTGCGACGTGGCATGACGAAGGCTCAGGAAATTGCCGCTGATCTGCGGGATCAGATCGCGAGGGGGACGCTCACCCCCGGCGACCCGCTGCCGAGCGAGTCGAAAATGATGGCGGAGTATGGCTACAGCCGAGAGACGATCCGCGCCGGCGTGCGCGTGCTCGTTGATGAGGGGCTGGTCGTCACCGGCCAGGGACAGGGCAAGTACGTCCGCGAGGACTACCCACCTGTGGTGTGGAACTGGTCGACGCTAGAGAGCCGCAGCCGACACGAGAACTCAGCCGAGGGGAAGACTGCCGGGGATCAGTGGGCCACTGCTGTAGCTCAGGAGGGCAAAGCGCCCAGGCAAGAGATCACGGTGTCCATCGTCGAGCCGCCGAGGCACGTTCGTGAATCCCTTGCTCTGCCGGATGGCGGCTTGGCCGTCGCTCGGAAGCGGATCCGGTACGTCGACAACCGTCCGTACGCGTTGGCGGATTCGTACTTCCCTCAGGAGCTGGTTGCGGGCACTCTCCTGATGGAGCCGCGCGACGTCTCGGCTCCGGGCGGGGTACTCGCGTCGGTGGGCTTGATCCAAGCCAAGTACTTGGACGAGATCGCGGTTCGCATGCCGACGAAGCAGGAAGCAGAGCTGTTGGCGCTGCCCGCAGCAACGCCGGTAGCGGAGCACACCCGCACCGGCTATGACGCGGACGGAAAGCCGCTGCGTTGCATGGTCACTATCCTCCCCGGAGACAGGCACAAGATCCTCTATGAAGTCGACACCGACTGAGTTCCTCCGCCCCGCGAGGGCGGAGGATGTACCGGCCCTGATGGCACTCCGGACGGAGGCTGAGTCTTGGCTTGGGTCCAAGGGCACTGATCAATGGAGCGATCCTGAGACGGGGGCCAAGGCGATCACGAAATGGCGTGCGTCGATCGATGAGGGGCGCGCTTGGGTGGTCGAGGGGGACTCCGGCTCAATCCTGGCGACCGTGAGCCGTGGCCCCGTGGACCGGGACTTTTGGACGGATGACGACCGCCCGGAGTCTGCGCTTTACCTGTACAAGTTGATCGTCGGCCGCAGCACGGCCGGCCGACGTCTTGGGGAACGCATCGTTGACTGGACGTCCAAGCTGGCAGCGATGGAAGGACGCGACTGGGTGCGCATCGACACCTGGCGTACCAACTCGGGGCTTCACTCCTACTACGAACGTCTCGGGTTCACGCATGTCCGGACAGAGGCGCCCGCGCACCGTCGGTCAGGGTGGCTTGCACAGCGTCCAGTCCGTGTCTTGAGCCTGCCCGAGACGCCTCTAGTAGTAGGTCGCGCCGAAGAGGGTTCCCGTCTGTCCGGGGCAGTTCCGGGCGCGCGTGGGCCATCTGTGGGCCAGGAGTCCGCCGAATCGTCCGAAGCGTAGGGAGCGTGCAGGTCGCAGGCTTGCAGCCGCTGTGTGCCGGGCGGTCTTGAAAACCGTCGTGGCGAGAGTCACCGTGGGTTCAAATCCCACACCCACCGCAGACGAACGGCCCCTGACCGGATGGAACGGTCAGGGGCCGTCGGCGTTCCCGGTGCCGTGGCGAGGGGAGCGGGTGGGTTCAGGGGTGGCTGCGGGCCTGTGGGTCGTTCAGGCAGAGGGCGATGTTGCGGACCGCCGCGGTGAGTTCCTCGATCACCCGGGCCGCCTGCTCCGCGTTGTGGAAGACCGGGCGGTCCGTGAGGGAGCGGCTCAGCTCCTCCGCGGCCCGGACGGCGGGGCCGGCGTCCCCGGCGGCTACGGGAGGGGCCGCGGGCACGGGCGCCGCGCTCTGAGGGGGAGGCGGAGGGGCGGAGGGGTACGACTCGGGCTCCGTCCGGTAGCCGCCGAAGGACGGCGAGAAGACGCCGGAGCCGACGGCCAGGGAGGTGCGCGCCTCCTCCCGGATGTGCGGGACCGCGAAGTGGTTTTGCTCGTGCTGGCGGACCGCGAAGTGATCCTGTACGTGCTGGGGGACCGCGAAGTGATCCTGTACGTGCTGGGGAACTGAACCCTGTCCGTGCTGGGGGACCTGAGCCTGGTCGTGCTGCGGGACTGGGACTGGGGCCGGGGCCTTCCCGTGCTGGGGGGCCGGGGCCGGGGCCGGGTGCTGGGACTGGCGGGCCCGGGGCAGGAGCAGGTGGTCGAAGCCCGGGAACGCCGGCGTGGTCGGGTGCGCGGCGGGCTGGGGGTACTCGCTCTGCCACTGCGCGCGGTAGTACTCCACCTGGTCCTCGCAGGAGGAGCGGGAGTGGAAGACCGCGGTGTCGTCGCCGAGGTCCGGGTACCAGAGGTTGGGGCCGGGGAAACGTACGGTCCGCATGCGGGGCTTGATCTGCTCGGCGCACCCCATGCAGCAGCCCTCCGGCACGATGAGCGGGATGCCGCCGCTCTGCTCCGGACGCCGGGGGCCGCCCTCCGGGCAGTACTCCCCGTGGTGGCAGGGCGGCAGTTCGCCGCAGGCCCGGCAGACGGCGTAGTGCTCGGGGAGGACCTGCCAGTCCAGGCTGGCGGGGGCGCACCAGTGCTTCACCGCCGACCGGGGCAGGTTTTCGTCGCGCAGCACGAGCACCACCGGTCGCCTGTAGAACTCGGCGCGATCGGGGGCCGGTTTGAGCGCCTGGTTCTCGGCCCGCCGCAGTTCGTTGGCGTGCCACCACAGCTCCACGTGGTCGCGCCATGCCTTCTCATAGGATTTCGGCCATGAGTTGTCGGGGTAACCGGTGATCTCCAGGACACGCCACGCCCGCCGGTCCAGCACGACGATGGAGCCGGCCCGGAGCCGCAGATGTGTTCCCTTGCCGTCCTCGTCCGGCCAGTTGTGACGGCCGATGAGAGTGGGCTGGTCCGGGAGCCACCTGCGAATCTGCATGACACGCTCCTAGGCGACGAAACCTCATAGTTTCAACTGGGGCAGTAGGTGACATTCTGAACAATCTAGGCGTCGGCTTGGGGTTAGACACGCACACAGCGCTGATCGATTGAGGGCCGGAAACGCCTTCTGAGCCGGGCATTTCGCTTCTCCCGCCCGACGGGATCCGGAGGCGCGCGTCCCCACGGGGCGGCTGCCGCGGAGCCGGGCGTGGCGTCCCGACACCCACTCGTACGCGTGACGCCGCTTCCACCGTCGTCAGCCCGTACGTATGCATCATCCCGTGCGGTGGCCGCCGGCTGCTCCGGACGGGGGTTTCCGGGTCCGGAGAGGTGGTAAAGCGGCCGTCCCCCCGCGGACGGGGCCGGTAGGGCCCAGGAACCGCGGAGACAGGGGTGTGGAGATGCGCGTCGTGCATCGCCGCCCCACCCCCGCAGCCGGTACGCTCCAGCCCGCTCCAGCCCAGGTGGGCCGGGGCGAGGGTGGGTTGCCCGAGCGGCCCAAGAGGTCCTGACAGAAGCAGCGGACAGTGTGACTGTCGGCTTGGATCCTGACCGGCAGGCTTTGTGCGGGATCCTGTTTCGTGCTCCACACACGTCCAACGCCTTTGTCAGGACTTCTAAGAGAACGGTCTTCGAAACCGTCGTGGCAGCGATGTCACCGTGGGTTCAAATCCCACACTCACCGCAGCAGGTCGGCGCATGCGCCGACGAGGAGGGGCGTCCTGGTGAAGGGGCGCCCCTTCGTCGTGTGCGGATGCCAGCCGCACGGAGCCGGCTCTGCGGATGCGGATCGGGTGGGGTGCCGTGATGCTGGAGGGGCTGGAATCGCGCTAGGAGGCCAGGATGTCCATGATGGACAAGCTCAAGGGAATGCTGAAGGGCCACGAGGAGCAGGCATCGCAGGGCATCGACAAGGCCGGCGACCTCGCCGACGGGAAGACCCAGGGCAAGTACAGCAGCCAGGTCGACACCGCCCAGGAGAAGCTCAAGGAGCAACTGGGAGACCCGGGCCAGGGCAAGGATTCCCCGCCCCAGCAGTAGGACTCCGCCGGGCCCGCCGTGGCGGGCCGGCGTTTCGAAGGGGTGCCCCGGGTTCGTACCGGGGCACCCCTTCGGGGTTCAGGGAACGAGTGGAGGAAGGGGCCCTTCGTGGTGCGGATCGTGCTCGTGCAGGGGGACATCACCGCCGAGGCGGTGGACGCGGTGGTGAACGCCGCCAACTCCTCGCTGCTCGGGGGAGGCGGAGTCGACGGGGCCATTCACCGGAGGGGCGGGCCGGAGATCCTGGCTGCCTGTCAGGACCTGCGGCGCTCGCACTACGGCAAGGGGCTGCCGACCGGGCGGGCCGTGGCGACCACGGCGGGGCGTCTGCCGGCCCGGCATGTGATCCACACGGTGGGGCCGGTCTGGTCGCGGGACGAGGACCGCTCGGAGCTGCTGGCCTCCTGCTACCGCGCGTCGCTCCGGGTGGCCGACGAGCTGGGGGACCGTACGGTCGCGTTCCCGGCGATCTCCACCGGCATCTACGGCTGGCCGATGGAGGACGGCGCCCGGATCGCGGTGGAGACCGTACGGGCGGCCCGCACCGAGGTCGAGGAGGTGCGGTTCGTGCTGTTCGACGCGCACGCGTACGCGGCCTTCGAGGAGGCGGTGGGGGAGCGCTAGGCGCCGGCTCCCGGCGTGGTCGAACGTTTTCTCCGCGTTGAGGAACACGCTCGATTCCTTCGCGCCCGCGGACGCGCCGTCGCAGCCGTCCGCGTGCAGGATCGGCGGAGAAAGTGCCGGAACGCTTCCTCCCTTGCGCCGCACCGGCCGTGCCGGTCCCGACCCCTCCCCGCCCCGGTGAGCTGCGGCTTTCATCGGACTGCCGGGGTTTATCGGCTTGTCCTCACGCTTGCGGGGGAATCGGCCGCTCCGGGGTGGTTCGCCGGGGATTCGGTGGGCAACTCTGGAGTCGCGACGTCGAGCAGGAAACGACCGAGGCGGCAGGCCAACTGCCTTGGGAATGGCCGTACTTCAGATCACTCAGAGCAGTTCAGAGCAGTTCCGTGCAACAGCATCGGTTTCAGTTCCCGGAGGAACACACATGGCAAGCATCCGTACCGCCCGCATCCTCGCCGCTGCCGCCGCCCTGCCCCTCGCCGCCGCGCTCTTCACCGGGGTGGCCCAGGCCGACAACGGAGGATTCGCGGACGACGGATCGAACACGAGCGTCGCCACGATCATCGGCAGCGGCGTGGGTGGCGACAACCACGGCAACTCCACCACGACGCAGCAGGTGGCGACCGGCTCCGGTGCCTCCAACCAGAACAACACCGCGAGCGTGAACGGCTCCGCCTTCACCCACATCGACCAGTCCAACGCGGTGGTCAACTTCTACCCGTGGTGGTGACGACAGCACCCGAGCCGGCCCGACGGGGGGCGTGACCGCGGTGTGAACGACGGCCCGCGCGACGGTACTTCGGTACCGTCGCGCGGGCCGTCGCGCGGTCGTGCGCCGGTGCTTCGCGAGGTCGCGTTCCGGTGTCGCGGGGGTCTCGGCCTTGACAGGGGTCCTGAATCTGACGGACAGTCAGAAACCTCAGTCGTCCCACGGGAGGCCGTCGCCGTGCACCTCGCCCCGACCGAGCGGCAGCTGCGGCTGCGCGCCGAACTCCGCGCGTACTTCCGGGAGCTGATGCCCGAAGGGCCGCCGCCGCACGACGACACCGGCGCCCAGCGCCGGCTGCTCCGGCGGATCGGCGCCGACGGGCTGCTCGGCCTCGGCTGGCCCGAGGAGTACGGCGGGCAGGGGCGGGGCCCCGACGAGCAGTTCGTCTTCTTCGACGAGGCGTACCGCGCCGGCGCACCCGTCTCGATGGTCACCCTCAACACCGTCGGCCCCACGGTGATGGCGTACGGGACCGAGGAGCAGAAGGCCGCCTTCCTGCCCGGGATCCTGCGCGGCGAGACCGTCTTCGCCATCGGGTACAGCGAGCCCGAGGCCGGTACGGACCTCGCCTCCCTGCGGACGCGGGCGGTCAGGGACGGCGACTCCTGGGTGATCGACGGGCAGAAGATCTTCACCTCCAACGCGCAGAACGCCGACTGGATCTGGCTCGCCTGCCGAACCGATCCCGACGCGCCCCCGCACCGGGGCATCTCGATCGTCCTCGTCCCCACCGACGCCCCCGGTTTCTCCTGGACCCCGATCGAGACCGTGGGCGGGCTGACGACGACCGCGACGTACTACGACGGCATCCGGGTCCCCGCGGGCAACCTCGTCGGGCCCGAGCACGGCGGCTGGGGGCTCATCACCAGCCAGCTCAACCACGAGCGGGTCGCACTCGCCGCGATCGGCATGCAGGCCGAGGACTTCTTCGCGGCCGTGCTCGACCGGGCGCGTACCCCCGATCCGGTGACGGGGCGGCGGCGCATTGACGAGCCGTGGATCCGGATTCGGGCCGCCGAAGCACACGCCCGGCTGGCCGCGACACGCCTGCTGAACTGGCGTTTGGTGGGGGACGTGGGGGCCGGTCGACTGGCCCCTGGTGACGCGAGCGGAGTGAAGTTCGCGGGAACCGAATCGGCGGTGGAGGTGTATCGAATATGTCAGGAGATCGCGGGCGGGGCGGGGACGGTGCGAGCGGGATCGCCGGGGGAGTTCGACGGCGGTGAGCTGGAGCGCATGAACCGCGCCGCGCAGATCAACACCTTCGGGGGAGGGGTGAGCGAGGTGCAGCGCGAGATCGTCGCGAGGATGCGGCTCGGCATGAAGGGGAGGGGGCGGCGATGACCCGCACGGAGCGGGACGACCCGCTTTACGAACGGCTCGTGGCCTACGAGGGCCGGTCCGCCGCCACCGCGGGCACCGGCAAGGACCCGGTCAACCTGCCCATGATCCGGCACTGGTGCGAGGCCATGGGGGACGACCACCCCGCCTACCGGGGGCCGGACGCGATCGCACCCCCGACGATGCTCCAGGCGTGGACGATGGGCGGCCTCTCGGGGCACACGGACCGCTCCGGGGCGTACGAGGAGCTGTCCGCGCTCCTCGACGGCGCCGGGTACACCTCGGTGGTCGCCACCGACTGCGAGCAGGAGTACCTGCGCCCCCTGCGGCCGGGCGACGAGATCACCTTCGACGCCGTCATCGAGTCCGTCTCGCCGCGCAAGACCACCAAGCTCGGCACCGGCCACTTCGTGACGACCCGGATGGACGTACGGGCGGGCGGCGAGCTCGCGGGCACCCACCGCTTCCGCATCCTCAAGTACGCCCCCGCGGCCCGGCCCGCCAGGACCGCCGGGCCCGCGCCCGAGGAGGAGCGGCCGAAGCCCAGGAGGCCGCGGCCCGTGGTCAACCGGGACAACGCCGGATTCTGGGAGGGCGTGGCCGCGCACCGGCTGCTCATCCAGCGCTGTGCCGACTGCGAGGCCCTGCGATTCCCGTGGCTGCCCGGCTGCGCCGACTGCGGTTCGCGGGAGTGGGACACGGTCGAGGCGAGCGGCGCCGGCACGGTCTTCTCGTACGTGGTGATGCACCACCCGTCCTTCCCGGCGTTCGATCCGCCCTACGCGGTCGGGCTGATCGAACTCGCCGAGGGCGTACGGATGATCAGCAACGTGGTGGGGGTGCCGTACGACAAGGTGCGGATCGGGATGCCGGTGCGGCTGGAGTTCCTGCGGGCCGACGAGGAGCTGGAGCTCCCCGTCTTCCGCGCGGGAGGGGAGGACTGACATGGACTTCACCCCCACCGAGGAGCAGGAGGCGGCCCGGGACCTGGCCGGGCGCATCTTCGGCGACCTCTCCACCCACGAGCGGCTCAGGGCCGCCGGCACCGCCACCGACGCCGAGCTCTGGAAGGCCCTCTGCGCGGCCGGACTCCCCGGCGCCGTCGAGGAGACCGGCCTCCTCGGCCTGGTCCTGCTCCTGGAGGAGCAGGGCCGCGTCACGGCCCAGGTGCCCTTCGCCGCGAGCTGCGTGTACGGGATCCTCGCCGTCGCCCGGCACGGCACGGAGGAGCAGCGAGGCCGGCTCCTGCCCGGCCTCCGCGACGGCACGACGGTGGCGACCGGAGCCCTCCCGGCGTCCGGCACGGTCACCGCGCGCGACGGGCGGCTCAGCGGCACCGCGGAGTGGGTGCCGTGGCTCCGGGACGCCACCCACGTCCTCGTCCCGGACGAGGACCGCGCCCTGTGGCTCGTCCGCACCGAGGACGCGGCCGCCGTCGAGGCCGTCGAGCTCACCGCGCCCTGGTCCGCGGGCCGGCTCGTCCTCGCCGGGACACCGGCCGAGCGGCTCGGGGGGCCCGGGCCGGGGACCGCCTACGCGGACGTGCTCGCCGCCGCGCGGATCGCCTTCGCCGGCCTGCAGGCCGGGGTGTGCGCCGGGTCGCTGGCCAGAGCCGTCGCGTACACGTCGGTGCGGGAGCAGTTCGGCCGGCCGCTCGCCACGCACCAGGCGGTGCAACTGCGGGCCGCGGACGCGCACATGGACACCGAGGCCATCCGCGTCACCGCCTACGAGGCCGCGTGGCGGTTCGACGAGGGCCTGGACGCCTCGGGCGCGGCCCTGACGGCCGCGTGGTGGGCCTCCGAGGCGGGGAAGCGGGTCGTGCACGCCGGCCAGCACCTGCACGGCGGCATGGGCGCGGACCTCGACCATCCCGTCCACCGCCACTTCCTGTGGGGGCGGCAGCTCGACGCCCATCTGGGCTGCGGCACCGAACTCCTCGCCGAGCTCGGCGACCTGCTCGCGAAGGGGGACCTGTCATGAAGCCCGGGGACGAGTTGCCGCCGCTGCGCATCCCGATCACCCGCACCCTGATCGTCGCCGGGGCCGTCGCCTCCCGCGACTACCAGGACGTGCACCACGACGCCGAGCTGGCCCGGGAGAAGGGATCCCCGGACATCTTCATGAACATCCTGACCACCAACGGGCTCGTCGGCCGCTACATCACCGACCACTTCGGCCCCCGGGCCGTGCTCCGCAAGGTCGCCATCCGGCTCGGCGCACCCAACCACCCGGGCGACACGATGGTCCTGACCGGCACGGTCACCGAGGTGGACGGGAGCACGGTCGGCGTCCGGGTCGTCGGGGCGAACGGGCTCGGGAACCACGTCACCGGGACGGTCACCGTGGAGGTCGCGCGATGAGCCTGCGTACCCGGGACGAGCTCGGCGGCCGGGCGGCCGTCGTGGGCATCGGCGCGACCGAGTTCTCCAAGGACTCGGGCCGCAGCGAACTCTCCCTCGCCGTGGAGGCGGTGCGGGCCG
The DNA here is from genome assembly GCF_042743475.1 of Streptomyces sp. NPDC059534. NCBI lineage: Bacteria > Bacillati > Actinomycetota > Actinomycetes > Kitasatosporales > Streptomycetaceae > Streptomyces > Streptomyces sp. NPDC059534. The sequence goes on from NZ_JBHWAQ010000022.1 coordinate 18,010, forward strand.
CGCTCGACGACGCCGGCCTCACCCCCGCCGACGTCGACGGCCTGGTCACCTTCACCATGGACACCAACCCCGAGATCACCGTCGCCCAGGCGTCCGGCATCGGCGAGCTGTCGTTCTTCTCCCGCGTGCACTACGGCGGCGGGGCCGCCTGCGCCACCGTGCAGCAGGCCGCGCTCGCCGTCGCGGCCGGCGTCGCCGAGGTCGTCGTCTGCTACCGGGCGTTCAACGAGCGGTCCGGGCGCCGCTTCGGCTCAGGAGTCCAGCAGCGCGAGCCCTCCGCCGAGGGGGCCGCGCTCGGCTGGCAGCTGCCCTTCGGCCTGCTCACCCCGGCCTCCTGGGTCGCGATGGCCGCCCAGCGGTACCTCCACGCCTACGGTCTGACCCCGGACGCCTTCGGGCACGTCGCCGTCACCGACCGGCGGCACGCGGCCCGCAATCCCGCCGCCTACTTCCACGGGAAGCCGATCACCCTCGCCGACCACGCCGCCTCGCGCTGGATCGTCGAGCCCCTCCGGCTCCTCGACTGCTGCCAGGAGACCGACGGCGCCCAGGCGATCGTCGTCACCTCCGTCGAGCGCGCCCGTGACCTGCCGAACCCGCCCGCCGTGATCCTGGCGGCGGCGCAGGGGGCCGGACGCAGACAGGAGGCCATGACCAGCTTCTACCGGGACGACCTCACCGGGCTCCCGGAGATGGGCGTGGTGGCCCGGCAGCTGTGGCGGACGTCCGGGCTCGCGCCGACCGACATCGACGTGGGGATCCTCTACGACCACTTCACCCCGTTCGTGCTGATGCAGCTGGAGGAGTTCGGCTTCTGCGGGCCCGGGGAGGCCGCCGACTTCGTCGCGGCGGACGCGCTCCCGCTGAACACCCACGGCGGCCAGCTCGGCGAGGCGTACCTCCATGGCATGAACGGCATAGCGGAGGCCGTACGCCAGCTGCGCGGCACCTCGGTGAACCAGATACCCGGCGCGGCCCGGACCCTGGTCACGGCGGGGACGGGGGTTCCCACGTCCGGGTTGATCCTGGGCACGGACGGCTGATGCGACGGGCCCAGCGGTGGCCGGGCGGCGCGGGCGGTTCTTCACTCGCGCCATGAGCACAAGCGCCCGGCCACCCGCCCGACCCGTCCCCGCACCCGCGCCCGACCCGGCACCTGCGCCCGACTCCGTACGCGCGCCCGACCTCGTACTCGCGCCCGACTCTGTACCTGCGCCCGACCCCGACTCCGTACTCGCACCCGATCCCGCACCCGCGCCCCGCCCCGTCCCCGAGGCGTCGTCAGAACCGCTGCCGCCGCCTTCCCAGCCCCCGCCGGTCCAGCCTCCTCCTCCGCCTCTGCTGGCGCTGTCGCCGTCGCCGTCGCCGTCGTCCCGCTCGCGGTCGGCGTCGGCTGCCGGGGTGCGGGCGGTGGTGGCCGCCCTTGTCGTGGCGGTGGCCGGGGCGACGCTCCTCGCTCCGGAGCCGGCCACCGCACGGGTGCGGGCGGGAGCCGCCCGGGCCCCGGCCGGTGCCCCGGCGGCCATGGGCGCGCCCGCGGGCGCCGACGTTCCCGCAGAGCCCGCGCATTTCGAGGGCCGGGCGTTCGACACCTGCGAGGCGCCGTCCCTCGAGGTGATGAAGGCGTGGCGCAGTTCGCCGTACGAGGCCGTGGGGATCTACTTCGGCGGTCGGGGCCGGGGGTGCCCCAAGCAGCGGGAGCTCAGCCGCGACTGGGTCGCCTCGGTGCACGCGATGGGCTGGCGGCTGCTGCCCCTCTTCGTCGGCTCCCAGGCGCCGTGCGTCGTCTCCACGGCCAAGCGGCAGTACGCCATCGGCTCCAGCCCCTCGCAGCAGGGCACCGAGGAGGCGGGTGAGGCGGTACGGGCGGCGAAGTCCCTCGGGCTGTCCGAGAGCAGCCCGCTCTACCTCGACATCGAGGGCTACCGGCGAGGTGACGCGGGGTGCACCGCGACCACGGTCTCCTTCGTCCGTGCGTGGAACCGGGAGGTGCGACGCCTCGGCTACCTCCCGGGCTTCTACAGCAGCGCCGACTCGGGAGTGCAGGACATCGAGGACGAGCGGCGGGCGGGCACGAAGGACATGCCGGCCGTGATGTGGTTCGCGCGCTGGCGCGGTCAGCCCGCGCTGTACGCCGAGCCCGTGCTCCAGGCGGAGGCATGGACGCCGCACGCCCGGATCCACCAGTACGCGGGCGATGTCGCCGAGTCCTACGGCGGTCGCCGGCTGACGATCGACCGCAGCGCCGTGGACGCGCCCGTCGCCCGCCTCGCGACCAGAACCGTGACCGACGCCGCCGCGGCGGCGGCAGCGGCCGCGCCCACACCGGCGCCTTGAACCGCGGTCCGGGCCTCTGCCACGGTCGCGCCCGCGCCGAGGCCCGGGCCGCGCCCGTGTGAAGGGGCTGCCCGCCCCCCGCCCCGGGGTGCGTGACCCTGAGGTGGGGGTGGGGGGCCTCCACCCAGAGGAGGTGGAGGTGTCCCCCTCCCTACAACCTGAGGCGGACCGCGGTTCGGGACCTGGGGCCGATCCGCGCGGGGCGGTCCGCTCCTAGCGTGGAGTCATGACTCCGCCACCCTCTGGCCCCGTCTGCGCCGGTGCCTCGCAGTACGCGTCGTACCCGACCTTCTCCTCGTACGTACGGGCGCGCGGGCCCGTGCTGCTGCGCACCGCGCGCTCGCTGACCGCGAACCCGTCGGACGCGGAGGACCTCCTCCAGACCGCGCTCGCGAAGACCTTCATGGCCTGGGAGCGGATCGAGGACCACCGCGCCCTGGACGGTTACGTCCGGCGCGCGCTGCTGAACACCCGTACGTCGCAGTGGCGCAAGCGGAAGGTCGACGAGGTCGTCTGCGAGGAGCTGCCGGAGCCGGTGGGGCTGCCGGAGCCGGACCCGGCCGAGCGGCAGGCGCTGCACGACGCGATGTGGCGGGCGGTCCTGAAGCTGCCGGAGCGGCAGCGGCAGATGGTGGTGCTGCGGTACTACGAGGACCTGAGCGAGGCGCAGACCGCCGAGGTGCTCGGGGTGTCGGTCGGCACGGTCAAGAGTGCGGTGTCCCGGGCGCTCGGCAAGCTCCGCGAGGACCCGGAACTGACTCCCGTACGGTAGCGAAACCCCCCTCGGCCGGGCCGGTTCGGCCGCTCGTGCCAGTGATCACTGGCAATTTTCGTACTCCCGGGTAGTGACATACCGCGCGGTACGTGCGCAGAATCTGGACACCCTTTCTGCCACGTAGCGCCCACCGGGAGGACGCCCCGTGTACAGCACCATGCAGGACGTACAGCTGACCGTGAGCCGCATCCTCAAGCACGGGATGACGATCCACGGGAAGTCCACCATCACCACCTGGACGGGCGAGCCCGAGCCGCAGCGCCGCACGTTCGCGGAGGCCGGAGCGCGCGCGCACCAGCTGGCCAACGCCCTGCGCGACGAACTCGGCGTCACCGGCGACCAGCGGGTCGCCACCCTCATGTGGAACAACTCCGAGCACGTCGAGGCGTACTTCGCGATCCCCTCGATGGGCGCGGTCCTCCACACGCTCAACCTCCGCCTGCCCCCCGAGCAGCTGGTGTGGATCGTCAACCACGCCGCCGACCGGGTCGTGATCGTCAACGGCTCGCTGCTCCCGCTCCTCGCCCCGCTGCTCCCGCACCTGCCGACGGTCGAGCACATCGTCGTCGCGGGCCCCGGGGACCGTTCCGTCCTGGACGGGGCGGCGCCGCGCGTGCACGACTACGAGGAGCTGATCGCCGGCCGCCCGACCACGTACGACTGGCCGGAGCTGGACGAGCGTGCGGCCGCCGCGATGTGCTACACCTCCGGCACCACCGGGGACCCGAAGGGCGTCGTCTACTCCCACCGCTCGATCTACCTGCACTCCATGCAGGTCAACATGGCCGAGTCGATGGGGCTCACCGCCAAGGACACGACCCTCGTCGTCGTCCCGCAGTTCCACGTCAACGCGTGGGGCCTGCCGCACGCCACCTTCATGACCGGCATCAACATGCTCATGCCGGACCGCTTCCTCCAGCCGGCGCCGCTCGCCGAGATGATCGAGCGCGAGAAGCCGACCCACGCGGCCGCCGTCCCCACCATCTGGCAGGGCCTGCTCGCCGAGGTCACCGCCAACCCCCGCGACCTCTCCTCGATGGCCCAGGTCACCATCGGCGGCGCGGCCTGTCCGCCCTCCCTCATGGAGGCGTACGACCGGCTCGGCGTCCGCCTCTGCCACGCCTGGGGCATGACCGAGACCTCCCCGCTGGGCACGATGGCCCACCCGCCGGCCGGTCTCACCGCCGAGGAGGAGTGGCCCTACCGGGTTACGCAGGGCCGCTTCCCGGCCGGCGTCGAGGCGCGGCTCGTCGGCCCCGGCGGCGAGCACCTGGCCTGGGACGGCGAGTCGGCGGGCGAGCTGGAGGTGCGCGGCACGTGGATCGCGGGCTCGTACTTCGGCGGCATCGACGCCGAGGACATCCGTCCCGCCGACAAGTTCAGCGAGGACGGCTGGCTGAAGACCGGGGACGTCGGCGTGATCAGCCCCGACGGCTTCCTCACCCTCACCGACCGCGCCAAGGACGTCATCAAGTCGGGCGGCGAGTGGATCTCCAGTGTCGACCTGGAGAACGCCCTCATGGCGCACCCGGCGGTCGCCGAGGCCGCCGTCGTCGCCGTACCGGACGAGAAGTGGGGCGAGCGCCCGCTGGCGACCGTGGTCCTCAAGGAGGGTGAGACGGCGGACTACGAGACGCTGAGGGCCTTCCTCGCCGACGAGGGCGGCATCGCCAAGTGGCAGCTGCCGGAGCGCTGGGCGATCGTGCCCGCGGTGCCGAAGACGAGCGTCGGCAAGTTCGACAAGAAGGTCATCCGCAGGCAGTACGCGGAGGGCGGTCTGGACGTGACCGAGCTGTAGCGGGACAGGTCCGGGCAAGGTCCGAGAGGGAACGGACGGGGAACGGGGAGGGCGAAGTCGCCCTCCCCGTTCCCTTCGTCAGTTGGTGCCGATCTTCGCGAGCAGGTCGACGATCCGGGCCTGGACCTCGGTGCTGTTCGCCCGCTCGGCGAGGAAGAGGACCGTCTCGCCGGAGGACAGCTTCGACAGCTCCTCCTCGTCGAGGTCGACCGAGGTGTAGACGACGAGCGGCGTGCGGTTCAGCTGCCCGTTCGCCCGCAGCCAGTCGATGATCCCGGCCCGGCGGCGGCGCACCTGCATCAGGTCCATCACCACGAGGTTCGGCTGCGTCTGCGTGGCGAGCGTGACCGCCTCCGTGTCCGTCGCCGCCCGCGCGACCTGCATCCCGCGCCGCTCCAGGGTGGCCGCGAGCGCGTCCGCGATGTCCTCGTGCTCCTCGATCAGCAGGACCCGGGACGGGTGCTGCTCGCTGTCGCGCGGCGCGAGCGCCTTGAGGAGTACGGCCGGGTCGGCGCCGTACGCCGCCTCCCGGGTCGCCTGCCCCAGACCGGCCGCGAGCAGCACCGGAACCTCGGCGGCGACGGCGGCCTGACGCAGCGACTGGAGCGCCGTCCGGGTGATCGGCCCGGTCAGCGGGTCGACGAAGAGCGCGGCCGGGAAGGCGGCGATCTGCGCGTCGACCTCCTCCCGGGAGTGCACGATCACCGGACGGTAGCCGCGGTCGCTCAGCGCCTGCTGGGTGGAGACGTCGGGCGCGGGCCAGACGAGCAGCCGGCGCGGGTTGTCGAGGGGCTCCGGGGGCAGCTCGTCGTCGACCGGGCGCGGGGCGGGCCGGTTGGCGACCTCGACCGCGCCACCGGGGCCGTCGAGCGGCTCGGGGCCTTCGGCGGAGCCCTCGGCGGGCGCCCCTATGGCGTACGCGCGGCCCTCCGGCGCGGCCGGGACGAGCCCGAGCGCGGCCTCGGGCGAGGACTGCGGGTGCGGCCTCGCCTCGGCCTCGGCCACCGCGGGCAGCGCCGCCGGCACCGGCGGGTCCACCTCGGGCGGAGTGGCGAGCTTCCGCCGCCGCCCGGACCCGTTGGAGGGCGCGGGCGCCCCCGCGGGCGCCCCGGGAACCGCGGCGGGCGGAACGAACGGCACGCCCTGCCCGAGGGTGCGGACGCTGAACGCCCGCCCCTGCGTCGAGTCCTTCGGCATCGGCGCAGGCACCGGCGCAGGCGTCGGCACGTGTGTCGGCATCGGCAGCTCGGGCGGCAGCGGTACGGAACCGGTGCCCGTCCCGGACGCGGTGCCGCTCCGGGTCTCGGGCCCGGCCTCGGGCCGCGGGGCCGGCGGCGTCACGGCCCGGCGGCGTCCGGTCGCCTCGGCCGGCTGCTCGCTCCGGAGCCCGGTCGGAAGCGGCTGCTGGGTCAGCGGATGCGGCTGAGGCGGAGTGTGGTCGGCGCCCGGGACACCCCGTACCGCCTCGTGCTGCCCCTCGTCGGAGACCGGCAGCGGCCCCATCGGCCCGGCCATCGGCGCGGACATCGGGGCGCCCATCGGCGTGGACATCGGCGTGGACATCAGGGCGGGCGAGGACACGTCACCGGGAACGGCCACCGCACCGGCACCGGCCTCGGGCAGGGCACCGGGCACGGGCACGGCGGTCATGGGGTGGGCGGCCGCGGGAAGGGCCGGAACCGGTTCCGGCTCGCGGTCGGCGTCGGCCGGCGGCAGCGCGAACGGCGTCCGCGGCCCGGCGTCGGCCGCTGCCGCACGCTCCTGCGCGGCGGCCAGCGCCCTGCGCCGCCGCCCGCTCGGCTGCTCCGCGGGCACGTCCTCGCCGGACGCCACGGCCGGCAGGGCCCGGGCCAGGGCGGGCGCCCCCGTCGGCTCGACGGCGACCCCCTGCGGGGGCACGGCGGCGCCGAGCGCGGCCCGCCCCTGCGCGCCCTCGGCGGCGGTCACCACGGAGCCCTCGGCGGGACGGCCCCGACGGCGTCCGGTCGGCTCCACGCGCCCCGCGGGCTCCAGGGCCCCGGCAGCCTCGCCCGGGACCGCGACAGCGGCGTCCGCGGCCGCGTTCTGCTGGGCCGGGATCAGCTCGGCCGGAGCGGCGGCCTCTCCCGTACGGGCTCGGCGGCGCCCACTGGGCTCGGCGCCGACCCGGGTGTCCCCCTCGGGCGCGACCGCGCTCTCCAGGAACGCGTCGGTGGAACCGCGCCGGGCCCGCCGACGCCCCCCACCGGAGGTGTCCGAGGCGGAGACCGGGTACGCGTCCGAACCGGACCCGGAAACCCCGTCGGCACCGGCACCGGCAGCCGTACCTGCTCCCGTACCCGTGCTCGTCCCCGTAGTGGACGCGGTGGCCTGCGCCGGCAGGGCGAGGGCCTCGCGGCCGGCCCGGCCCCCCGGAGCGTCGCTCCTCGGCGCGGGCGCGGGGACCGTGCCCCGCCCGGCGCCGAGAGGCACCTCCAGGACGTACGCGCCGCCGGTCGTCCCCGGCACCTCGTGGGTCTGCACGACACCGCCGTGCGCCGCCACGATCCCGCGCACGACCGGACCGTGGACCGGGTCGCCGCCCGCGTACGGGCCGCGGACCTCGATCCGTACGACGTCACCGCGCTGTGCGGCCGCGACGACGATCGTCGAGTCGGCGGGCACGGCGCCCTGGGCGGTGGCGCGGTTCTTGCCGGTCGCGTCGACGCCGGCGACGTCCGCGACGAGGTGCGAGAGCGCGGTCGCGAGCCGGACCGGGTCGACTTCGGCCTCGATCGGCGGCGCGTGCACGGCGAACTGCGCGCGGCCGGGCCCGATCAGCTCGACGGCCCCGTCGATGCCGGCCGTGACGACCCCGTCGAGGAGCGCGACCCGCTTCTCGAGCTCCTCCGTGCCCGCGTCGAGGCGCTGGTAGCCCAGAACGTTGTCCACGAGCGCCGTCATCCGGGCGTACCCGGCGGCGAGGTGGTGGAGCACCTGGTTGGCCTCGGGCCACAGCTGCCCGGCGTCGTCGGCGGCGAGGGTGCCCAGCTGGGTGCGCAGCTCCTCCAGGGGCCCGCGCAGCGACTCGGCGAGGACGGCCGTCAGCTGCTCGTGCCGGGCGGCGAGCGAGGCGTACTGCTCCTGCTGAGCCTCCCGTTCGGCGGCGTGCCGCTCCGCGCGGTCGGCCAGTTCGGCCGCGTGCCGCTCCGTGTGGTCGGCCAGCTCGGCGGCGTGCTGCTCGACGAGCTCCTCGTACGGCCTGCGGTCGGTGAAGGTCATCACCGCGCCGACGAGCTGGTCCCCGTCCCGCACCGGAGCGGTCGTCAGGTCGACCGGCACCCGGTCGCCCTTCTTCGCCCACAGGACCTGCCCGCGGACCCGGTGCTTGCGGCCGGACTTGAGGGTGTCGGCGAGCGGCGAGTCCTCGTACGGGAACGCCTCGCCGTCGGCGCGCTTGGCGAGGATCAGCGGGTGCAGTTCCTGCCCGCCGAGCTCGCCGGCCCGGTAGCCGAGGATCTGCGCGGCGGCGGGGTTGACGAGGACGACCCGGCCGTCGGTGTCCGTGCCGACGACGCCCTCGGCCGCGGCGCGCAGGATCATCTCGGTCTGCCGCTGCGAGCGGGCGAGTTCGGCCTCGGTGTCGAGGGTGCCGGTGAGGTCCCGCACGACCAGCATGAGCAGTTCGTCGCCGGTGTAGCCGCCGTACGAGTCGTACGCCTCGCGGCCGTCCTCCAGGCTGGCGCTGGTCACCTCGACGGGGAACTCGCTGCCGTCGGTACGGCGGGCGATCATCCGGGCCGGCTTCGTGCGGCCCCGCTCGTCGGTGCCCTCGGGGCGTCGCATCGAGCCCGGGATGAGGCGCGAGTCGAACTCGGGCAGCAGGTCCAGCAGGCCGCGCCCGACGAGCGCGGTGCCGGGCGTCTCGAACATGCCGAGGGCGATCGTGTTGGCGTTGACGACCGTGCCGTTGCAGTTGACGAGCACGAGGCCGTCGGGAAGGGCGTCGAGTATCGCTGCGAGGCGAGCAGCGCCTCGGGATGGCCTGCTGCTCACGACGACGCTTCCTCCCAGACACACTGCACGTGCTTGCCCTTCGACCGCGGCCCCATCTTGCCCCTCGGGCCGCAGCCTGTCACTGAAGGGAGTCTAAGGGAGCCCGCGGCCGTCATCCCCGGACGAGGGGAAGGACCGGCTCCAGGTTCTGCCAGCGGTCGATCTCGCAGCCGTTCGCCCGGGAGAAACGGGCGTCGACCTTACGGCCCTGCCAGGTGCCGGTGACGTGCGCGACGGCGGGCCCGCCGTACACCTGCGTACAGAGCGCGTCCTGCGGAACGGCCTTGAACGGGTTCGCCTCCTCCTTCGCCAGCTGCTCCAGCCGTTTGCAGGCGTCCTCGGCGGCCGGGTGGTTCCCCACCGCCCGGTCGTCACAGTTCAGCTCGAAGATGCCGTCCGCCGCGGGATATCCGCTCTGCTCGACCTTCACGGTCAGCGTGTCGGGCGCCGACAGCAGAGGCAGCGGCGGCAGCGGACCGAAGCCGGCGGTCCCGGCGGCGGCGGTGGCGAGGGTCGCGAGGGCGAGGCGGCGCAGCATACGGATCTCCAGAAGCGCGGGGGTGACGGCGGGCGCAGGCGCACACCGCGCCCGCCCCCTCTAACGCTCCGGGCGCCACGGCGTTGCGCAAGCGGGGTGCGCCGGGCGGGGCGGACCCGGTCCCGGCGGCGGGCGCGTCCCGGCCGCAGGGCTTTGCTCTGGACCCCGTGTGCCTAGTACGGTGAGAATCGATTGGTGACAGCCGGTTCGCCTGTGTCATCATCTGCACGCACCACCCGCGTATGCGCGAGGTGCATGGAGGCGTCGCCTAGTCCGGTCTATGGCGCCGCACTGCTAATGCGGTTTGGGCCTTCAAGCCCATCGAGGGTTCAAATCCCTCCGCCTCCGCCCCACATCGAAGCCCCGGCCCCCAAGGCCGGGGCTTCGTTCGTTCCACCCCCACCCACCGGCCCCGCAGTCCCCCATGTGACCCCGGTCTCTTTCCCCTCGATCCCCGCCCCCCAAAGCCCTCTCCCACCCCTTCCACCCCCACCCCTCACTCCCTCCCCATCACGGCGTTTCCGCAGGTCACAAGGGGTGAGGCCAATGGATTTCACATGACGGCGGCAGTCATGTAATGTTCTTCCTGTCGCCGCGAGCGGGTCGAAAGACCGGGGAGCGAAGACAAAAACTAAAAACAAGCACTCGTAGCTTAACGGATAGAGCATCTGACTACGGATCAGAAGGTTGCAGGTTCGAATCCTGCCGAGTGCACACAGATCAAAGGCCCCCTGGACATCGTCCAGGGGGCCTTTGACATCAGCAGGTGACATCAACATCCTGCCGCTTGTCCTCGGCTCGGTTCAGAAGCCGCTGCAGGTGGCTGCCGCCGATGGACCCGAAGCGGTGGCTGTCTTTGGCGAGTCGTTGTCCACAGTCACCGAGCACGTGGCCGTACCTCCCGACCCGCTGAGACTGATGAGTAGGGATCCGCCCTTCAGGAAGCCCTTCGTCTTCAGGGTCTTCCGCCATGGCAGCTTCTCGACAGTCTCGGATCTTGACGAGATGCCATCGTCGTTCCAGGAGGAGTAGGCGATGGTTACGTCTCTAGCGTCGCCAGTGACCGCGTACTCCACGGTGACTTCTTTCGACACCTCGTTGGAGATGCCCGCGATGGCGGCTACACACCCACCTGCCGCCAGCAAGACCAGGATGAGCAGCACCCATGGCCACTTCCGCCGCTTCTTTCTTGGCGGTGCTGCTCCATAAGGTGCACCACCGCCCGGCGGAGACTGCCAGCCTGCCCCGGCCTGAGGCTGCTGGGCACCCTGCCCCCACGGCTGCTGATACGGATCTGGGCGGGGCTCCTGCCCCGATGGGGGTTCGTTCATGTGATCAGAGTCCGGCTACGCGCTCAGACGCGCGACTCCGCTTCCGTCGTGAAGGCCGACGCCGACACCCTCGCCAAGGCCGCCGAGACCACTCCCGATGCCTGCTGCGGCACCACGGCCTGCTGCACCCCCGACGAGCTGGCGCTGGACCCGGCACAGGCTCCTGAGCGGGCCAAGGCGGCAGCCGCTGCTCGTGCGGCGCCTGAGGGCCCCTGGGCGCGCGGGTTCGGCGCTGCGCGCATGCTTCGGTGATCGAACCGGTGGTTGCCCGGCGTGGGTTCACCGTCGGGCGGCAGGGCGACAGAGCGGAAGAGGCTGCCGGGCTTCGTGAGGAAGAGGCCCTGGGCGGGAGTCCGGGGCCTCTTGCGTGGGGTGGGGGCGTTGGGGGGTCAGGCTGCGGCCTGGGCCTGGGCCTGGGCCTGGGTGGGGCGGGGGGTGAGGGTGCGGCGGCGGCGGGTGGGGAGGGCGAGGGTGGGGTTGGCGGCGCCCCAGGCGGCGCCCTTGCAGATGATCTCCTTGTAGAAGGCGGCGAGGCGGCCGGTGAGGGCGGACCGGACGGCCCGGTCGTCGGCGGTGACGTACTGGATGAGGCCCTCGCGGCGGCCCAGTGAGATGCACTGGTTGAAGTAGCGGATCGGGGTGCTGGGGACCTTGCCGCCGGTGAGGCGGGCGGCGATGGCGTCGGCGGCCTGCCAGGCGGTGGGGGTGCCCGAGGCGCACGACATCCGGAGCGGCTTGTCGCCGGGGCCCATGGCCAGGGCCGCGTCGCCGATGGCGTACACGTCCGGGTGCGAGATCGAGCGCATGGTGTCGTCGACGACGATCCGGCCGGTGTCGGTGACGTCGAGGGTGGTGGCCTTCGCGAGGGGGTGGACGGCGAAACCGGTGGTCCACACGGTGACCGCGGCGGGCACGGATCCGCCGTCGCCGGTGACGGCGCGGTCGGCCTCCACGGCGGCGACGGAGGTGTGTTCGTGGACGGTGACGCCCAGTCCGTCGAGGACCTTCCGCAGGTGGCGGGCGCCCTTGGGGGAGAGCCAGTCGCCGAGTGCGCCGCGGGCGGCGAGGGCGACGTCCAGGTCGGGCCGGGCCTCGGCGATCTCGGTCGCGGCCTCCAGGCCGGTGAGTCCGCCGCCGACGACGAGCACCGGCTGTCCGGCCTCCAGGCGGGCCAGGCGCTCGCGCAGTCGGAGGGCTCCGGGGCGGCCGGCGATCTCGTGGGCGTACTCGGTGGTGCCGGGGACGCCCTGGTCGGTCCAGCCGCTGCCGAGGGCGTAGACGAGGGTGTCGTACGCCAGCTCCTCGGCCGACCCGTCGGCGCCGTCCGCGGCCACGACGGAGACGGTCCTGCGGTCGACGTCGACGCCGGTGACCTTCGCCAGCTTCAGCTCGACGCCGGTGCCGGCGAACATCTCGGCGAACGGGCGGGGCCTGAGCTCCTGGCCGACGGCCAGCTGGTGCAGCCGGACGCGCTCGACGAAGTCGGGCTCGGCGTTGACGAGGGTGATGGTGACGTCGTCGCGGTGCAGCCGCTTGGCGAGGCGCCCGGCGGCGATCGCTCCGGTGTATCCGGCTCCGAGGACGATGATTCGGTGCTGCATCTCCATGCTCCTGTCTCGCGCGGTTTCGCCCCTTGAACCGGGCAGCCCGCCGTTTCCTGACAGGAGTGCGGTGTGAAGCACGTCACACCGTCGTCAGAAGGCCGTGTCGATCAGCGGCTCCCCGTGTTCGGCAGCCGCCCAGTGCCGGGTCGCGCGGTCGAGCTTGTCGGGGTTGACCTGGTTGCGGAACGCGGTGATGCCGTCGGGGGTGACCTCCAGGCACATGATTCCGATGACCCGTCCGTCGAGGACCGCCACGGCGGCGGGGGCGCCGTTGGCGGTCGTCGCGTAGACGGCGGGGGAGCCGCCGACGATGTTGCGCTTGGCCACGCCGGGCTTGAACAGGCCCCGCATGAACTTCGCGACCGCGATGGCGCCCTCGAACGCGCCGGCCCGGGCCGGGACCTTGCCGCCGCCGTCGCCGATCGCGATGGCGTCCGCGGTGAGGAGCCGTACGAGCGGCTCGGTCCGGCCGGTGGTGGCGGCCGCGAGGAACTCCTCGACGATCCGCCGGGCGGCGGCCTCGTCGATCTCGGTGCGGGCCTTGCCGTCCGCGACGTGCTTCTTGGCGCGGTGGAAGATCTGCTGGCAGGCGGCCTCGGTGAGGTCGAGGATCTCGGCGATCTCCCGGTGCGGGTAGCCGAACGCCTCCCGCAGCACGTAGACGGCGCGCTCGTTCGGGGAGAGGCGCTCCATCAGGGCGAGGACCGCGTACGACACCGATTCGCGCTGCTCGGCCGTGTCGGCGGGGCCGAGCATCGGGTCCCCGGCGAGCAGCGGCTCGGGCAGCCATTCGCCCACGTAGGTCTCGCGGCGGGCGCGGGCCGAGGTGAGCTGGTTGAGGCACAGGTTGGTGAGGACCTTGGTCAGCCATGCCTCGGGCACCTCGACGCGGTCGACGTCGGCGGCCTGCCAGCGCAGGTAGGTGTCCTGCACGGCGTCCTCGGCCTCGCTCGCGGAGCCGAGGAGGCGGTAGGCGATGGCTTCCAGGCGGGGCCTGGAAGCCTCGAACCGGTCCACGTCGTTCAAGGTCAGAGGCATGGTCCGGATCCTAGTCCGCGGTTTCCCCGCGACACGGGAACCCCTTTTGGGTGAACCTGTCTTATTTGCATGTCAGTTGAATATGCCTTCGTCCTAGCTTGCGAGGCGGAGGTGATGATCGATGGACGCGATCGACATCGATGACGTGGTGCACGTGGCGACCGGGGCCCGCCTGCGGCGGCTGACCGCGCCGGACGGGTCGTACTGGTTCCCCGTCGCGGACGTGGCGAAGCGGCTCGGGTACACCGGGTCGCGGGAGGCGCTGCGGGGTGCGGCGCTGCCGCCGGGGTGTCTGGCCGCCGCCCGGGAACTCGCCGGGAGCGAAGGGATACTCGCCCGGTGCGGCATCCGGGCCTCGGCGCGGATGGTGAGCTTCCAAGGGCTCGTCCAGCTCGTCGGGGCCTGCCGCAGACCCGAGGCCGGGCCGTTCCGGGCATGGACGGCGGGGGTGGTGGCGGCGGTGCAGCGGGACGGGGGCTACTGGCTCGAACCCTCGCCGGTCCACTCCGGGTTCCTGCTGCCGCCCGACCTCGTCGACGTCCTCGTACGGCTGGAGGGGCGGTTCGACGAAGAGGCGGCCGCCCGAGCCGAGTACGACGACCACACCGCCTACGCGGAGCTGCTCCGCGAGACCCGGTGCAGCCTCTCAAGGGTCGCCGACTCCCTTGAGCGGCTCGCCGTGCCGCGCCAGCGCACCACGGACTCCGCCGTCGAACAGCTCACCCCGCAGGAACTCGTCGAGTCCTGGGCGATCACCGGGGACGTGCGGACCGTCGCCAGCTGCCTCGCGCCCGCCCTCGTCCGGGGCGGGGTCCGCTACCGGCCCCAGGACGTCACCCTCCGCACCGGCCTCTCCCGCGAGCGCGTCCGGGACTGCGTACGGCTCCTCATCGAACGCGGCTGCATGCGGGAGGTGGGCGGCCCCGACCCCGACGGGGCCCGGATCTACGTCCTGCCGTGAACGGGGCGGTCCTCGCCGGGGCCGGGCTTCTGCCGGGCCGGGCTTCTGTCGAGCCGGGCTTCTGCCGGGCCGCACTTCGGTCGGGTCGCGCTTCGGTCGGGCCGGTCTCCGCCGAGGGGCTTCGGGCCGGGCGTCGTGAGTCCGGCTTCGGCGGTCTGTCTCCGTCGGGCCGGGCTTCGGCGGGTGTGGCGGAGACTGGACGTCCGGGGGCGTGAGGAGGAGCGGGCGTGGAGTGGCGGTGTCGGGGGCTCGGCTGGGCCGGCGGGGTGCCCGGGTTGCGGTGGCGGGGCGGACGGGTCAGCGCCCTCGGTTACGGGCAGGAGCTCGCGTTCCGGGCCGTCGGCGTCCGGCGGTGCCCGGGGGCCCGGGGGAACCCGTGCCCGCTGGAGGCCGTGGTGCCCGGGCGGGCGACCGGCGGGCGGTGTCCGGAGTGCGCGCGGCTCGACCGGGCCCACTCGGTCGCCGCGGACACCGTCGCCGACGACCCGCAGCCGTACCGCGTCTATCTGGCCTGGTTCGGCCCGGGGATGACCAAGGTGGGGATCACCGCGGAGGCCCGGGGCGAGGCGCGGCTCCTGGAGCAGGGGGCCGTCACGTTCAGCTGGCTCGGCCGCGGGCCTCTGATGGCCGCCCGGCGCACCGAGGAGGTGCTGCGGCAGGCTCTGGGCGTGCCCGACCGGGTGGCGTACGAGCGGAAGCGGGCCGTGCGGCACGCGCTCCCGCCCGCCGGGGACCGGGCCCGTGAGGTGGAGGAGCTGCACCGGCGGGCCGGTGCCGTCGGCGGCTGGACGGAGACGCTGGAGCCGCTGGAGTTCACGGCGCGCGACCACGCCGACGCCTTTCACCTCGACGGCCTGCCGCCGCTCGCCGGCACGGTGACGGAGCTGGTCGACGGCGGCGTCGTCACCGGTCGGCTGCTCGCCGCCGCCGGGCCGGACCTGCACCTCCTGGATCCGGGTGGGCGCTGCCTCGCCCTGGACACGCGGGTCATGGGGGGCTGGGCCCTCCAGGGGGCCGGGGAGGGCGCGGAGTTCTCGGTGCCGGTGGCACCGGTGGCCGCCGTGGCCGACCCGGGCGCCGCTCAGGGGGAGCTCTTCTGAACCCGGGCCTCCGTGCCCGTTCCCGTCTCCGCAGGGCACTCCGGCCCGTCTCCGTACGCGCACCCCGGTCCGTCTCCGTACGCGTCTCCGGCCCGTCCCCGCAGGGCCTCCGGCCCCGTACCCCTTCGTAAAGTCTTGGATCCCTTTGGCCAGGGCCCGTGGACATCGGTGCCCGGCCGCAGCGAGGGTGATCACATGACTCCGAAGCTGGTGGCGGGCCTGGAACCGCCCTACTACACCGCCGTGTTCACCTCCGTCCGGCCCGACTCTCCCGAGGGCTACGCGGAGACGGCCACCCGTATGCGGGAGCGTGTCGAGGGGGTCCCGGGTTTCCTCGGCTACGAGTCCGCCCGGACCCCCGGCGGCATCGGCATCACGGTGGCCTACTTCCGTGACCTGGAGGCGCTGGACGCCTGGCGGCTCGACAGCGGGCACCAGGCGGCCAAGGCGCACGGGCGGGAGCACTGGTACGACAGCTACAGCGTCCACATCGGCAAGGTCGAGCGGAGTTACAGCTTTGACCGGGAGTAGCAGCGGGAGCGGCAGCGGGAACGCGCACACGAACGGAAGCCCGAGCGTCGGCGCGGGCGAGGCGGCGGAGATCCGGGCGCTCGTCGAGCGGCTCGGGATTCCCGGACTCGTCGACGTGCACACGCACTTCATGCCGCAGAACGTCCTCGACAAGGTGTGGGCGTACTTCGACGCGGTCGGCCCGCTGACCGGCATGGAGTGGCCCATCACCTACCGCGAGGAGGAGGAGCGCCGGCTCGCTCTCCTTCGCGGGTTCGGGACGCTCGCGTTCACCGCGATGCTCTATCCGCACAAGCCCGGGATGGGTGCCTGGCTCAACTCCTGGGCCGCCGACTTCGCCGCCCGTACGCCCGACTGCCTGCACACCGCGACCTTCTTCCCCGAGCCGGGCGTGAACGGGTACGTCCACCAGGCGCTCGACGCCGGTGCCCGGGTGTTCAAGGTGCACCTCCAGGTCGGCGGCTTCGACCCGACGGACATCGAGCTGGACGCCGTGTGGGGGGCCCTCGCCGACAGCGGCACGCCCGTCGTCGTGCACTGCGGCTCCGGTCCGACCCCGGGGAACTTCACCGGCCCCGGGCCGATGCGGCGGCTGCTCGCCCGGCATCCCCGGCTGCGGGTGATCGTCGCCCACATGGGGATGCCCGAGTACGGCGACTTCCTCGACATCGCCCAGCGGTACGAGGGAGTCCACCTCGACACGACCATGGCCTTCACCGACTTCAGCGAGCGGCTCGCGCCGTTCCCGGAGGCGGAGCGCAAGCGGCTGGTGGACCTCGGCGACCGGATCCTGCTCGGCTCCGACTTCCCGAACATCCCGTACCCGTACGTCCACCAACTCCACGCCCTGGAACGGCTCGGGCTCGGGGACGACTGGCTGCGCGGTGTCCTCTATGAGAACGGGGCCGCACTGTTTCACGTGAAACCCTGAGCCTCGCGATCCGGATTCCGCCGGGCTCCTGAGGCGTCCGGCCTGGCCAGGCCGTGGGGCGGTCGCCCCCGTCGGGCCCCTCAGGCCCCCGCCCCCGCCGGTTCCCTGAGGCCGTTTCTCAGGGAATTCACAGGAAAGGGAAAGGGGTATCTCAGCGGCGGCGGAGAACGTGGCCCCATGACCGTCACCACTCGCCGCCCCGGCACTCGCGCCGACATGCTCCGTGCCGACGGCACCGCCGTCCGCGTCCTCGTCGTCGACGACGAGGCATCGCTCTCCGAGCTGCTCTCGATGGCCCTGCGCTACGAGGGCTGGCAGGTACGCAGCGCGGGCGACGGGGCCGCCGCCCTGCGGACCGTGCGCGAGTTCCGCCCCGACGCGGTGATCCTCGACATCATGCTGCCCGACGTCGACGGGCTGAGCCTGCTCGGCTCGATCCGGCGCGAGCTGCCCGATGTGCCGGTGCTGTTCCTGACGGCGAAGGACGCCGTCGAGGACCGGATCGCCGGGCTCACGGCGGGCGGCGACGACTACGTCACCAAGCCCTTCAGCCTGGAGGAGGTGGTGGCCCGGCTGCGCGGTCTCATCCGCCGGTCCGGTGCCGCGCAGGCCCGCAGCGAGTCGCTGCTGTCCGTCGGGGACCTCACCCTCGACGAGGACAGCCACGAGGTCACCCGGGGCGGGGACTCGATCCACCTCACCGCCACCGAGTTCGAGCTGCTGCGCTATCTCATGCGCAACCCGCGCCGGGTGCTCAGCAAGGCGCAGATCCTCGACCGGGTCTGGTCGTACGACTTCGGCGGCCAGGCCAACGTCGTGGAGCTCTACATCTCGTACCTCCGCCGGAAGATCGACGCGGGCAGGTCCCCGATGATCCACACCCGGCGCGGGGCCGGCTATCTGATCAAGCCGGGGGAGTAGCGTCCGGTGTTCCGAGGTGCACGGCGGCCGTGGTCGCTGCGGACGCGGCTCGTCGTCTCGGCGGTCGTGCTGATCGCGGTCGTGGCGACCGTGATCGGGACGGTGACCACGATCGCCTTCCGCTCGTACCTGTACGACCAGGCCGACGAGCAGGTCCACACCGTCTCGATACGGGCGGCGGGCCCGCCGGCCGTGGTGGCCCCCGGGCCCGGCCTGTCCGACCTGGGCCGCGAGAAGGAACCGCTCGCGTTCGTGCTGGGTCCCGGTGCCCCCATCGGCACCCTCGGCGCGGTCCTCGTGGCCGGCGAGGTGACCTCGGCCGGGTACTCGGCGGAGGCCGAGGACAGCGGCATGTACGGGCGGAACGTCCGGACCACCGCGCTCGACGAGGCCCAGCGGGACGCGCTCGCGGCCGTCCCCCGCGACAGCCGGCCGCACACCGTGGAACTGCCCGGCGGCCTCGGCTCGTACCGGGTCGAGTACGCCGCCGGGGTGCACGGCGAGTTCCTCACCGGCATACCCCTCGCCGAGGTCGAGGACGCCCTGTCCACCCTCGTCCTCGTCGAACTGAGCGTCACCGGTGCCGGGCTCGCCGCGGCCTCGCTCGCCGGGACCGTGCTCGTCCGGGTCGCGCTGCGTCCGCTGCGGCGGGTCGCCACCACCGCCCGCCAGGTCGCCCGGCTGCCGCTGCACAGCGGCGAGGTGGCGCTCCACCAGCGGGTCCCGGAAGCGGAGGCCGACCCGCGGACCGAGGTCGGTCAGGTCGGCGCGGCCCTGAACCGGATGCTCGACCACGTCCACTCCGCCCTGGACGCCCGCCAGCAGAGCGAGACCCGGGTGCGGCAGTTCGTCGCCGACGCCAGCCACGAGCTGCGCACCCCGCTCGCCTCGATCCGGGGATACGCGGAGCTCACCCGGCGCGGCCGGGAGGAGTGCGGACCCGACACCCGGCACGCGCTCGGGCGGATCGAGTCCGAGGCG
The DNA here is from genome assembly GCF_042743475.1 of Streptomyces sp. NPDC059534. Lineage (NCBI taxonomy): Bacteria > Bacillati > Actinomycetota > Actinomycetes > Kitasatosporales > Streptomycetaceae > Streptomyces > Streptomyces sp. NPDC059534. Next base: position 36,870 of record NZ_JBHWAQ010000022.1, read on the forward strand.
ACCCGGATGACGGGCCTGGTCGAGGACCTGCTGCTGCTCGCCCGGCTGGACGCCGGGCGCCCGCTCTCGTACGAGACCACCGACCTCGTCCCGCTCGTCGTGGACGCCGTCAGCGACGCCCGCGCCGCCGGCCCGGACCACCACTGGCGCCTCGAACTGCCCGCGGACACCGCGGCCGTACGGGCCGACGGCGCCCGGATCCAGCAGGTCCTGGTCAACCTCCTCGCCAACGCCCGTACCCACACCCCGCCCGGCACGAAGGTCACGGCCCGGGTCCGCGCGGAGTCCCGGTCGGTGCTCGTCGAGATCGAGGACGACGGCCCCGGCATCCCGCCGGACCTGCTGCCCGCCGTCTTCGAGCGCTTCGCACGCGGCGACGCCTCACGCTCCCGGCACGCCGGATCCACCGGCCTGGGGCTGGCCATCGTGCGCGCGGTCGTCCACGCCCACGGCGGCGGGGTGGACGTCGAAAGCGCCCCGGAGCGGACCGTGTTCACGGTGCGCCTGCCCGCCGCCGAGGACTCACAGGCGGGGCACAGGCTCATCACACAGGCGTGACAGCGGCCCCGGCGAATGTCGTCGTCATGCGAACCCCAACGATCGCGGGTCCCACGTCCGGCGCCCTCCCCGCCCGGGAGCACCTGCCGGTGGACGTCGCCGGACGACCCGTCCTGGACGTGGTGATCCCCGTCTACAACGAGGAGAAGGACCTGGAGCCGTGCGTCCGCCGGCTCCACGAGCACCTCCTCCGGACCTTCCCGTACGGCTTCCGCATCACCGTCGCCGACAACGCCTCCACCGACACGACCCCCGAGGTCGCCGCGGCCCTCGCCGCCGAGGTGCCCGAGGTGCGCTCCGTACGGCTGGAGCAGAAGGGCCGCGGCCGGGCGCTGCGCACGGTGTGGTCGGGCTCGGACGCACCCGTCCTCGCCTACATGGACGTCGACCTGTCGACCGACCTGAACGCGCTGCTCCCGCTGGTCGCGCCGCTCATCTCCGGCCACTCCGACCTGGCGATCGGCTCCCGGCTCGCCCGCTCCTCGCGGGTGGTGCGCGGGCCGAAGCGCGAGTTCATCTCGCGGGCGTACAACCTGATCCTGCGCGGCTCGCTCGCCGCCCGGTTCTCCGACGCGCAGTGCGGGTTCAAGGCGATCCGGCGCGAGGTCGCCGAGCGGCTCCTCCCGATGGTGGAGGACACCGGCTGGTTCTTCGACACCGAGATGCTGGTCCTGGCCGAGCGGGCCGGGCTGCGCATCCACGAGGTGCCGGTCGACTGGGTCGACGACCCCGACTCGACCGTGCACATCGTGAAGACCGCCACCGACGACCTGAAGGGCGTCCTGCGGGTCGGGCGGGCCCTGGCGACCGGTTCGCTGCCGCTCGACCGGCTCGTCCGGCCCTTCGGCGACGACCCCCGGGACCGCGAACTGAGCGGTGTGCCCGGTGGCCTGGCACGCCAGCTGGTCGGCTTCTGCGTGGTCGGCGTGCTGTCCACGCTCTTCTACCTCGCGCTGTACTCGGCCTTCCGGCTCGGCCTGGGCCCGCAGCTCGCCAACGCCGGCGCCCTCCTCGTCTCGGCCGTCGCCAACACGGCGGCCAACCGGCGCCTCACCTTCGGGGTGCGGGGCCGGGACCGGGCGGTCCGCCACCAGGCGCAGGGGCTCGTGGTCTTCGCCATCGGCCTCGCCCTGACCAGCGGTTCGCTCGCCGCGCTCGGCGCGGCCACCGGCGATCCGGCGCACTCCACCGAGCTGGCCGTGCTGATCGTCGCCAATCTCGCCGCGACCGTCCTGCGCTTCCTCCTCTTCCGGCTCTGGGTCTTCCCCGAGCGGTCCGTCCCGCAGACCTCAGCAAGGAACGAACGATGACCACCCTGTCCACGACGGCCCCGGCGGCCCACGCCGCGCCGGGAAGCGGGCGGCTCGCCCGGCTGTGGCGCGGACGCGCCGAGGACGCCCCCTGGGTCCGGCCCGCCTTCCTCGGCCTGCTCGTCGCCACCGCGCTGCTCTACCTGTGGAACCTGAGCGCGTCCGGCTATGCCAACTCCTTCTACTCCGCAGCGGTCCAGGCGGGCGGCGAGAGCTGGAAGGCGTTCTTCTTCGGCTCCCTCGACGCGGCCAACGCCATCACCGTCGACAAGCCGCCGGCCGCCCTCTGGCCGATGGCGCTCTCCGTCCGTCTCTTCGGGCTCGGTTCCTGGCAGATCCTCGTCCCCGAGGTCCTCATGGGCGTGGGCACGGTGGCGGTGCTCTACGCGGCCGTCCGCCGCCGCTTCGGCGCGGGCGCGGGTCTGATCGCGGGCGCGGTCCTCGCGCTGACGCCGGTCGCCGCCCTGATGTTCCGCTTCAACAACCCGGACGCGCTGCTCGCGCTGCTCATGACGGTCGCGGTGTACTGCGTCCTGCGGGCCCTGGAGCAGGAGAAGGCCGCCAAGTGGCTGGTGTGGGCCGGGGTGGCCTTCGGGTTCGCGTTCCTCGCGAAGACCCTCCAGGCGTTCCTGATCCTGCCGCCGCTCGCCCTGGTCTACGGGGTGTGCGCGCCGGGCGGTGTCGGCCGCCGGATCGGCCGGCTGGCCCTCGCCGGGCTCGCGATGCTCGTCTCGGCGGGCTGGTGGGTGGCGCTGGTCGAGCTGTGGCCGGCGTCCTCCCGCCCGTACGTCGGTGGCTCGCAGAACAACAGCTTCCTGGAGCTGACCTTCGGCTACAACGGCCTCGGCCGCATCAACGGCAACGAGACCGGCAGCGTCGGCGGCGGTGGCCGCGGAGGCGGCGGCCAAGGCGGCGGCTGGGGCGAGACCGGCATCGGCCGGATGTTCAACGACTCGATCGGCGGTCAGATCTCCTGGCTGCTTCCGGCCGCGCTGATCCTGCTCGTCGCGGGGCTCGTCGTCACCTGGCGGGCGCCCCGCACCGACACCGCGCGCTCCGCGTTCCTGGCGTGGGGCGGCTCGCTCCTGATCACCCTCGCCGTCTTCAGCTTCATGGCCGGCATCTTCCACGAGTACTACACGGTCGCCCTGGCCCCGTACGTGGCGGCGCTCGTCGGCATGGGCGCGGCCGTGCTGTGGGAGGAGCGCACCCGGTGGCTCGCCTCGGCGGCGCTCGCCGTGACGGTGGCGGTGACGGCCTGGTGGGGGTGGACGCTGCTCGGCCGTACCCCGGACTGGCTGCCGTGGCTGCGCTGGGCGGTCCTGGTGACGGGCGTCGCCGCCGCGCTCGGGCTGCTGTTCGCGGGCCGGACCGACCGCAGGCTCGGGCTCGCGGTGGCGGGCCTCGGCCTGGTGTCGGGGCTCGCGGGCCCCTTCGCGTACACCCTGGAGACGGTGAACGCCGGACACCAGGGCTCGATCGTGACGGCGGGCCCGGCGGGCGGCGCGATGGGCGGCCGCGGTCCGGGCGGCGGCGGCCGGATGTTCGAGGGCGGCGGGATGTTCCCCGGCGGTCAGGGCGGTCAGGCCGGTCAGATGCCCGGCGGTCCCGGTGGCCAGGGACAGGGCCAGGGCCAGGGCCAGATGCCGGGCGGTACCACCGGCGGCACCCCGCCCCAGGGAATGCCCCAGGGAATGCCGCAGGGCATGCCCCAGGGGATGGCCCGAGGCGAAGGCCCCGGCGGGGGCGGCGGCATGGGCGGGCTCCTGAACGGCGCCAGCGTCGGTACGGAGGCCGAGGCCGCGCTGCTCGCGGACGCCGACTCCTACACCTGGGTCGCGGCCACGGTCGGCGCCCAGAACGCGGCCAGCTACCAGCTCGCCACCGAGAAGCCGGTCATGGCGATCGGCGGCTTCAACGGCAGCGACCCGTCCCCGACGCTCGCGCAGTTCGAGCAGTACGTGGCCGAGGGGAGGATCCACTACTTCATCGGCGGCGCCGAAGGCGGCACCGGTGAGGGCGGTGGGCGCATGGGCGGCGGTCCCGGCGGCAACTCGGAGATCTCCGCCTGGGTCTCGGAGACCTTCGAGAAGGTCACGATCGGCGGCGCCACCTTCTACGACCTGACCCGGAAGAAGTAGCCGGAGGAAGCCGCACCCAGGAGGGCGAGCCGGGAAACAGGAAATCGCTATACAGCGTACGAGAGCCCTTGTACGGTGTACGAGACCCAGTCACGTACACCGTACAAGGAGCCCTGCCCATGACGGCGACGACCGCCGCGACCGAACCGACCGCCACCGGTGGTCACCCCCAGCGCTGGCTGATCCTCGGCGTCATCTGCCTCGCCCAGCTCACCGTGCTGCTCGACAACACCGTGCTCAGCGTCGCCATCCCGTCGCTGACCTCCGAACTCCACGCGTCCACCACCGACATCCAGTGGATGATCAACGCGTACTCCCTCGTCCAGTCCGGCCTCCTGCTCAGCGCGGGCAACGCCGCCGACCGCTACGGCCGCAAGAAGCTCCTCGCCGTCGGCCTCGCGCTCTTCGGCCTCGGCTCGCTCGCCGCCGGACTCGCCGGCTCCACGACGCAGCTGATCGCCGCCCGCGCGGGCATGGGCGTCGGCGGCGCGCTCCTGATGACCACCACCCTGGCCGTCGTCATGCAGATCTTCGACGACTCCGAGCGGGTCAAGGCGATCGCGCTCTGGTCGACCGTCGCCTCGCTGGGCTTCGCCGGCGGGCCGCTGATCGGCGGCGTGATCCTGAACCACTTCTGGTGGGGAATGATCTTCCTGATCAACATCCCGGTCGCGGTCGTGGCGCTCGTCGCCGTCCTCAAGCTGGTCCCCGAGTCCAAGAACCCGCAGGGCGACCGGCCCGACCTGCTCGGCGCGCTGCTCTCCACCATCGGCATGACCGCCGTCGTGTACGCGATCATCAGCGGCCCCGAGCACGGCTGGCTCTCCGCGCAGGTCCTGGTCCCGGCCGGCGTCGGCGTGCTCGGTCTCGGCGCCTTCGCGCTGTGGGAGCTGCGCACCCCGTACCCGATGCTCGACATGCACTTCTTCCGCAACCAGAAGTTCGTCGGCGCCATCGGCGGATCGATCCTGGTCGTCTTCGGCATGGGCGGCTCGCTCTTCCTCCTCACCCAGCACCTGCAGTTCGTGCTCGGGTACGAACCCCTGGAGGCGGGGCTGCGGATGGCGCCGCTGGCCCTGACGATCGTCGGCCTCAACCTGACCGGCGTCGGCCCCAGGATCGTGATGAAGCTGGGCACCCCGCCGACCGTCGTCCTCGGCATGACCCTGGTGGCCGCGGGTCTCACCTCGATCTCGCTGCTCGGCGGCGGCACGGACGGCAGCTACGCGGGCATGCTCCTCGGACTGGTCCTGATGGGCGGCGGCATCGCCGTCTCCTCCCCGGCCATGGCCAACGCGATCATGAGCTCGATCCCGCCGGAGAAGGCCGGTGTGGGCGCCGGCATCAACGGCACCCTCGCCGAGTTCGGCAACGGCCTCGGTGTCGCCGTCCTCGGAGCCGTGCTCAACGCCCGCTTCGCCGCGCTCGTCGCCGTCACCGCGACCTCGCTCCCGGCCGCCCTGGCCGCCGCGGGCGGCGAGGCGGAGCGCCAGGAGATCTCCGACGCGTTCGCCTCCGGCCTCCAGACCAGCCAGCTGGTCGGCGCGATCGCCGTGTTCGCCGGCGGTCTGGTCGCCGCTGCCCTCCTCAGGCGGGCGGAGCGCACGGAGAAGGCCGCGGGCGCCGAACGGCCGGTCGCTGCCTAGCATGGTGACGGACCGCTGACAGACGGAGGAACGCGATGGTCAAGGCAGCCGATCGGGCCAAGAACCCGGCGCGTTCCAGCGTCTGGCTGGAGACGAGGACCGCCCGCAGCGGCGGCGGCCCCGCCGGGCTCGACCGGGACCGGATCGTCGACGCCTCGATCCGGATGCTCGACGAGGAGGGCCTGGCCAAGCTGTCGATGCGCAAGCTCGCCACCGAACTGGGCGTCACGGCCATGTCCCTCTACTGGTACGTGGACACCAAGGACGACATCATCGAGTTCGCGGTGGACAGCGTGTACGGCGAGATCGACCTCGCGGCGGTCGACGCCGCCGGGGACTGGCGGGACCGGATCAGGGTGCTCGCCCTGGACTACCGGCGGATGCTGGTCCGCCACGCGTGGATGTCGCCGAGCGCGGGCCAGTACCTGAACATCGGCCCGAACGCGATCGCCGTCGGCCAGAAGATCCACGCGGCGATCCGGGACACCGGCCTCTCCCTGGACCGCCAGCCGAGCGCGATGTCGGCGGTCTTCCAGTTCGTGTACGGCTACGGGACGATCGAGTCCCACTTCGGCCGGCGCGCGGCGGAGGCCGGCATGTCGCAGGACGAGTTCTACCTGGACGCGATCAAGGCGTTCCGCGACGAACCGGAGTTCGAGGAGAAGACCGAGGGCATGCGGGAGATCCTCGACGAGCGGGCCTCGCACGGCAGCGTCAGCGCCATCTGGGACCGCGACTTCGCCTACGCCCTGGACGTCCTGGTCGCCGGTATCGAGGTCATGGTCGCGCGCGAGGGCGAGACGCCGGGCGGTACGGCGGCCGGCGCGTCCCCCGCACAGCGGACATGACGGAGCGGCGGGCCGTCCCCTGCCCGCCGCTCCGTACCGGACCCGGCCGCGTCTCCGCTCGAAGCGCGGCCGGGAGCTTTTCTCCCGGCTGTTCCCCGCGTCCTACTCGCTCTTCTCCGCGGGAGTCGCCGAGCTGCTCTTGAGGGCGACCTCCTTGATGAACAGGGTCACCACGAAGGCGAGCAGCGCGAACGGCGCCGAGTAGAGGAAGACATCGGCGACACCGTGTCCGTACGCGCTCTCCATGACCGTACGGATCGGAGCCGGCAGCTTGTCCATGTCGGGGATGCCGCCGCCCGAGCCGCCCTGGCCCATGGCGCCCGCGGCCTTCGGGCCCAGCTCGGCCAGGCCGTCCTTGACGTAGCTCGTGACCCGGTGCGCCATGACCGCGCCCAGCGCCGAGACGCCGACCGCACCGCCCAGCGAGCGGAAGAAGGTGACGACGGAGGAGGCGGAGCCGAGGTCGGCGGGAGCCACCTGGTTCTGGGTGCAGAGCACCAGGTTCTGCATCATCATGCCGAGGCCGAGACCCAGGACCGCCATGAAGATCGCGATGTGCCAGTAGGTCGTGTCGTAGCGGATGGTGCCGAGCAGGCCGAGCCCGCCGGCCGCCAGGGCGCCGCCGCTGACCAGCCACGCCTTCCACTTGCCGGTCTTGGTGATGATCAGGCCGGAGACGGTGGAGGAGACGAACAGGCCCGCGATCATCGGGATGGTGAGGACGCCGGACATCGTCGGCGACTCGTTCCGCGCCAGCTGGAAGTACTGGCTGAAGAAGACCGTGCCGGCGAACATCGCGACACCCACGAAGAGCGAGGCGAGCGAGGCCAGGGTGATCGTGCGGTTGCGGAAGAGGCGGAGCGGGATGATCGGCTCGCTCGCCTTCGACTCGACGAGGACGAAGATCCCGCCGAGGGCGAGCGCGCCGAGCACCATCGCGGCCGTCTGCCAGGACATCCAGTCGTACTTGTCACCCGCGAAGGTGACCCAGATGAGGAGCAGGGAGACGGCGGCGCTGATGAAGACGGCACCGGCCCAGTCGACCTTCACCTGACGCTTCACGACGGGGAGGTTGAGGGTCTTCTGCAGGACGATCAGCGCGATGATCGCGAAGGGCACGCCGACGTAGAAGCACCAGCGCCAGCCGAGCCAGTCCGTGTCGGTGATGACGCCGCCGAGCAGCGGGCCGCCGACGGTGGCGACGGCGAAGGTCGCGCCGAGGTAGCCGCTGTACCGGCCGCGCTCACGCGGGGCGATCATCGCGGCCAGGATGATCTGGGAGAGGGCGGTCAGACCGCCGACGCCGATGCCCTGGACGACACGGCAGGCGATGAGCATGCCGGTGCTCTGCGAGAGGCCGGCGACGACCGAGCCCGCCACGTAGACGACCAGGGCTATCTGGACGAGCAGCTTCTTCGAGAAGAGGTCCGCGAGCTTGCCCCAGAGCGGGGTGGTCGCGGTCATCGAGAGGAGCGCGGCGGTGACCACCCACGTGTACGCGGACTGGCCGCCGCCCAGGTCCGTGATGATCTGGGGGAGGGCGTTGGAGACGATCGTCGAGGAGAGGATGGCGACGAACATGCCGAGCAGCAGCCCGGACAGCGCCTCCATGATCTGGCGGTGCGTCATCGGTGCGCCGCCGGAGGCGGTGTCCCCCTCCTTGGCGCTCCCGCCGCGCACACCGGTCTCGGGTGTGGTGGTAGCCATCAACTTCCTTCGTTCTCAAGCGTGGTGGGCCCGGCAGTCCCCGAAGGAATCGCGGAGGCGGGCGAGCAGGATGGTGAGCAGTTCGACGTCTTCGTCGGACCAGTCCGCGAGGTGGCGGGCGAGTGAGGCGGTCAGCCGTCGGTCGAGGACGGCGAGCATGTCCGCGCCCGCCGGGGTCAGACGGAGGATGCGGGAGCGCTTGTCGGCGGGGTCGGGCAGGCGCTCGACCCATCCGCGGTCCACCGCGTGGGCCACGTGGCGGCTGCTGACCGACATGTCGACGGCCATCAGTTCCGCCACCCGGCCCATCCGGACGTCCCCGTGGTGGTTCAGCAGGGCGAGGACGATCGCGGATCCGCTGGGGCAGTCGGCGGGCAGGGTCCGCGCGAGTCCGCGTTTCACCGCTCCGACGGCGCCCACCTGGCGGGCGAGACCCTCGTACCGATTGCCTCTGTCCATCGGACACTCCACTGATGTTGTTGCTTAGGGCAACCATAGAGATGGATGGTTGCTTCAGGCAAACTAAATCGGTCAAACGGCGCTAAAGAATCGGTAAAGGAGGAGGGGGGAGCCGGAGGGTTGGGGGCCCCGCCCCCCTTTCGCTAGGGTCCTGGCCCATGGCACACAACCCCCAAGCACCGTACGGCCAGGGCCAGGGCCCCCAGGGGCAGAGCCCCGAGGGCTACGACCCCGCCGGCAGCACGCAGATGTTCCGCGCCTTCGTCGACGAGGGCACCCCGCAGCGGCAGCAGCCGCAGGCCGTGGCCGCGTCGGGCGGCCCGAAGGTCGGTCTGATCGTCGGCGTCGTCGTGGTGATCGTCGCCCTGGCGGCCGTCGCCTGGCTGGCGCTGGGCTGACCCTCCGCACCGTCCGCACGCCCGGGTGGGCCGGCTCCGCACGACGCGGACCGGCCCACCTTTCTTTTACGGGAGGGGGTCGGGCCTTTTACGGGAGGGGGTCGGACCTACCGCTCCGGGAGGTCGGTCCCGTCCAGCGCCGGGGCGAGTACGGCGAACGCCTCCCCGATCAGCGCCTCCGGGGCCGCGGTGGCCACGGCGTCCTCGCCGGCGCTCCACCGGCGCAGCACGGCGTCGAAGGCGGTCAGCGCCATGCCGGCGGCGAGCCGGGGACGGAGGTCGGTCTCGGGGTCGCGTCCCAGCCGGGCCCCCAGCTCCTCCGCGAGCTCCTCGCGCCACGCCGCCTGGTGCTCCAGGAAGCGTGCGAGCAGGGAGGGGGTCCGCAGGATCAGCCGGACCACCGGCAGGACCCGCTCGGCGTGGTCGCCGCAGGCGGCCAGCGGTACGGAGACGGCGTGCAGCAGCGCCTCGGAGGGGCGTTCCCCGGCCGGCCGGGCGGCGAGGTCCGCGCGCATGTCGGCGCCCATGCCGGCGAGGAACTGGACGACCACGTCCTCCTTGGACGCGAAGTACCGGAAGAAGGTCCGCTTGGAGACCCCGGCCGTGGTCGCGATCTCGTCGACGGTCGCCGCGTCGAAGCCCTTGAGGGCGAACAGCTGAAGGGCCGCCTCGGTGAGCTCGGTCGCGACGAGCTGGCGTTTGCGCTGGGCGAGGGTGGACTCGGGGCGGGTGGTCACGGCCCGATGGTAACGCGGTGCCCTCCATGGCATCCATAGTCGCGCTTGACACTCGGTGACACAAGCGGCAGCGTGTGTCACATGACCAAGAAGCAGCGCTGGACCGCCGACCGGATACCGGACCAGACCGGACGGGTCTTCGTCGTCACCGGAGCCAACAGCGGCCTCGGCCTGGCCACCACCCGGGCGCTCGCCCGCAAGGGCGGGCGGGTCGTCCTCGCCGTACGGGACGAGCGGAAGGGCCGGGCGGCCGCGGACGGCCTCGCGGCGAGCGGGGTGGATCCCGGCCTTCTCGACGTGCGGCGGCTCGACCTCGCCGACCTCGACTCGGTACGGGCCTTCGCCGACCGGATCCGCGCGGAGCACCCCCGCCTCGACGTGCTCGTCAACAACGCGGGCGTGATGGCGCCGCCCCGTACGCTCAGCCCCCAGGGCCACGAGCTCCAGTTCGCCGTCAACCACCTAGGCCACTTCGCCCTCACCGGACTGCTGCTCGACCTGCTCGCCGCAGGCCGGGACCCCCGTGTGGTCACCGTCAGCTCGATCAACCACCGGCAGGGCAGCCTCCGCTTCGACGACCTCACGGGCGTCCGCGACTACGCGCCCATGGCCTTCTACAACCAGTCGAAGTTCGCCAACGCCGTCTTCGGACAGGAGCTCCACCGGCGCCTGACCGCGGCCGGCAGCCCGGTCCGCGGCGTCCTCGCCCACCCCGGCTACACCGCCACGAACCTCCAGACCAAGGACACGAGCGGCCTCGCGCGGCTGGTCTTCGGGCACATCGGCAATCCACTGCTCGCCCAGCGGCCGGAGCGGGGCGCCCTGCCGCAGCTGTACGCGGCGACCGATCCGTCCGTCGAGGGCGGCGCGTTCATCGGCCCGGACGGCCTCGCCGAGCTGCGCGGAGCGCCGACCCGCGTGCGCCTCTCCGACGCGGCGGCCGACCCCGGGACGGGCCGCCGGCTGTGGGAGCTCTCGGAGAAGCTGACCGAGGTGTGCCTCCCCGGCCTCTGATCCCCGTCACGCGGCGGCCGGGAAATCGCCGGGCCGAACTTCCTGGACCTGTGAGGGGAGTCCGCGGGTCAGGAGGCCCTGGTCGGGCCGGCCCGACGGCTCGCCGAGCTGACCGGCGCGGCGCGGGTGGAGTTCCCGGGCCGGCGCATCGGGTGTGTGGAGCGGCCGGCGGAGTTCGCGCAGGTGCTGCTCAGCGCCATACGGCGGTGACCCCGCGGGTGTCGATCCGCATGCCGAGCGGGACCCGCCAGGAGTCCACGCACACCGTGTAGGTCCGGGTCCGCGCCGTCCCGGCGGCGATCGGCGCGGGCAGCGACTGGGTGGACGTGACGGTCGCCCAGTCGACGCCGAGGGCGCCGATGACATGCGTGGCGAAGGTGACGGTGCCCGAAGTGGCGGCGGAACCACCGGTGTTGCGGAAGGTGACCGTGACCCGCTCGCACCAGCGCCGGTCGCCGTCCGCCAGGCCCGGCGCGGAGACGGTGAGCACGGCGGGCCCGGGCTCCGGCGGCGGGGTGGTGCCCGGCGTCGTCGGGGGCCGGGTCGTGGTGGTCGTCGGCGCGGGGGAGGTGGGCGTACGGGTCGGGTCCTGGCCGCCGGGTACCGGGGCCGTACCGCCGCCCGTGGAGGGCCCTCCAGGGGCCGGAGGCGCATCCGGGCCGGGAGTGGGGCCGGAGGGCGTCCCGGGGGCCTGTGTGGCCGCCGGAGCCGTTCCCGTACCGGTATCGTCGCCCGCTCCCGGGCTCGTGCCCGTACCGGACGCGGTGGACGCGTCGGGGGGTGCGGGGGACGGGGACGAGGTGCTGGAGGTCAGGCCGGGTGTGGTGGGGCCGTCCAGGGGGACCAGGGTGACCGCGCCGGAGGGGGCGACCGCGCCTTTCGGGGAGGGGCCGGCGCCCACCGCCGCGTACCCCTCGCCGTCGCCGTCGCCGTCGCCGTCGCCGCACGCGGTCAGCGCCCCGCCGAGGCAGAGCGCCGCCACCACGAGTCCCGTCACCGGTCCGGGCTTCCTTGGCCTCATGGGCCAAGTCTGGCTGACGGACCGTCAATAAGCCCGGGTTTTGCGGAAGTCGGGTCGGGTCAGTCGGAGATGAGGCCCTCGCGCAGCTGGGCGAGGGTGCGGGTGAGCAGCCGCGAGACGTGCATCTGGGAGATGCCGACCTCCTCGCCGATCTGCGACTGGGTCATGTTGGCGAAGAAGCGCAGCATGATGATCTGCCGCTCCCGGGGCGGCAGCTTGGCCAGCAGCGGCTTGAGCGACTCGCGGTACTCGACGCCTTCGAGGGCGGTGTCCTCGTAACCGAGGCGGTCGGCGAGCGATCCCTCGCCGCCGTCGTCCTCGGGGGAGGGGGAGTCGAGCGAGGAGGCGGTGTACGCGTTGCCGACGGCGAGGCCGTCGACGACGTCCTCCTCCGACACCCCGAGCACGGCGGCGAGTTCGGGGACCGTGGGGGAGCGGTCGAGCTTCTGCGCGAGCTCGTCGCTGGCCTTGGTGAGCGCCAGCCGCAGCTCCTGGAGGCGGCGCGGCACGCGCACCGACCACGAGGTGTCGCGGAAGAAGCGCTTGATCTCACCGACCACAGTCGGCATGGCGAACGTCGGGAACTCCACGCCCCGTTCGCAGTCGAAGCGGTCGATCGCCTTGATCAGGCCGATGGTGCCGACCTGGACGATGTCCTCCATCGGCTCGTTGCGGGAGCGGAAGCGGGCGGCCGCGTACCGCACGAGGGGGAGGTTGAGCTGGATGAGGGTGTCGCGGACGTAGGTCCGCTCGGGGCTGTCGCCGGCGACGCCCTCGTTGTCGAGCGCGCGCAGCCTCAGGAACAGGGAGCGGGAGAGGGTGCGGGTGTCGAGGGCTCCCGACGGGACGGCCACGGGCGGCGGAGGCGTGGCCTCCGTGGTCTCGGCCGCGGTCGGCGCCGTCGTCTGCGTGGGCACGGGAACGGGCGTGAGCGTGAGCACCTTCGAGCTGCCCAGTTCTGTGGACATGCCACCCCCTTGAGGTCGCGGACGGTCGCGGTGGCCGCGACCATCTGAGGAACGCAGCCTCCACCTGAATACCGGCGGCGGGGCTGCGGCAAACTCGGTTCCAGCAGAATGTCACATGTCGGCAACACGCTGTAGTGACTTGTCGACAAGGCGAGGGTGCATTTCCGCAGGAAACAAGGGGTGTACGGCATTTGGTGCGGCGCAGAACTGCTCCGAACCGGTCTACCCGTTTCGGTTACGCCTCGATTCTGTTTGCGGATCTCAAGCGTGCGAAGCTCCGGGCGAGGAGCCTTGACACATGCATCTGGGAGACCCCCAGTTCCTGACTGATCTGAGACTGGGTCAAGTTGCTGTAGTAGCGCAGCATGAGGATCCGCTGCTCCCGTTCGGGCAGCTGGACGAGCAGGTGCCGGACGAGGTCCCGGTGCTCGACGCCGGCCAGGGCAGGGTCCTCGTAGCCGAGCCGGTCGAGGAGCCCCGGCAGTCCGTCGCCCTCCTGCGCGGCCTCCAGGGAGGTGGCGTGGTACGAGCGTCCGGCCTCGATGCAGGCGAGCACCTCGTCCTCCCCGATGCGCAGCCGCTCGGCGATCTCGGCGGTCGTGGGGGAGCGGCCGTGGGCGGTCGTCAGGTCCTCCGTGGCGCCGTTCACCTGGACCCACAGCTCGTGGAGCCGGCGCGGCACGTGCACGGTCCGGACGTTGTCGCGGAAGTACCGCTTGATCTCGCCGACGACGGTCGGCATGGCGAAGGTGGGGAACTGCACGCCCCGGTCGGGGTCGAAGCGGTCGATGGCGTTGATGAGGCCGATGGTGCCGACCTGGACGACGTCCTCCATCGGCTCGTTGCGGGAGCGGAAGCGGGCCGCCGCGTACCGCACGAGGGGGAGGTTGGCCTCGATGAGGGCCCCGCGCACCCGGTGGTGCTCGGCGGTGCCCGGCTCCAGGTTCTTGAGCTGCCCGAAGAGCACCTGGGTGAGCGCGCGGGTGTCGGCGCCACGGGTGCTCTGGGGTCGGGGACGCGGGGTCTCCGCGCCACCTGCCTCGTGCTGGGGCGGGACTTGAGGCGCTGTACTGGCCGGCACGTTCACGCCACCCCTTTGGCTGGTCTTGCTGGTCGACTGAATCAACTACGGTCAACTCATCCGTCAAAAGCGGTCATAGCATCACAAGACATGTCCACTGTGTGCAAGCACCGCATAACCACGTGTTGAGCGCATGATGCTGGAAAAAGGGGAGGTCACGCACGGAAAAGGCCCCCCGCCGCGACGGCAGGGGGCCTCGGGGGGAAGCGGGGACTAGAAGGCGTAGTCCGCGATCACCCAGGTGGCGAACTCGCGCCACTGGGCGACACCCGCCTGGTGTGCGGGGTGCTCCAGGTAGCGCTGGAGCGCGTCGGTGTCCTCGACGGCCGAGTTGATGGCGAAGTCGTAGGCGATCGGCCGGTCCGTGATGTTCCAGTCGCACTCCCAGAACCGCAGCTCGGGGATCTGCCCGTCGAGCGCGCGGAACGCCTCGACGCCGGCGACGACACGCGGCTCGTCGCGTGCGACACCGTCGTTGAGCTTGAAGAGGACCAGATGGCGGATCACGAAGGGCTCCTAGTTGATGAGTTCGGTCATGAACTCGCCGACACCCCGGGCGGCGCTGGAAATGCCCTCGAACCCTACCTGCACGAGATCGGCGGCCCTGGCCGGGGACGTGACGATCGTGTACACCAAAAAGACCATGACCGCGTAGAGCGCGACCTTCTTCGCTTGCACCACTGACCAGCCCTCCCCGGTACCCCCGCCGTACGACCGCGCCACTCTAACCGAGCCTTTATGGACCAAGGGCCCGGCGATCGGGGCCTTTCGCCACCCCCCGGAAGAGTGACGGGCGCGCAGTATGGATGTCGAGCCCAGCGGATCTGGCAGGAATCCGCGGGGCTCCTGGAACCGGCCCGCACTGCGGGGTCCGCGCCGCGAGCTTCCCCCTGACTGCGGCGCAGGACTTGCAGGTCCGGTTCTCATCGGGGGGAACGGCTTGTCCCCCCGATGCCGTTCCCCCCGTCCTAACCCCCGTCCCCACGGAGAAGAAGGCCCCGGCCGCGCCCCGAACGCGCCCGGGGCCTTTCCCGTAGGATCGCGGCCCGGTTCGCGAAGGGGGGTCTCCGTGCTGGTCATCGGTGTGGACATCGGCTCGGTGAAGGCGCCGTCCAAGTTCGCCTGGGCGGCCGTCGACTCGGAGGGCCGGGCGCCGGTCTCCTCCGGCGACGACCCGGAGACCGCCGTCCAGGCGCTGCTGAACGCGCTGACCGGCACCGGGACCGAAACCGGTCGCGCGGTGCTGGCCGTCGAAGCGCCCCTGTCCGTGCCCGTCCCGGAACCGAGCGGGGACGAGTGGCGAGGTCTCGGCCGCGCGCGTACGGGGGAGGGCAACAGGCCGTGGTCGGCGGGCGCGGGCTCCGGGGCGCTGGCCACGGGCATCGCCCAGACCGCGTGGATGCTCTCCCGGCTGCACACCCTGGCACCGCACGTCACCGTCACCACACAGCCCGAACGGTTCGCCGCCGGGCAGGCGCGCCTCCTGCTCGTCGAGGCGTTCGTCTCCGGCGCGGGGAAGCCCGAGCCGGGCGCGGCCGGCCCGCACGCCGCCGACGCGGAGGCGGCGGCCCGCGCGACGCTGGCCTGCCTCGCCGACGGAACGAACCACTCGCCCCGGGTCGCGTGCGCACCGCGCCGGGCCCTCAACCTTCTTGCCGCGCTCGCCTCCTGGGCGGGTACGCCGGTGCCGCCGGACGAGCTGCACCTGGAGGTGCTGGTGATCCGTACGCGCCCCGCCAGCTGAGCGGGTGCCGGGGCGCGGCTCCAGGCCCGTTGTGGGCGGGTACGAAGAAAGCCCCTCCGGACTGTGTTTCCACAGTGCGGAGGGGCTTTGCTGGCGGTAGCGGAGGGATTTGAACCCTCGGTGACTTGCGCCACACTCGCTTTCGAGGCGAGCTCCTTCGGCCGCTCGGACACGCTACCGAGAGAGAGCTTAGCCGAAACTGGCGCTGCGATGAAATCCGTATCCCCTACGAGGTCAGGAGGGGTGTCAGCGGGTGCGGAAGAAGGCCGTGAGCTGCTGTGCGCACTCCTCGCCGAGCACGCCGTGGATCACCTCGGGGCGGTGGTTCAGGCGCTGGTCCCGTACGAGGTCCCAGAGCGAACCGGCCGCGCCCGCCTTCTCGTCGACCGCGCCGAACACCACCCGCTCGACCCGCGACTGGACGAGGGCGCCCGCGCACATCACGCACGGCTCCAGGGTGACGACCAGCGTGCACCCCGTCAGACGCCACTCGCCGGCCGCGGCGGCCGCCCGGCGCAGCGCGAGCACCTCGGCGTGCGCGGTCGGGTCACCGGCCGCCTCCCGCTCGTTGTGCGCCCGCGCGAGGACCTTCCCGTCCGGGCCGAGCACGACCGCGCCGACCGGTACGTCACCGGCCGGTTCGGCCGCGGCGGCCTCGGCGAGGGCGAGCCGCATGGCGTCCCGCCAGGGATCGCGTACGGGGTCGGGAACGGGCCCCGGAGTCGGTACCGCCGGTGCCACTAGCGCACGGCCTCCAGCACCTCGGATGCGCCCAGCGCGTCGGCGATCACCGCGAGGGCGTCGCTGTCGAGCGCGCGGAGCTCGCGCTCCGAGAGGCCGAGGTCCGCGAGGACCAGCGCGTCGCCGACCGGAGCGGACGGCACCGCCCCGGCGGTCACGCCGGTCTCGTCGTCCTCGTCGGCTTCCTCGGCGAGCGGCTCCCCGTCCTCCGTGCCGTCCAGGTCCAGGGACTCCAGCTCGTCGAGCTCGGCGTCGAGGTCGTCGCCGAGGATCTCCCGGGTGAGGATCTCCCCGTACGAGGAACGGGCGGCGGCGGCGCCGTCCGAGACGTAGATCCGAGGGTCTTCCTCACCCTCGATCCGTACGACCCCGAACCACGCGTCCTCCTGCTCGATGTAGACGATCACCGTGTCGTCGTCTGAGGCTTCACGGGCCAGCTCGGCCAGATCCGACAGGGTCTCCACGTCGTCGAGCTCCGTGTCGCTCGCTTCCCACCCGTCTTCGGTGCGCGCGAGCAGTGCGGCGAAGTACACCTGACTCTCTCCCACTGATCAGAGGTGTGACGTTCCGGCGGCGCGCTCCTGGTGCCCCGCCCAATCGGCATCGTGACAGAAACAGGGCGCGCAGGAGAGGTCTTCGGCTCTTGCGTCGTGCATCAGTCTGAACGACACCGCCATCGGGCGGGCGTGCGACCCCGGCGCACGAAGGGGGCGCACGGCGGGGCACCGGCCGGTCGCCGCCGTCACCCGGCCCGGCGGCCTCACCAGCGGAAGGTCCGCATGCGCATGGCCTGGCGCATGCGGGCGGCCCGGGCGCGTCGCGGCTGCACGCGTTCGCGCAGCGCCTTGGCCTCGTTCAGCTCGCGGAGGAACTGGGCGCGGCGCCTGCGGCGCTCCGCGTCGGTCTCCGGTGCCGGCCTGCGGGCCGCCCCCTCGGCGGCTCCTTCGGCCGGTTCTTCCAGGTCGGGCATCGGCCACACCACCCCATCGCTGGGTCCCTGTGCCCCCACCTTCCCCCAGCGGCGTGGGTCGACGCCAGTGCGCGGCGGGCTACTGTTGAGCCATGCGTCTCCACGTCGTCGACCACCCCCTGGTCGCCCACAAGCTCACCACCCTGCGCGACAAGCGCACGGATTCCGCGACCTTCCGCCGTCTCGCCGACGAGCTGGTCACCCTGCTCGCCTACGAGGCCACCAGGGACGTCCGGACCGAGCAGGTCGACATCGAGACCCCCGTCACGCCCACGACCGGTGTGAAGCTGTCGTACCCGCGTCCGCTGGTGGTCCCGATCCTGCGCGCCGGGCTCGGCATGCTCGACGGCATGGTCCGGCTGCTCCCGACGGCCGAGGTCGGCTTCCTGGGCATGATCCGCAACGAGGAGACGCTGGAGGCGTCGACCTACGCCACGCGGATGCCGGAGGACCTCTCGGGCCGCCAGGTGTACGTCCTGGACCCGATGCTGGCGACCGGCGGCACGCTGGTCGCGGCGATCCAGGAGCTCATCAAGCGCGGCGCGGACGACGTGACCGCGGTCGTGCTCCTCGCCGCCCCCGAGGGCGTCGAGGTCATGGAGCGCGAGCTCGCCGGCACGCCGGTCACCGTGGTGACGGCCTCGGTCGACGAGCGGCTCAACGAGAACGGCTACATCGTCCCGGGCCTCGGCGACGCGGGCGACCGGATGTACGGCTCCGCCGAGTAGGGCCTCGGTACGTTCCGCCCTACTCGGGCGAGCAGGGTTTGGCCGCGGGCGCGGGCTTGGTCAGGGCGACCAGGGCCGCGTCCGCGGTCGCTTTCGGGGACAGCGTCTTGAAGGCGGTCCCGATGATCAGGTCCACGTCCGCCGTGGCCCGGGTGTCCGTCCTGGTCGTGGCGCCCTTGAGCTGGGTGCCGAGGACCGGGAAGGCGCCCTTGGTGGCCGCGGGGGCGCCGAGCAGCAGGCCGGCGCCGGGGACCTTCTTGTCGTAGGCAGTGGGCGCGTTCCCCACCTTGCCGATGGTGAAGCCGCGTTTCTTGAGCTCGTCGGCGGTCGTCTTGGCGAGACCGCTGCGCGGGGTCGCGTTGTAGACGTTGACCGTGATCTGCGCGGGCTTCGGGAGGGTGACGGCGGGCGCGGTGGTCGCCTTGACGACGGGTTTGCAGTCGGCCTGCTTGCCGGCGGTCGTCTTCTTGCCCTCGTCGCCGGAGAAGACGTCGACGAGCTGGAGCGTGCCCCAGCCGGCCGCGCCGAGCACGACCACGGCGGCGGCGGACGCGAGGATGATCCTGCGCCGGCGGTGGGGGCGGCGCATGCGCGGGTAGACGTCACCCGTGATGCGGTACTTTCCGCCCATTCCGGGGGGAGTGAGCATGCTCATGAGCGCAGCGTAGTGCCGCCCGTCGGCGATGCCTACTTGATGATCATGTGATCGCGTCCGGATGGGGGCGAACTGACCCCGAAAGGGTCAGCGGGGAAGGCCGACCGGCGCCTTCTCAGTCCATCTCGAGCACGCGCGCGTGCAGCACCTGGCGCTGCTGGAGCGCCGCGCGGACGGCGCGGTGCAGTCCGTCCTCCAGGTAGAGGTCGCCGCGCCACTTCACGACATGCGCGAAGAGGTCGCCGTAGAACGTGGAGTCCTCGGCGAGCAGCGTCTCCAGGTCCAGCTGGCCCTTGGTGGTGACCAGCTGGTCGAGGCGGACCGGGCGCGGGGCGACGTCCGCCCACTGCCGGGTGCTTTCCCGGCCGTGGTCGGGATACGGCTTTCCGTTACCGATGCGCTTGAAGATCACACGGAAAGCCTACCGGGCGACCGGCTCCCGGCGCAGCCACGCGCGGGCAGTGGGATGCTGGTGCAAATCGTGACAAAACCGAAATTGGGGTGCCGTCATGAGCGTGAGCGAGCAGCCGCCGGCGCCCGAGGCGGCCGGGTCGGCCGACCCGGCCCAGGCCCCCGCGGAAGCCCCGGACGCGGCCGCCGCACGGGCTCCGGAGGCCCCCGCCCCCGTCGCCGGCCCCGCCGCCGAGATCGCCGCGGGCTACGCCTTCGACGGCGCCGCACTCGATCTGGGGGCGTTGCTGTGGGACGGGGCGTGTCACCCGGACGCGCCGATCCGGATCCCGCTGCCGGTGCTCAACCGCCACGGTCTGGTCGCCGGGGCCACGGGCACCGGCAAGACGAAGACGCTCCAGCTGATCGCCGAGCAGCTGTCCTCGCACGGGGTGCCGGTCTTCCTCGCCGACATCAAGGGCGACGTCTCCGGGATCTCGGCGCCGGGCGCGGACGGCGAGAAGGTCAGGGCGCGGGCCGCCGAGGTGGGCCAGGAGTGGCGGGCGACCGGCTTCCCCTGCGAGTTCTACGGCCTCGGGGGCCTCGGCTCCGGCATCCCGGTGCGCGCCACGGTGACCAGCTTCGGCCCGGTCCTCCTGTCGAAGGTCCTCCGGCTCAACCAGACGCAGGAGCAGTCGCTCGGCCTGATCTTCCACTACGCGGACGCGAAGGGGCTGGAGCTGGTCGACCTCAAGGACCTGCGGGCCGTGGTGGCCTTTCTGGTCTCGGACACCGGGAAGGCCGAGCTGAAGGGGATCGGCGGGCTCTCGACGGTGACCGCCGGGGTGATCCTGCGGGCGCTCACGGCCTTCGAGCAGCAGGGGGCGGGCGGTTTCTTCGGGGAGCCGGAGTTCGACACGGGCGAGTTCCTGCGGACCGCGGCGGACGGGCGGGGGATCGTGTCGGTCCTGGAGCTGCCGGCCGTGCAGGACAAGCCGCAGCTCTTCTCGACGTTCCTGATGTGGATGCTGGCGGACCTCTTCAACGACCTGCCGGAGGTCGGCGACCTGGAGAAGCCGAAGCTGGTCTTCTTCTTCGACGAGGCGCATCTGCTGTTCAACGGGGCGTCGAAGGCGTTCCTGGAGTCGATCACCCAGACGGTGCGGTTGATCCGCTCGAAGGGGATCGGGGTGTTCTTCGTGACGCAGACGCCGAAGGACGTCCCCTCGGACGTGCTGGCGCAGCTCGGCAACCGGGTGCAGCACGCGCTGCGCGCCTTCACCCCGGACGACGCCAAGGCCCTGAAGGCGACGGTGCGGACCTTCCCGAACTCGCCGTACGACCTGGAGGAGGTCCTCACGGGCCTGGGGACGGGCGAGGCGGTGGTGACCGTGCTGAGCGAGAAGGGCGCCCCGACGCCGGTGGCGGCGACCCGGCTGCGGGCGCCGGAGTCGCTGATGGGTCCGGCCGACGCGGCGGCGCTGGACGCGGCGGTGAAGGGCTCGCCGCTGTACGGGCGGTACGCGGAGGCGGTGGACCGCGAGTCGGCGTACGAGAAGCTGACGGCGGAGCAGCGGGCGGCGGAGGCGGCGGCGCTGGAGGCCGCGGCGGCGAAGGAGGCCGAGAAGGAGGCGCGGCGGGCGGGAGCGAGGGCTCCCCGTCAGAAGGAGGAGCCCTCGCTCGCCGAACAGGTGGTGGGCAGTGGCGTCTTCACGTCCCTGGCCCGGTCGATCGGCACCCAGCTGGGCCGGGAGATCAGCCGCTCGATCTTCGGGACGGCCCGCCGCCGGAGGTGACTACCGGGTGACCTCGTCGTGGTCGTCGTGCAGGCCGCCGCCGCTGCCCGCGTCGCCGGTGGTCGGAACGGAGACGACCGGCTTGCGCAGGGAGGAGATGTCGTGGGCGTAGGTGCCCACGGCGTTGGCGATGACGCCGATGTTGGCGCTGAAGGCCGTCATGTCGATGTTGCTCAGGTTGTCGCCCTTGGCGTGGTAGTTCACGTCGTACGCGACGCCCGCCGTGCCGCCGTACCGGGCGGCCTGGGCGGCGGTCTTGATGCCCTCGGCGCCGGTGAAGGTGCCGCCGGACGGGATGCCGACCTCGATGAACGGTCCGTAGTCGGAGCGGCCGGTGAAGTCGGTGCCCTCGTGCGGGAGTCCGCGCTTGTCCATGAAGTCGGTGATGTCGCGCTCCAGTTGGGCGGAGCCCTCCGGGCCCGCGCCGGCGCCGACGCCGTCGGAGTCGTCGCCGTCGTACACGAACAGGCCGTAGTTCGGCGAGGCGATCATGTCGAAGTTGAGGTAGAGCTTGATCTCGTTCTTGTCGAGCGCCGTGAGGGTGTTCACGTAGTGCTCGGAGCCGAGGAGGCCGTTCTCCTCCGCGGACCACCAGGCGAAGCGGACCTTGTTGCGGACCTTGTCCTTCGACTTGGCGAGCTCCAGGGCGGTCTGCAGGAGACCGGCCGAGCCGGAGCCGTTGTCGTTGATGCCGGGGCCGGCGGTGACGGAGTCGAGGTGGGAGCCGAGCATCACGGTGTCGGCGGCGTTGCCGCCGCGGGTCTCCGCGATGACGTTGTTGGTGGAACGGGTCTCCTGGATCTGGCGGATCTCCAGGGAGAGCGAGACCGGGCCGTTGACCAGGTCGGCGGCGAGCGCGGCGCCCTGGGCCTGGGTGAGACCGCCGGTCGGGATCTTGCCGGCGGCGGCGTCGCCGAGGGTGCCGGAGAGGGCGCCGTCGGTGTTGTTGTAGATGACGGCGGCGGCGGCGCCGGCCGCGGCGGCGTTCTGCTGCTTGACGGCGAAGGTGCAGCCGCCGCGCTTGATCAGGGCGATCTTGCCGGTGAAGGTGCCCGAGGCGAAGTCGCCGGGCTCGCAGCCGGTGGTGTTGTCGGCGTCGACGGGTACGGCCGCGAGGGCGGCGGTGATGCCGCCGACGGGGGTCGACTTGGTGTACGTCATCGCCTTGATGTCGAGCACGCGGGGCGCGGGGGAGACGACGGCGGCCTTCTCGGCGAGGGTTTCCGTGTACTGGAAGTCGAACTTCTGGTACCGGACGTCGTATCCGGCCTTCTTGAGCTGCGTGTACACGTACGCGGCCGAGGCGTCGTGTCCGAGCGAGCCGGCCGCGCGGTGGCCGCCGGCCGAGTCGGCTATCGCCTGGAACTTCTGCAGGTGCTTGTAGGCGTCCTGGGCGGTGGTTTCGCGGACCAGCTTCTTCGCCAGCTTGGCGGCATCGCGGGCGGGTGCGGCCGTGGGGTCCTGCCCCGCGGTGGCGGGGGAGGCGAGGACCAGCGGGGTGGCGAGTGCGGCGGCGGCCAGGATGGCCGCGGCACGGCGCTGGGATGCGTTCACAGAAGTCCTTCCCGTAACGGACGAGGTTGAGGGGAAGTTAGCGATCGTTGGGGCACTCTGTGAACAGGTTCTGCGTAATTCCTGTCAACTTGAGCAGGATTGACATGTGGAATTATCAATTCCCTGGGGATTTCCCCTCCTTGGCGGCTTTCGCCGCTTTCGCCGCCGCCTTCGTCTCCTGCTTGTGGGCCCGCACCTTCGCGAGCGACTCCGGCCCGGTGATGTCGGCGGCCGAGCGGTACGACCCCAGCTCGCCGTAGGCGCCCGCCGCCTCCCGCCAGCCCTTCGGCCGCACGCCGTACTGCTTGCCCAGCAGGGCCAGGAAGATCTGCGCCTTCTGCTTCCCGAAGCCCGGCAGCGCCTCCAGGCGGCCGAGCAGCTCCTTCCCGGTCGCCACACCCCGCCACACGGCCGCGGCGTCGCCCTCGTACTCCTCGACGAGGAACCGGCACAGCTGCTGCACCCGCTGCGCCATCGACCCCGGGTAGCGGTGCACCGCCGGCTTCTCCGAGAGCAGCGCGGCGAACTCCTCCGGGTCACGGGCCGCGATCTCGTGCGCGTCCAGATCGTCCGCGCCGAGCCGCGAGGCGATCGTGTACGGCCCCGAGAACGCCCACTCCATCGGCACCTGCTGGTCGAGCAGCATGCCGACCAGCGCGGCGAGCGGCGACCGCCCCAGCAGCGCGTCGGCCTCCGGCTGCTGGGCGAGATGGATGTCGGCTGTCGTGGACTCGGGACTCATACCCCGATCATCGCGCCGGGGCGGCCCGCCCGCCCGGCGGACTCACCCCCTCGCGAACCGGTCCAGGGCCGCCAGCAGCAGTTCTCCCGTCTCCTCGCCCCCCAGGTGGCCGGCGGACTCCACCACGTGCAGGTCGGCGTCCGGCCAGGCCCGGGTGAGCTCCCAGGCGGTGCCGAGCGGGCCGCCCATGTCGAGGCGGCCGTGGACCAGGACGCCGGGGATGCCGGTGAGACGGTGGGCGTCGCGGATGCCGGTGAGACGGTGGGCGTCGCGGATCAGGGCGCCCTCCTCCAGCCAGGCGCCGTGCGCGAAGTAGTGCGAGCAGATCCGCACGAAGCCGAGCCGTGTGTCGTCGACCCGGTCGGTGTACGGGGTGCCCATGCCCTCCATCGACAGGACCGCGTCCTCCCAGGCGCACCAGTCGGCCGCCGCCCGCTCCCGTACGGCCCGGTCGGGGTGGTTCATGAGGGCCGCGTACGCCCCGACGAGCGCCCCGGCCCCGTCCGTCCCCGTGTCGGCCTTGTCCGTCCCCGTGCCTGCCCCGTCCGCCCCGGCTCCGGCCTCGTCCGTCCCGCGTGCCCCCGCCCGGAACCGCTCGTGGGCCTCGGGGAAGAAACGGCCGACGCCCTCGTACAGCCAGGCGGTCTCGGAGCGGCGGGTGGTCGTCACGGCCGCGATGACGATCTCCGTCACGCGCTCCGGGTACGCCTCCGCGTACGCCAGGATCAGGGTGGACCCCCACGAGCCGCCGTACAGCAGCCACCGCTCGATCCCCAGGTGCTCGCGCAGCCGCTCCATGTCGGCCACCAGGTGCGCGGTCGTGTTCACGGCCATGTCGGCGGCCGGGTCGCTCGCGTGCGGCGTGGAGCGCCCGCAGCCCCGCTGGTCGAAGAGGACCACCCGGTACGCCTCCGGGTCGAAGAACCTCCTGGCGCGCGGCGACGACCCGGACCCGGGCCCGCCGTGCACGACCAGCGCGGGCTTGCCCGCCGGGTTGCCGGAGACCTCCCAGTGGATCCGGTTGCCGTCCCCCACGTCGAGGAGGCCCTGGTCGTACGCCGCGTTCACCGAGTGCATCCGCGTGAGCCTACCGGCCCTTCACCCGCACCGCCGGGTCCTCGCACCACTCCAGGACCGAGGCCCAGGCCCCGTACCCCGAGTCGGGGTTGAGGTGCTCGCCGCCCGGGACGTGGTCCTGGTCGAGGCCCAGCGGGACGCCGTAGTGCACGTCCGCGCCCTCGGGGCAGTACGGGTCGCCGTCGCCGTGGACCAGGCGGGCCGCGAGGCCCTGCTCCGTCAGGTCGAGGCCGTCGGCGAAGGCGGCGATCGCGGGGATCGAGGCGGTCACCGGCGGCGAGGGCGGTGCGACGAGGAGGACCCGGTCGGCGTCCGGCCGCCGCTCGCCCGCCCGCAGCCACAGCAGGACCGACAGGCTGTGCGCCAGCACCACGAACTCGCCCTCGGCGGGCCGCTCCCCGTGCTCCTCCAGCGCGTCGAGCCAGTCCGCGAGGACGGGCGCGTCCGGCTCCGGCAGCTGCGGGTAGCGGACCTCGTGGCCGCGGTCCCGCAGCTGTCCGGCGAGCCAGTGCTGCCAGTGACCGCGCGGACGGTGGTTCTGGAAGCCGTGCAGGATCAGATACGTGGTCATGCCACGATCCTGCGACCGGTACCCGACTCCGGTCCACCGCCGTCCACGGAGCGGTCAGCCGCCGACGTACTCCCTCAGGTGTCGGGCGGTCAACGTATCGCCCTTCTCGACCAGTTGGGCGGGAGTGCCCTCGAAGACGACACGGCCGCCGTCGTGGCCGGCGCCGGGGCCGAGGTCGACGAGCCAGTCGGCGTGGGCCATCACGGCCTGGTGGTGCTCGATGACGACGACGGTGTTGCCGGAGTCGACGAGGCGGTCGAGGAGGGCGAGGAGCTGGTCGACGTCGGCGAGGTGGAGGCCGGTGGTGGGTTCGTCGAGGACGTAGACGGCGGCCTTCTCCGCCATGTGGATCGCGAGCTTGAGGCGCTGGCGCTCGCCGCCGGAGAGGGTGTTCAGGGGCTGGCCGAGGCGGAGGTAGCCGAGGCCGACGTCCTTGAGCCGGCCGAGGATGGTGCGGGCCTGCCCCTTCCCCGTGAAGAAGTCGTACGCCTCGTCGATCGACAGGGACAGGACCTCGTGGATGTTCTTCCCGTCCAGCTCGTAGGTGAGGACCTCGGGCGTGAACCGCTTCCCCTCGCACTTCTCGCAGACCGACGCCACGCCCGCCGCGATCGCCAGGTCGGTGTAGATCAGCCCGAGCCCGTTGCAGTTCCCGCAGGCGCCCTCCGAGTTGGCGCTGAAGAGGGCCGCCTTGACGCCGTTGGCCTTGGCGAACGCCGTACGGATGGGGCCGAGGAGTCCCGTGTACGTCGCCGGGTTCGACCGGCGGGAGCCGCGGATCGGGGACTGGTCGGCGACGACGACGCCCTCACGGCCGGGCAGGTTCCCGTGGATGAGGGAGGACTTGCCGGAACCGGCCACGCCGGTGACCACGGTCAGCACCCCGGTCGGGATCTCGACGCTCACGTCCTTGAGGTTGTGCTGGCCGGCGCCGGTGATCGCGAGGGCGCCGGTCCGGTCCCGTACCTCCGCGCGGAGCTTCGCCCGGTGCGCGAGGTGGGCGCCCGTGAGGGTGCCGGAGGCGCGCAGCCCCGGCACGTTGCCGCTGTAGCAGATCTCGCCGCCCGCGGTCCCGGCCCGCGGCCCGAGGTCCACGACGTGGTCGGCGATCTCGATGACCTCGGGCTTGTGCTCCACGACGAGGACGGTGTTGCCCTTGTCGCGCAGGCGCAGCAGCAGGTCGTTCATGCGCCGGACGTCGTGCGGGTGCAGTCCGGTCGTCGGCTCGTCGAAGACGTACGTGACGTCGGTCAGCGGCGAGCCCAGGTGGCGGACCATCTTCACGCGCTGGGCCTCGCCGCCGGAGAGGGTCCCGGAGGAGCGGTCGAGGGAGAGGTAGCCGAGGCCGATCTCGACGAGCGAGTCGAGGAGCTCGCGCAGGCCGGCCAGCAGCGGCGCGACGGAGGGGTCCTCGATCCGGCCGACGAACGCGGCGAGGTCGCTGATCTGCATCGCCGAGCACTCGGCGATGTTCACGCCGTCGATACGACTGGACAGCGCGGCCCGGGTGAGCCGGGTGCCCTCGCACTCCGGGCAGGCGTGGAAGACGACCGCCCGGTCCACGAAGGCCCGGATGTGGGCCTGGAGCGACTCGCGGTCCTTGGCGAGGAACAGCCGCTGGACCTTCGGCACCAGTCCCTCGTAGGTGAAGGTGTTGCTGCCGACCTTCACCTTGCACGACGGCTTGTGGAGGAAGGCGTCCCACTCCTCGTCGGTGAACTCGGCGAGCTTCCTGTCGCGGGGGTAGAAGCCGGATTCGGCCATGATCCGCCAGTACCAGGAGTCCACGGCGAAGTTCGGGACGGTGATGGCGCCCTCGTCGAGCGACTTCGACCGGTCGACGAGCTCGTCGACGTCGATGTCCGAGACCTCGCCGGCGCCCTCGCAGCGCGGGCACATGCCCTCGGGGAGGTTGAAGCTGAACGCCCCCGAGGTGCCGACGTGCGGGGTGCCGAGGCGGCTGAAGACGATCCGCAGCATCGTGTACGCGTCGGTGGCCGTGCCCACGGTGGAGCGGGAGTTGGCGCCCATCCGCTCCTGGTCGACGACGATCGCCGCGCTCAGGTTGTGCAGCCCGTCCACGTCCGGGCGGGCCAGGGACGGCATGAAGGACTGGAGGAAGGCGCTGTACGTCTCGTTGATCAGGCGCTGCGACTCGGCGGCGATGGTGCCGAAGACGAGGGAGGACTTCCCCGAGCCGGAGACCCCGGTGAAGACGGTGAGGCGGCGCTTGGGGAGGTCGACGTCGACGTTCCTGAGGTTGTTCTCCCGGGCCCCGCGGACCTGGATGACGTGGTGGCCGTCCGCGGCGGTGCTCTCGTGCGCGCCGACGGGGTGGCCGGGGTGGTTCGTGCCGACGGGGTGGTTCATGCGTGCGCCCTCCGGTGGTCGTCCCATACTCGAACGGACAGGTTACTCTATACGGTGTACAAAGTTACGACCTATTACCTCTGACCTGCGAGAATGAGTGCCATGGCGGCGACCGACGGGAAGAACAGCAGCGGGGCCGGCGACCCGGCCCGCACCCTGGAGCTGCTCTGGCGGGACAGCGCCGCGGCCCCGGCCGCGCGGCGCGGCCCCCGCCAGGGCCTCACCGTCGACGCCGTCGTCGACGCCGCCCTCGGCCTCGCCGACGCCGGCGGCCTCCACGCCCTCACCCTGCGCGCCGTCGCCCGGCTCCTCGGGGTCACCCCGATGACCCTCTACACGTACGTCCCCGGCAAGGGCGAGCTGCTCGACCTCATGCTGGACACCGTCTTCCTACGGATGGACCGCCCGCCGTTCGGCCCCGGCCTGCCCTGGCGCGACCGCGTCACGGCCGTCGCCGACGCGAACCGGGCCCTGCACCTGCGCCACCCCTGGCTGGTCGAACTGCGGATCGTCCGCGCCCCGCTGGGCCCCGGCGTGATGACCAAGTACGAGTACGAACTGGGCGCCTTCGAGGGCCTCGGCCTCGACGACGTGTCCCGCGACTCGGCCCTGACGTACGTCCTCGGGTCCGTCCAGGCCGCCGCCCGGGCGGAGCTGGACGCGCGGGCCGTGGAGCGGGAGAGCGCCATGTCCGACGGGGAGTGGTGGGCCGCCCACGAGCCGCTGCTCGCCCGCGTCTTCGACGGCGAGCGGTTCCCCCTCGCGGGACGCGTCGGGGAGGCGGCGGCCGTCGCCTACGGCGGGCTGTACGACGCGGAACACGCGTACGGCTTCGCCCTCGCCCGGGTACTGGACGGACTGGCGGCGCTGGGCGGGGACGTTCCCTAGGGCCCGTCGGGGGTGTCCCGAAGGGTCAGCAGGGCCCGTACGCCCGCCTTGAGGCGCTCGGGCGACAGCTCCTGCTCGACCGTCAGATGGTGCATGACGTCCGGTGAGAACGACGACAGCAGCAGGTGTGCGAGGAGCGCGCTGTCGGCGCCCGGCCTGAGCTGCCCGATGAGCAGGGCCACGTGCGTGTGCATCACCCGGTAGGCGCCGCTGTGGTAGCGGGCGCGGGGTGCGGCGGAGTGCGCCGCGAGGAGGAGCCCGCGCTGCTCCCTGACCCGGTCGACCAGCGCGTCGAGGAAGGCGTCGAGCCGCTCGGCGGCCGGCGCGCCCGGGCCCAGTGGCGGCGGCCCGCTCATGTACGCCTCCTGGAACCGGCGCTCGCGGTCGTCGAGGAGTGCCCACAGCAGCTGGGAGACGTCGCCGAAGCGGCGGTAGACGGTACCGACGCCGATGCCGCTGGCGTGGGCGACCTGGTTCATGGTGACGGCGTCGGGGCCCTGCTCCGCCACTATCCGGGCGGCGGCGTCGAGGATCTTGCGCCGGTTGCGGGCGGCGTCGGCGCGCTCGGGCGCGGGGGCGTCGACCGTGGGGAGCAGTCCCGGGGTGGCCAGGGGTGTCGTCTCCGGCGCTGCCGTTTCCCCGGCTCCGGCCCGCGGATTCTCCGTGCTCATCTGCCGACTCCCGCTCTTTCTTCCGCTCGCCCGTTCCCCCTCGGTCGTCTTCTCGATGTGAGCATACCCGTTCCCCTTGCAAAGCGGATAACGATCCGCTTAATCTCTGATCGTCGAAACGGAAAGTAATCCGGTTCGTGAGGCCGGTCCGGAAGGCCGGCTCGGGAGATCGAGGAGAGCACGCCATGTCCGTCAAGGTCGCCGTCATCTACTACTCCGCCACGGGCGCCGTCCACCAGCTCGCCCAGGCCGTCGCCGAGGGTGCCGGGAAGGCCGGCGCCGAGGTGCGCCTGCGCCGGGTGCCCGAACTCGCCCCCGACACCGCCATCGACGCGAACCCGGCCTGGCGCGCCCACGTCGACGCCACCGGCGACGTCGAGACCGCCACCCTCGAGGACCTGGAGTGGGCGGACGCGTACGCCCTCGGCTCCCCGACCCGCTTCGGCAACGTGTCCGCGCAGCTCAAGCAGTACATCGACACCTCGGGCGGGCTCTGGCAGCGCGGCGTCATGGCCGACAAGGCCGCGACCGCCTTCACCAGCGCGCACAACGTCCACGGCGGCAACGAGTCGACGCTGCTCGCCCTCTACAACACCTTCCACCACTGGGGCTCGGTCATCGTCTCGCCCGGCTACACCGACCCCGCCGTCTACGCGGCCGGCGGCAACCCCTACGGCACCGCCCACCCCGCCGCCAACGGCGCCCCGGACGAGAACGTCCTCCAGGCCGCCCGCTACCAGGGCGCCCGCCTCACCCGCATCGCGAAGCGCCTCAACGGCCTCGCGGACGACTGACCCACGAGAAACGACGAGCACCCCCGGGGCATGCCCCGGGGGTGCTCGTCGATGCGGCTCACGCCAGCGAGAGGAAGAGCTTCTCCAGGCGGGCCCGCATCGCGTCGCGGTCCTCGCCGTTCTTCCGGCCGTCCTCGATGTCGGTCAGGCACTGCTGGAGGCCGGTCGCGATGATCGCGAAGCCGGCCCGGTCGAGTGCGCGGGAGGCGGCGGCGAGCTGGGTCACGACCTCCTCGCAGTCGCGCCCCTCCTCGATCATCCGGATCACGCCGGAGATCTGGCCCTGGGCCCGGCGCAGCCGGTTCAGCACGGCCTTCAGCTCGGCGCCCGCGAGATCGAGTTCCACAGTGACTCCTCCACAGATACCCCAGGGGGTAATTTACTCCCCGGCACGGGGTTCCGTCGAAGTCCAAGGATGACACCTGCCGCCGGATCCACTCCGTCCGCTTGATGCCTCACCGGCGGACGGCACGCGTCCTCAGGGGGCGTAGCGGCGGAGGAACATCTCCACGCCGTCGACGACCAGCCGCTCGCTCAGCTCCTCGGTGAGCTCGGTCCCGTACTGCTCGAAGACCATCTGCGGGAAGACGAGCAGCGAGTAGAGCTGGAGGACGGCGACCTCCAGGTCCGGGATCGCGAGCCGGCCCCGGTCGGCGAGGGTCCGCAGGGCGTCCGCGACGGCCGGGTGGTGGCCGGCCGGGCCGTGGGAGCGCCAGGCGCGGCCCAGTTCGGGGAAGCGGTGGAGCTCGGTGGCGACGAGGGTGCGCAGGGCGCGGCCCTCGGCGTCGGTGCGTACGGCCAGGGCCCAGGCGCGGCCGGCGTCGACGAGGGCGGCGCGCAGGTCCTCCGCGTCGGCGAGCCGGGAGAGGTCGGGGCCGTCGGTGTCCGCGTGCAGCGGTTCGTCGAGGGCGCCCGCGACGACGGCGGTGAAGAGCGCTTCCTTGCTGCCGAAGTGGTTGTAGACGGTCACCTTGGAGACGCCCGCCTCGGCGGCGATGGCGTCCATGCCGACGCCGAATCCCTCGCGGAGGAAGAGGTCGCGGGCGGCCCGCACGACGGCCTGCCGTTTGCGGGCGGCGCGGGCCCCGGCGGGTGCGGGTCGGGGGGGCTGGTCATCCATGGGGTGAGCCTACCAAGGGAACTGTACTCTTGAGTTCAACTGTACTGTGCCGTACAGTTCAGTTATGTCGACCCACTTCGCCCCACCCACCCCCGCCCGCACCCACCCCCGCCGCTGGACGGCCCTCGCGCTGATCTGCGCGGCCCAGTTCATGCTGATCCTCGACGTCACCGTCGTGAACGTCGCCCTGCCCGCCCTCGCCACCGACCTGGACCTCGGGCGCACCGCCCTGACCTGGGTCGTCACCGCGTACACGCTCTGCTTCGGCGGGCTCATGCTCCTCGGCGGACGGCTCGCCGACGCCCTCGGCGCCCGCCGCGTCCTCCTCACCGGCCTCGCCCTCTTCACCGCCGCGTCCCTGGCCTGCGGCCTCGCGCCGAACGCCACCGTCCTCCTCGCCGGCCGCGTCGCCCAGGGCATCGGCGCCGCCCTCCTCTCCCCGGCCGCGCTCGCCCTCGTCACCACCACGTTCCACGGCCCCGAACGGGCCCGGGCCCTCGGCGTCTGGGCGGCCGTCGGCGGCACCGGCTCCGCCGTCGGCGTCCTCCTCGGCGGCGCCCTCACCGCCGGCCCCGGCTGGCCCTGGGTCTTCTTCGTGAACGTCCCCGTCGGCCTCGCGCTGCTCCTGACGCTCCCGAAACTGCTGCCCCGCACCACCGCCGCGGGCGCCCGCGGCCTCGACATCCCCGGCGCGGTCCTCGTCACCGCCGCCACCGGCACCCTCGTCTACGGCCTGGTGCGCGCGGGCGACGCCGGCTGGACCTCCGCCACCACCCTGCTCCCCCTGCTCGGCGCGATCGCCCTCTACGCGGCCTTCACCGCGGCCGAACGCAGCAGCCCCACACCCCTCATGGACCTGCGGATGCTGACCCGGCGACCGGTCGTCGCCGGCTCACTCCTCATGCTCGTCGCGACGGCCCTGCTGCTCTCCTTCTTCTTCCTCGGCTCGCTCCGGCTCCAGCACGTCGACGGCCTCGACTCCCTCCGCACCGGGCTCCTCTTCCTCCCGGTCGCCCTCGCCACGGCCATCGGCGCCCACCTCGGCTCCCGCCTGGTCACCACCGCCGGCCCCCGCGCCTGCGCCACCGCCGGCATGGCCCTCGCGGCGGCCGGCTGCCTCCCCCTGGCCCTCCTCGACGACCCCGACCCCTGGACCACCCTCATGCCCGCCCTGGCCACCGCCGCCCTCGGCCTCGGCGCCGTCTTCGTCACCGCCACCACCACCGCCCTCGGCCTCGTCCCCGCACCCGAGGCCGGCCTCGCCTCCGGCATCGTCAACACCGCCCACGAACTCGGCGGCACCCTCGGCATCGCCCTCGCCTCCACCCTCGCCCTCGGCACCCCACCCCTCACCCCCACCGGCTTCACCACCGCCTTCACCACCCACACCCTCACCGCCACCACCCTCGCCCTCACCGCCCCCCTCCTCATCCCCCGAGGCAGGCCCCGCCCACAGGGCGGGGCCCACGGGATGCACTGAAGGCAGAGGGCTCAGCTCGTTCCGGCGGGTTCGGCGGCGGAACGTCCCCGTGGGGCGCGACGCTGCTCGAACTGGCCCAGGTGCGAGACCACCGAGCCGTAGAAGCGGTCGACCGCCTCGTCGATGCTGCGGATGAACCCCGACTCCGTGCTTCCCCGGCTGTTGCCCATGCCCTTGAAGAGCGAGAGACGGAAACCCGTGATGGCCGCACCGTCCTTGGGCAGCAGGTCGCCAGGCTCGGGGCGCAGCCGCTCCAGCGTTCCCCGGGGACCGTTCCGGCCCTCCAACAGCGTTTCCACGTGCAGGTCGGCGGGGGCTTCGTCCAGTACGCGCAGGAGCCGCTTCGCGACCGAGAGGGGGTAGGCGCCGTCCGGGGCAGGGACGTCGATGGACGTACGGATCTTCCCGGTGCGGAGGTCCGCGGTGATGGCCAGGATGCTGTCCGCGCCGTCGACCCGCAGCTCGGCGGAGAGCTTCCCCTCCTCGCAGAGCCGGTCGGCGAGCTCCGTACGCCGGGACTTGGGGTCGGTGCCGCGCTTGGCCCGCTGCACCGGGAGGGCCTTCTGCCCGAGCTCGCCACCCAGCCGCAGACAGACCTGCCGGATCAACCGCTCCCAGCTCTCCACGACCTCCACCGCGCGGGGGTCGCCCTGGCACAGGGTCTCGGCGTCGATCCCGTTGCGCACGGGGACCCAGGACGGCCCCATGTTCTGGAAGCCGTGACAGCCGGAGTTCTCGTGCTGGAGGTAGTGGAGGAGTTCCTGGAGGAGCCACGCGTGTGCGGCGTTGCCCACACCCTCGTGCCGGATCAGCATCTGCGCCTGGTGGGCCACCTCGGCCCAGGAGAGGTGCCAGAGCGAGACCTTGTGCTTGCGCCGGCCGTCCGTCTTGACCTCGACGAGCGGACTGCCTTCGAGCGCCACGTCGTTGGACAGGGTGATGACGGCCTCGTATCCCCGCCTCGCCGCGATGTCCATGTAGTTCTGGACCTGCTCCGACTTCAGCGGATTACCGTTCGTCTTGGTCTCGACGAGCGCCGTCCAGAGCTTCCCGGCCCGCTCCGTCCGGATGACACCGTCCGGCCGCTTCGGACTGTCCCCGTGGGGGAGCGACACCTCGGTGAACGTCTGCATCCGGCCCGCGGGCGCACCGAAACCGGCGGTGAGGCGGCGGCCGAACTCGGGGACCTCCGCCATCACCGAGAGCAGGACCGATGTCGCGCGCACCTCGCGCTCGCGATCGCTCTTGTAGGACGGAACGGGAAACAGGCGGGCCGGCTTCCAGGAGTCGTTCTCCGCCAGGGACTTCTTCGGGGCCTTGGGGAGGGTGACCTTCTTCTTGGCCGTCCGCGCACCGCGGCGCCGGGTGGGTTCGGGTGTCCCGCCGAATGCGGCGGAAGTAGGAGTCGCGCGGTCCGCGCCGGCCTGCGTCGGGAGCCGGACGGTGTCGACGGCCTGCGGGCCGGAGACGGTGTCGGGTGAAGGCGATACGGCCCCGGCGGCGGCACCTGCGGACGGGACGGCGGTGGAAGAACCGGCCGTGTCGGCGTCCTCCCGCAGCCCCTCGCCGGACTCCCGGCCGTCCTGTCCGCCCTCGGCCTCCTGCCCCTCCTCGGACTCCTCCTCCTCGTCGACGGCGATGCCGAAGTCGGTGGCGAGTCCGGTGAGCCCCGTCTCGTAGCCCTGTCCGACAGCGCGGAACTTCCACTCGTCGTTGCGGCGGTAGAGCTCACCGAAGATGAAGGCCGTCTCGATCGTGGCGTCCGTGATGGAGAAGCCGAGCAGCGTCTCGCCCGAGCGGTCGGTGACCGTCATGCGCAGGTCGTCCAGGTCCCCGAAGCGGGCGCCGCCGTACTGGCTCGCCGCCACCACGATCGTGGTGACCTCCTCGGGGATCGCCGTGAGGTCCAGGCTGATCCGGTCCTCGCTGCCGTTCTCCGTCGGGACCTTGCCGAGCAGCTGCACGCTGCCGTCCTCGGCCGCCGGGTGGTTGTAGAAGTAGAAATCGGTGTCGCCGCGTACCTTGCCGCTGCCGTCGACCAGCAGTACCGAGACGTCCGCGTCCCCGTCGCCCGTCGCACTGCTCCAGCTCAGGCCGACGACGACCGCGCCGGTGTCTTCGCTGAGGGTCGCCAGCCCGATGTTGGCTCCCTTGGACATCTCGTGCATGTGTCCCCCCGGACCCTCGCCATGTGATGTGCCCCGGGGGAACCGTAGCGTCCGCAACGGGAGGTTGGGGAGGCAATGTGAAAGTTGGACGAACGCGGTGGAACGAGACCCCGAACGGGCCGCGGAGGGCGCGCTCGGGGCCTCGTGCCCGGCCTGAGATCACTCCTGGCTCGGGCCCGATTCGTCGATGGGGCGGATGACGACGGGGTAGTCGGGGGAGCCGGGGGGGACGGGGCAGCGGGCGACCTGGGCGGCGATGGCGGTGACGCGGTCGAGGGAGGGGCAGTCGAGGACCCAGTAGCCGGCGAGGACCTCCTTGGTCTCGGCGTAGGGGCCGTCGGTGACGACGGGGTCGCCGTTGGCGTCGAGGGTGACGAAGCGGGCGGTGGAGGGGGCGGCGAGGCCCTGGGCGTCGAGCATCTCGCCGGTGGAGGCGAGTTCCTTGCTGATGTCGTTCATGTGGTCGTACATGGCCTGGAGCTGGGTCTTGTCCCAGGCGGGGCTTGCGGCGGAGCCACGGCCGACCATGGCCTCGTAGTCGGTCTGCGACCCCTGGACCATCACCAGGTACTTCATGACGTCCTCCTCGTTGGCGTTGCGTGCTTCCGCAGGAGAGTCGGAGCCGGGGGCGGGTTTTCGACACCGCGCGGGCAGCAGGTCGAAAAACGGGAGAAATCACCCGACCGCCTCATGATTCCGGTGTGAACGCATTCACCTTCTCCGCCGCCTTCATCACCTTCTTCTCCGTCGTCGGGCCGCCCAAGGTCCTCCTCGCCTTCGCCGGCCTCGCGCAGGTGCACCCCGCCCGCCAGCTGCGGAACATCGCCCTCATCTCCTCGGGCGCGGCCGTCGTCGTCGGCCTGGTCACCGGCATCACGGCGCCCTGGCTGCTGAACCTCTTCCACATCAGCACGCCGGCGCTCCAGCTCGCGGGCGGCGTCATCTTCTTCGTCTACGCCGTCGGGCTCGTCCTGGGCCTGCACCTCGGCTCCGACGGCCCCCACCAGGACGCCCCCGACCTGGCCAGCGGCGTGCGCGAGCTGCTCATGCCGTACGTGGTGAGTCCGCTGGCCATGACCGCCGTACTGATCGAGGCGGCCGCCCGGTACTCGTTCAGCTGGCGCTCGACGGTCGTCGGCGCGTACGTGGCCGTCATCGCCCTCGACCTGGTCTGCGTCCTGCTCCTCGCCCGCGTCCTGCGCCGCACCCACCACACCACCATCGAGCTCCTGGGCCGCCTCCTGGGCCTGCTCCTCGCCGCCGTCGGCGTCGACCTCGTCCTCGACGGCCTCTACGACCTCGGCGTCTCGGCCATCGAATCGCGGCACTGAGGACCGCGCCGGCGGCGGCCGCGCCCCCGGGGGCCCGTCACGGCCCGGCGCCGAGCTCGCGCTCCAGCGGTGTGCGGAAGCGGGGTGTCACCCGTACGTCCCCGACCCAGGCGGCCAGCCGCTCCGCCTCCGCCCCGATGGCGCGCCGGGCCTCCGCGCCCACGTCGGTCAGGAGCCGGTGGACGACGGCGCCGTCGGGGCGCTGCGCCCAGCCGCCGACGATCCGGCCGTTCCACCACACCGTCGGCCCGATGTTCCCGCTGCGGTCGTACAGCGCCGCCCGGTGTTCCGGGTCCAGGAACCAGTCGCGGGCCTGCCATCCCATCGGCGTCGGGTCGAGCGCCGGAAGCAGCGCCGCCCACGGCTCCGGCTCCGGTACGGGGGCGAGGTCGTCCGGCAGGACGAAACCGGTGCCGGCGGAGCCCGTACCCCCGGAACCCGTGCGCGCGGGGCCCGTACCCCCGGAGCCCGTGCGCGCGGAGCCCGTATCCCTGGCGGTCGTGTCCTCCTCCAGGGTGACCGGCACCGCCCCGGTGGCGGAGAGGGCCGCCCGCACGTCCGTCACCTTCCACCCCGTCCACCACTTCAGGTCCGCCTCGGTCGCGGGGCCGCACGCCGCCAGCCAGTGCCGGAGCAACTCCGCCCGCGCCTCGGCCGGTTCGCGCTCGGGGTGGGGGTCGGCGAGCGTCCAGCGGAAGCGGCTGGACGTCCACGTCCCCTGCGGCCGGCCCCGGACGATCCGGCCCTCCATGCCGAGGACCCGCAGGACCCGGCTCGCGACGGACTGGGTCCCTTCCTGGCGGGTGCCGGGGCCGTACACGTACGTCGATCTCAACCTCGGTACGGCGTCGCCGAGTTCGGCGCCCGTGGCCTCGCCGCGCACCGCCAGCTCTGCCAGGACCAGCCGCTCGGTCTCCGCCAGCCAGGCCGCGTCGAAGGTGCTGCCGGCCGCCAGGTGGGCGAGGAGCGCGGTGCGTTCGCGGACCGCCGCCGGGTGGGTCGTCGAGGCGTGCACGGCGGGCAAGAGAGGGGCGGGGAAGGCGAAGACCGTGTGCCGCATACCGTGCATCCGGACCAGCGTCCGGTCCTCGTACAGCGCCCGCTCGACCTCCGCGACGGGCCCGATCCCCCCGGCCAGCCGCGCCCCCACCGCGAGGAACACGCTCGCCGGATCCGTCCCGTGCAGCGCCACCAGCGCGTCCCCGACCTCCGCCGCCGAGCCCGCCCGCGCGCCCGCGGCCAGCCGGTGCCGCACACCGAGCCGGGCCCTGCGCTCCGCCGCTCCGATCGCCCTCGTCTCACTCATGCGTCCCAGCATGGGTTCAGGCGGCGTCGGAACCCAGGAAATCGGTCACCGTCTTCACGAACTCGTCCTCCTTCTCGAACAGCACGACGTGACCGGCGTCGATCTCCGCGTACGTGCTGCCGGCGATCGCCGCGTGCAGTTCCCGGCTGTTCTCCACCGGGACCGTGGCGTCCTGCGTGGCGCCCACGACCAGCGTCTGCGCCGTGATCCGGGGCAGCAGCCCGCGGATGTCGACCCCCAGGTCGAGCGCCACGTGCCGCAGGGTGCCCGGCGTGGGCGGCATGTTCGGGATGAGCGCCTCGACGCCCTCGCGGCCGATCGCGTTGAGGAAGCCGCGGCTGAACCCGGTCATCGTCACGCTCCGCCCGAACCCCGCCGGATCGAACTCGCCGAGCCGCTGCCACAGCGTGAACAGGTTCCGCATGTACTCGTCGCCGTCGGTGTACGCCCATCCCGCGACCAGCACCAGCCGTTCGACCAGGTCGGGACGGAGCGCGGCGACGGCCGCCGACACCGGGGACCCCATCGAGAAGCCCAGCAGGTCCACCGGACCGGTGCCCGCGTCCTCGATCACCGCGATCACC
Source organism: Streptomyces sp. NPDC059534 (assembly GCF_042743475.1). Classification (NCBI taxonomy): domain Bacteria; kingdom Bacillati; phylum Actinomycetota; class Actinomycetes; order Kitasatosporales; family Streptomycetaceae; genus Streptomyces; species Streptomyces sp. NPDC059534. The sequence continues at coordinate 74,438 of NZ_JBHWAQ010000022.1, forward strand.
TGCGCGGCCAGCGTCTCGACGGTCAGCGGACCGCCGTCGTCGACCGTCCGGTCGGCGCCGGACAGGTCCAGGGTGACGACCCGGCGCCCGGAGGTGAAACGGGGCGCGGTCTGGCCCCAGTTGACGACGGCGCCGCCGGAGCCGGTGCCGTGGACGAGGAGCAGGGCGGGGCCGCTGCCCGAGCCTTCGATGTCGTAGTGGACGCGGGCGGTGCCGACGGTGACGGTGGCCATGGTGTCGCTCCCGGTGGAGGGGTGAGTGGCTGACACCGAGGACTCTGCCGACCGCCGGAAGGGGGCGGGAGAGCCCTTCCGACCCTGGGATCGGCAGTCCCTGGATGGGCCGTCGCGCCTCCGGCAGGATGATCCGCATGACGACGATCGACCGCCGTGAACTGGCCGACTTCCTGCGCCGCTCCCGCGACCGGGTCCGCCCGCAGGACGCGGGCCTTCCGGCCGGACCCCGGCGCCGTACCCCCGGGCTCCGCCGCGAGGAGGTCGCCCAGCTCGCCGGCATGTCCGCCGACTACTACATCCGCCTTGAGCAGGCCCGCGGCCCGCAGCCCTCGCCCCAGATGCTCGCCGCGCTCGCCCGCGCGCTGCGCCTGGACACCGACGGGCGCGACCACCTCCACCTCCTCGCCGGCCACCGTCCGCCCGCCGGCCCCACGGCCGGCGACCACGTCTCGCCCGGTCTGCTGCACCTGCTCGACCAGCTGGAGACGACCCCCGCGCAGGTCCTGAGCGACCTCGGCGACGTCCTCGCCCAGAACGCCATGGCCCGCGCCCTCCTCGGCGGCGTGTGCACGGTCTCGGAGCACGGCCGGAACGTCGTCTGGCGCTGGTTCGCCGACTCCCGGGCCCGCGCCGCGTACCCGGCCGAGGAGCACGCGTACTACAGCCGCCTCCACGTCGCCGACCTGCGCGCGGCCGTCGGCCGCCGCTCCCACGACCCGGCGTCCACCCGTCTCGTCGACCGGCTCCGCGCCGCCAGCGAGGAGTTCGCCGACCTGTGGGCCGAGCACGAGGTCGCCGTCCGCCGCCACAGCCGGATGCGGGTCGTCCACCCGGTCGTCGGCCCCGTCGACCTGGACTGCCAGGTCCTCCTCGCCCCCGAGGGCGAACAGCGCCTCGTCCTCCACACCCCGCCGCCGGGCACCGACGCGGGCGAGCGCCTGGCCCTGCTCCGGGTGGTCGGCGCGGAGCAGTTCACCGCCCCGTAGCGCCTGTCGTCACCTTCCCGTCTGCCCCGGCCGCCCTTCGGGCGACGACGGGAATGTGACGACAGGCCCTAGCCGGCCGAGGGGCGTCTCTCAGCCCGCCGCCCGTTCCCCCAACGGCCGCCGCCGCAGGGCGGATTCGGTGAGGACGGGCGGGCGCCAGGCGCCGTCGGGGTGGTACAGGTTCGTGCCGGGCGGGACGATCGCGTCGATCCGGTCCAGGACGTCGTCCGTGAGGACGACGGGCGCGCCCTTCAGCAGCCCCTCCAGCTGCTCCATCGTCCGCGGCCCGATGATCACGGAGGTGACCGCCGGGTGCGCGGCGGCGAAGGCGATCGCCAGCTCGGGCAGGCTGCACCCGATCTCGTCCGCGAGCTCGACGAACTCCTCGACGGCGTCGAGCTTGGCGGCGTTGACGGGCAGCGAGGGGTCGAAGCGGTGCGGGGTGAGCGCGGCCCGCCCTCTGGTGAGGTCGATGGGGGCGCCCTTGCGGTACCGGCCGGTGAGGAAGCCGGACGCGAGCGGGCTCCACGTCAGCACGCCCATCCCGTACCGCTGGGCCACCGGCAGCACGGACGCCTCGACGCCCCGCGCGAGCAGCGAGTACGGCGGCTGCTCGGAGCGGAAGCGGCGCAGTCCGCGCCGCTCGGCGACGGCGTGGGCCTCGACGATGTCCTCGGCGGGGAAGGTGGAGCAGCCGAACGCCCGGATCTTCCCCTGGGTGACGAGGTCGCCCAGGACGTCGAGGGTCTCCTCGATGTCCGTACGGTGGTCGGGCCGGTGCACCTGGTAGAGGTCGATCCAGTCGGTACCGAGCCGCTTGAGGCTGTTCTCGACGGCGAGGGTGATCCAACGCCGTGACGAACCGCCCCGGTTGGGCCCCTCGCCGCCCATGGGGAAGTACACCTTGGTGGCGAGGACGGTCTCCTCGCGGCGCCGCGGATCACGCAGTGCCTTGCCGACGATCTCCTCGGACTCCCCGGCCGAGTACATGTCGGCAGTGTCCACGAAGTTGATGCCCTGGTCCAGGGCGGCATGGATGATCCGTACGGATTCCTGGTGGTCCGGATTGCCGACGGCACCGAACATCATGGTGCCGAGGCAGTACGTGCTGACGTCGATGCCGGTCCCGCCGAGTACTCGATAGCGCATGCGCGCACTCTAGGAACTGGAGTGCACTCCAGGGCAAGGGGTGGCCGGCAGGACGGCCGCGCAGAAGTCGACGATCAGCCGGTGCAGCACCTCCGGCCGCTCGAGATGCACGTCGTGCCCGGCGCCGGGCACGCTCACACCGTGCAGCCCGGGCCGGATCCGGGCCATCTCCGCGTACTCCTCGCCGCCGATGATCCCGCCCTGGCCGCTCTCCCCGCCGTGTCCGAGGACGGCGAGGACGGGACAGGCGACGGCGGCCCACTCGTCCCAGAAGGAGCGGGCGCCGATCACGTCCAGGGACCGCACCATGACGTCCGGGTCGAAGCGCGGCCGAAGACCCCCGTCGCGCTCCTCCAGTCCGTCGGCCCACCCCTCCCCGACGAGCCGCTTGCTCCCGCCCAGGTGGGCGACGGCCGCCTCCCGCGAGGGAAACGGCACGGGCCATCCCCGCAGCCAGTCCCCGATCCCCGCGGACACGTCCGGGTCGGCGCCGCCCGGCCCCGCCTCGACGAGGACGAGCGCGCGGGCCAGCCCGGGGTGAGCGGCGGCGGTGAGGAACGCGGTGTGCCCACCGAGCGACTGGCCGATCAACAGCGGCCGCACAAGCCCGAGTCGCTCGGCCACGGCGACCACGTCGGCGACGTACGCCCCGCGCGAGACGTCCTCCGGCCGGCGCTCGCTGCTCCCGTGCCCGCGCTGGTCGAGGGCGACGACCCGGTGACCGACGTCGCGCAGCAGCCGGGCGGTGGCGTCCCACTCCCCGACATGCCCGGCCAGCCCGTGGAGCAGCAGTACGTCGGGCCCGGAACCACCCCAGTCGCGGCAGACAAGGCGTACCCCGTCGCGGACCACGGACCGCTCCGACCAGGCCGGTCCGGTCGATTCAGTCGACCCATCCGACCCATCCGGCCCATCAGACCCGTCCGACACAGAGAGAGATGTCATCCGGCCATCTTCCCTCGGATGTCTACGGGTTGAGGAGCTGGTCGGCGACCGCGGTACGGGCGTAGAGGACGGAGCGCCCACTGCGGTGCGCGGTGACCAGTCCGGCGTTCCGCAGGGCGATGAGGTGCTGGGAGACACCGGCGGCGGACAGCCCGCAGTGGGCGGCGAGCCGGGTGGTGGACGACGGGGTGTCGAGTTCGGTGAGCAGCAGGGTCCGCGAGCGGCCGAGGACGGCGGCGACGGCGTCCGTGGCCCCGGTGGTACGGGGCTCCCAGACCGTTCCGATTCCCCGCGCGGGATAGGCGAGTTGGGGCGGATCCGGGTGCACGGACCGGGTCAGGACCTTGGGCCAGGCGAAGACGGACGGGATGAGCAGCAGTCCCGAGCCGGCCTGGTCGCGAGTGAGCGCGCAGTGGAGCCGCACCAGCCGCAGCGTGCCGTCGTCCCACCGCACGGTCTCGTGGAGCTCGCTCAGTACCCGCGCCGAACCGTGCTCGGCGACCTGCCGCGCCCGGTGGAACACATCGGCCTCCAGAACCTTCTGGATCCGCGCCCAGTAGGGGGCGAGAGCGATCTCCCAGTACGCCTCGATCTCGTCGGCGATCTTCCGCAGCGCCTCCTCGGGCGCCTCCCGCAGCACGCCGAGCCGGGAATTCCGACCCCGACTGACCGGGCCCCCGTCGGTCCAGCCCCTGTCCCTGTTCCCGTCCCCGCCCCCGATTCCGTTCCCCTCCCTCCCGAGCATGTCGAGGTCGTTGTGCACCTGCTCGGCCGGTGTGCGGCGGATGGCGTCGAGCTCGGCCTCAAGGGTGGGGAAGGGGCCGGTGGGGGTCGGGTTGAGGAAGTCGGCCAGGTAGCCGTGGCCGGGGATGAGCGCGTCGAGCCAGCCGCGGTCGAGGCCGGCCCGGGCGATCCGGGGGCCGACCTGTGCGACCCAGCGGCGGTGCGGGGCGGTGTCCGACTGCCGGGCGAGGATGCGGTAGCTGGTGACGACCTCCCACATGGGGGAGACGGCGAACCGGGTCTGGGCGAGGTCGGCGGCGGAGAAGCTGAGCCCGGATTCCATACGCCCACATCCTCGTCATCGACGTCGCGGAGCGGCGAGTTCGCACGACGGGCGCCTGAATGGATTCGGCCACAGCTTAATCACTGGAGCCGCAGGGGAGGCAGGGAGCACGCTCCTCCCATGCCCTCCTCCTTCCGCGGTCTCCCGCCCCTCGTCTGGACGATCTTCGCCGGCACGATCGTCAACCGCCTCGGCTACCTCGTCACCCCGTTCCTCGTCTTCTTCCTCGCCTCACGCGGAGTGACCGGCGCCGAGACCTCCTACGTCCTCGGCGCCCTCGGCGCGGGCAACCTCCTCGGCCCCGCCGTCGGCGGCATCCTCGCCGACCGCATCGGCCGCCGCCCCACCATGCTCATCGGCCTGATCGGCGCCGCCGCCGCCCAGGGCGCCCTGTTCCTCGCCCCCGGCGTCTGGACGATGGCTGCCGCGGCCCTGCTGATCAGCGCGGCCGGCAGCACCGTGTCACCGGCCGCGTTCGCCCTCCTCGCCGACGCCGTCGACAGCGACCGCCGCCAGCGCGCGTACGCCCTCTTCGGCTGGGGCGTGAACATCGGCACCGCCGTCGCCGGCATCCTCGGCGGATACCTCGCCGACCAGGGCTACTGGCTCCTCTTCGCCGTCGACGCCGGCTCGATGCTCCTCTACGCCCTGGTCGTCGCGGTCCGCATCCCCGAACCCCCGCGTACGGCCACCACGGCGGCGGCCAAGGACGGCATCGGCTACGGCGTCGTCCTCCGCGACCGCCTCGCCCTGCTCCTGCTCCCGCTCTTCGGCGTCCAGCTCTTCGTCTACTCGCTCACCGAGGTCGCCCTGCCGCTCGCCGTCCACGACAGCGGCCTGTCGCCCGCGGTCTACGGGGCGATGGCGGCCGTCAACGCCGTCCTGGTCGTCGCCCTCCAGCCCTTCGCGACCACCTGGGTGGCCCGCTTCCCGCAGCTCGCCGTGCAGAGCGCCGGCAGCGCGCTGATCGCCGTGGGCGTCGCCCTCACCGGCATCGCCGACGGCATCACCGGCTACACCGTCTCCGTCGTCGTCTGGTCCCTCGGCGAGGTCGTCGTCGCCGGCATCGCCGCCGGCCTCTTCGCCAACCTCGCCCCCTCCCACGCCCGCGGCCGCTACCAGGGCGCCTTCAGCTGGACCTGGGGCGTGGCCCGCTTCGCCGCCCTCACCCTCGGCGTCGCCGCCTACACGACCCTCGGCCCGACCACCCTCTGGTGGACCGCCCTCATCGCCGGCACCACCGCCGCGGCCGCCACCCTCGCCCTCACCGCCCAGGTCAACCGCCGCGCGACCCACACCCTCGCCGCGTGACCCGGCCCCACGTCCCCCGACCCCGATTGCCCCGGGCCTACTCGCCCCGGGCTTACTTCCCCTCGGCCAACGTATGGGCCACGAGCGCGCTCGCGTGCCCGTGGCCCACCCCGTACTCCGCCTTCAGCCACGACACCAGCTCCATGTGCTTCGTCAGCGGCGACGACCGGATCAGCTCCTGCCACTCACCGATCGGCCGCCCGTACTTCTTCTCGATCGACGGAAAGTAACTGGCCGGACCCTTCACGACGTTCTCGGACACGATCTTCTCCTCGGCTCGACGGGCACCTACCCCTATGACCCCCACCCTGCCCGAAACTCATCGCTCCCCGCCCGATCAATCCCTCCGAATGTGCTCCGGATCCACATGCCGCCTCACCATCGGCACCGACGCCAGCCCCGCCGCCACCATCACCCCCACCACACACGCCCCCAACACCGGCAACCCCTCCCAATCCCAATGCACCGCCCCACCCCCCGTGATCAGGTAACTCGACTCCGCCAACCACCCCGCCACCACCGCCGCCCCCAACCCCACCCCAAGCGGCACCACCACCTGCACCACCTGCACCACCCTCAACGTCCCCGCCCTCGCCCCCAACAACACCAACGCCGCCACCTCCCCCCGCCTCTCCATCGCCCTATCCGCCACCGAAACCACAAACGCCGCCACCCCGATAACGAGCCCAAGCACCATCCCCACGGCGAGCAGGCTTCGGATCGCGGCGAGCTGAGCGAGGGAGTCGATGACGATTCCTACGGGCTCGACGGAGGACGTGGGCGCGATGGATCCGACGCCATCGAGGACGGCGCGGATGGTGGCGGGATCGGCGTCGCTCACCAGCGTGAGAGTGCCTTCCGTGTCTGCCAGGTCGGGAGGCAGCAGTGCAGGCGGTACGAGAAGCACGCCCGAGTGAAATACGGAGACATCCCAGGGACGCATATCGACCTGCCCAGAAGGCACAGTGAGCATTGCCTTTCGGCCGTCCTTCAACGCAAAGGGGTAGTGCTCTCCCGCCTTCGGGTCGTACTCGAACAGCGTGCGGGGGTCCCGTAGTTGCATGATCCTTCCCTCAACGCAACCCGTGGATCGTTCTGTATACACGGCGAGCTGTGAGCAGGTGGCCGCCACGAGAGCGGCGTGAGGGACCTCGCTCCCGTCCAGTGGATCCCAGGACCTGTACGAGACCATGTGCGTCCGGACGCCCGGAACATCTGTCAGCTGTCGCCTCTGCGCGGGCGTAAGCGCGCCCATGCTGATGTTGTATTCCTGAAGGGGAGCCGTCCGCCGACTGACCTGGTCGAGTTCGATGAGCACACCCTGACTAAGTGATGCCCCGAAGAGCAGCAGTACGAGCCCGGTGGCCACCCTCAATGAAGACCCAGGGTCGACCTCGGCACGTCTCATCGCCAGCGCCACCGGCAGCGACTTCGCCGCCCCGGCCAGCCGACGTGCGAGCCATGCTGTGGTGGGTGCCAATCCGAAGACGAGCCCGGCGCCGGTCAACAGCACAGCACCGGGCACGAGCAGGGAAGTGGCCCATCCCCCTGACGGGTCCCGCCCCATGAGACTGAGCACGCAGTACCCGACGATGACTCCGAGACCGGGCACCAGAAGCAGCGTCCCGACCTTCTTCGGAGGCTTACGCTCTCCGGTCCTTCGCACACTGATCGGCGACAGGGCGGCACGACGAGCGCTGAACTGCCCCACGACCCATGCCAGCGCCGGACACCCCAGCAGACATACGGCGACGGTCGACCCCGAGGGGCGACCATCTGCCGGATACCAGTGCAAGCCCGGCAACCCGACCCGAGCCATTAGCTCGTTGACCCCGAGGTAGCCCGCAACCCCAAGCACAGCCCCTACCAAGGCGGCGGCGACACTCTCCCCGGCGTTGACTCGCAGTGTGTCCTTCATGCTGAGCCCGACGAGCCGCAGTGCGGCGAGTCGCCGGGCACGCGACTCTCCTGACAGCCGTGCGCAGACGGAGAGGAAGATGACGAGTGGAAGCAGGACGATGCACCCGAGGGTGAAGCGCAGGATGTCGAGGGTCGACGCGTCGACGATCTCCCGCCACGACCGGCCGGTGCCGAAACTACCCAGTTCCTCCGCTTCGGTCAGCCGGGCCGGCGTGGTGCCGATATAGGCGTATAGATCTTCCGTGTCGCCCAATCCCTCGGGCGCAATGACGCCGATGACATGGCCGGGGACAAGGCCGGCCGCCTTGGGATTGGCGGCCAGAACCGCAGCGAGCCGCGGCGAAACGATTGCCTCACCGGCGGCGGGTAGGTTCTCGATGCCTGGAGGTACGGGAGCGGGCCCAGGGCTTGTCCGTGCGACGAAGACCCGATGGAGCGGTTGCGACCCGTACGGATCACGAAATTCCTGGTACAGGAAGCTGCTCGCGCCTGGGCGCGGTTCGCGAGCGGCTGTGCGCGCGTCATGAGCAGTGAGGATCGACGGAATAGTGAGGACGGCGGTCAGGCAGGCCACTCCGAGCGCCGAGCCGAGCACCATCAACACGAAGCGGACCTGTCCACGACGTCCGCTGCTCCACAGCAAGCGCATACCGAGGGCGAACGTATTCACGCCGCCACCCGTTGGGCCAGAACACCGTCCGACATCGTGTATTGCGTGTCGGCCTTTGCAGCGACGTCGGCGTCGTGCGTGACGATGACCACCGCCGTCTTCTGCCTCCGCGCCAGCTGAAGGAACTCCTCGAGTACAGCGGATGCGTTGGAACTGTCGAGCGCCCCGGTCGGCTCATCTGCGTAGACGACATCGGGCCGATGGACCAGGGCCCGCGCAACCGCAACGCGCTGACTCTGGCCACCCGACAGCTTGGAGGTCCTGCGCCGCAGCAGGTCGCCCATTCCGAGCCGCCCCAACACTTGTCCAGCAATGGCGTGTGCGTGGGTCTTACTGATTCCGGCGAGCCGGAGTGGAAGCGCCGCGTTTTCCTCCGCCGTCAGTTCAGGCAGGAGCTCTCCGTATTGGAAGACAAAGCCCAGGCGGGTTCGACGCAAGGCGCTCAACTCTCCGTCAGGGAGGGTGGAGAGCGGTACTCCGTCGAAGGTCACGGTGCCGTTGGTCGGAGGCAGAACTCCCGCGAGGCAGTACAGCAGCGACGACTTTCCCGACCCGCTGCTCCCCATGATGGCGGCTACCTCGCCGCGCTTAAGTGTGAAATCTGCGCTACTTACGGCCTGCTCGGTGCCATAGAAGAGATCCACGCCCTCGGCGCGGAGAATGACGTCCATCGTGGCGTGCTCCTTGGAGAGAGGGAGCCGCGTGGCGGCGGCTCCCAGGTCCGTTGACTACCTCCGCGAGAAGAGCCGTTCCGGTGAGCAGTAGTCAGGCCGCAAGGAACCGCGATCGATGCACGCGTGCATCCACACTTCCTTCGTCTTCAGAACCGCGCCGTCGTAGAAGACCTTGTCGACCTTGATGCGCTTCTTCTGGACTCCGGTGAGGTGGCCCCATGGGTAGCCCTCGACCTTGGTGCGGAGGTAGACGTTGTGACCGTCATCCTTGTTTTCGTCCCGCAGCTCGCCCTTCACATGAAGTCCACTCGGGACCTTGTTCGTGGGCTGCCACCGGTACGTGCCGACGAACCCGACGCCTGGCATCCTCATGACCAACTCGTGTTCAGAGTCGGCCACCGCCACCCCCATCCCCCCAAAGAACAACCCCGCAGCCACCACAGCTGTAGCCAACTTCCGCATGGATAACCCCTGTTTGGTCGAGCCGACTGGTCATCACAGAAAGTATCGGCATGACTACATACGGATGCCCGCAGTAACGTCCCTCCCTCTGATGACCCCCCGAACCGGTGAACGCCCCTTGTGGAGGGGACGGGGCGTCGGCCGGTCGGTGCCCCGTAGGGGTGATGGTCGGTGCGCCTGCGTGAAGGGGGAGGGGGTGGTGGCGAGGGTGGCGGGCATGGAACGTTCCCTGGTTTTGGATGCCGGTTTCTCCTTCTCTCTGCGTCGGGCGCTGGTCCCGTTCGTGGCGGCTGTCGCGTTGTTGGGTACGGCGGGTACGGCCGTGGCGGGCGCGGCGGAGGCGTGTGGTTCGGTGATCACGGCGCCGTTGGAGAGGCCGGTGTCGGCGGATGAGCCGTGTCCGAGCGCGGATCCGGTGGTGTGCCGGATTCGGGTGCTGCCGATGGACGAGAAGGTGGAGGCGCAGCGGACGCGGATGAGGTACCACGGGCTGTTGGAGGACATGCATCGGACGGAGGTGTCGATGCGGGAGGCGGGTTTCACCGAGGAGGAGATCGCGCGGGAGCTGGTGGACATGCGGAACCAGGCGAAGGAGATCACCCGGGCGGGGATGACCCGGGAGGAGGTGCGCGTGCTGGAGGAGCGGAACATGGCCAAGTACGGCAATCCGCTCGGCCCGACGGCGGATCAGCTCTATGCCAAGTACGGCTCGTGGCAGCAGGTCATCGACGCGTCGATGCGGACGAGCTACGCGGTGGACCGCGAGCTGAGCCTTGAGTACCGCCCCTGTCCTGTGTAGTCGGGCGGCCCGGTAGGAGGACCGGATGGCCGCGCTTCCCGTACAACCTTGGCGGGTGCGCGGCGGTCAGGTTTCACATGAAACCTCTGGACACCTCTCTCCCTACCCGTCGTACTCGTCGTGCCCGTCTCGCGTGGGTGCCGGTCGCCGCCGTCTCTGTCTCCGTGGTGCTGAGCCTCGGGTCGGCCGGGTCGGCCTCGGCTGTGAGTGATCAGCTGTGGACGTATTCGGATCCGTACGAGCTGGTGCTGCCCGGTGCGTACGAGGACGGGACGGCGCCGGAGCGGACCGTGGCGCTCAAGGTCTCGCACGACAATCAGGAGAACGAGGTCGGGGCGGGGCGGATCAGTGTGGACGCGAGTGGGCTCGGCGCGTTCGCGAAGGTGACCTGGCCGGCCAATTGCGTGGTGGAGACGGCCGGCGCGGCGGTGTGCGATGTTCCCGCGCCGGTGGGTACGGAGCCGATGACGGCGGCCGTGCTGACGGTGGGGGCGCTGCCGGGTGCGGCGGACGGGGTGGAGGGTGTGCTGCGGTACACCGCCACGGCGGGGGAGTTGACGTCCTATCCGGGGGAGACCCGCGTCGTGCTGGGCAACGGGGCGGATCTGGCCCTGAGCCAGTCGCCCCGGCGGGACGGTGTCGCGCCGGGCAGTGCCATCACGGTGCCGGCCACGCTGGGGAATCATGGGAACCGTACGGCGCAGGGGGCGCTGCTGCACCTGTTCGCCTCGCGTGGTCTCGGCTTTGTCGAGCGGCCGGCGAACTGCGGGTACCGGGACACGGAGGTCGGCACCGAGGCGCTGTGCGTGCTCGACGAGCCGATCGCGCCCGGGCAGTCGTTCGCGCTCGCCAATCCGCTGAAGGTGCGGAAGAACGCTCTGTACGACCGGTACGACTACTCCGTCGAGCCGTACTCGGCCGAGGCGCTTGAGGCGGCCCGCGGCGGTCGTACGTACACGCCGGGCACGGGCGCCGAGCTGGATCTCGTTGCCGCGCCGGCGCTCCGTACGGTCACGGGGAACGCGGCGGCCGCGGCGGCGGGAACGACCGCGACGCCGACCGTGACCACGGCCGAGGCGCCGGTGCCCGAGCTGGACCCGCAGGACAACTACCGTTCCGTGATCATCCACGCCGCCAACACCGCTGATCTCAAGTTGCGGGGCAGCCGGGTCGAGGGCGCGGTCGGCGCGACCGTACGGGCCGATGTCACGGTGAAGAACCGGGGCCCGGCCTGGGTCGCCTCGCTCGGCGCGGGTGAGCCGGCGGCCGTCGTCGACGTGCGTGTCCCGGCCGGGACGACCGTCACCGCCAAGCCCGACTCCTGCTCGGCGCTCAGCGAGACCGGCGAGTGGCTGGAGGAGCAGCTGGGCGCGCCGCGCTACCGCTGCACCACGCCGATCTACCTGGACGAGCGCGCCACCCACACCTTCGGCTTCGACCTGCGCATCGACCGGGCCGGCAAGTCGAAGTCCACGGTGTCGCTCGACAACGACCAGTACGAGCCTCCGATCCGTTCCTTCGACCCGGACCTGACCAACAACTCGGCCGTGATCGTCGTCAACGGCTGACGCCGGGACGCCGCCGGTACGGAGCGTCTGTACGGAGCGTCTGTACGGACCGTTCGTGCGGACCGAGAAGAAGGGCCCCACCGTTCGCGGTGGGGCCCTTCGGCGTCGTGGGCGTTTCACCAGGTGGCGGGGTCGCTGCCGAGGGCGCCGCCGAGGAGGGCGCGGAGGTGGTCGGCCTCAGGGAGGAGGGTGGCCTCGATCCGGTCGTCGTCGTGGCCGGCGAGGGTGAGTTCCTGGATGCGCCGGAACAGGAGGCGGTCGGCGGCGGCGATGAGGGCGGCGGCGGCGCGCGATGCGATGGCGGGCGCGGTGACCTCGCCGTCCGCGCCGTCGTTTCCTGTCGGGGCTCCTGCCGGGGCTGCCGGGAGCGCTCCCGCCAGTGCCTCCGCGAGTGCCTCCTCGCGCTGGTCGTGGAGTTCGCGCATCCGGGCGGTGAGGGTGGGGCTGTCGGCGACCATGCGGGCGAACGCGAGGCCGGTGAAGCCGACGACCGGGTCGTGGGCGAGGAGGGCGGCGCGGAAGGTGCGGCCGAGGGCGGCGAGGGGGGATTCGTCGGGGCCGCGGTCGGCGACGGCCTGGGCGAGGCCCTGCGTGAACGCCTCGTAGTGGTCGAGGGCCAGGTCTTCCTTGCGGGCGAAGTAGTTCGTGACCGTCTTCTTGGCGACGCGGGCGGCCGTGGCGATCTCGGCGATGGTGGTCCGCTCGAAGCCCTGGTCGATGAAGAGCCTGGTGGCGCAGTCGGAGATCAGCTGCCTGGTCTCCTGCTTCTTGGACTCGCGGAGCCCCATCTCGGTGGTCATGAAGAAATCTTACACCCATGGCAAAAATACCCTTGACCGATCCAAGTGGTCGGGTCTAAGTTTATGTCCGTCGCAAAAATCGCCCGACGGAAGGGATACGGCCCACCGGATGCGCAAGCTCACCTACTTCGTCGGCGCCACCATCGACGGCTTCATCGCCGCCCCCGACGGCGATGCCGACTTCTTCGCGCCGCACCTCACCGCCGACTACCTCCCGCACCTGGCCTCCGCGTACGCCGACGCCCTCCCCACCCCGGCCCGCGCCGCCTTCGGTGTCGCGGACGCCCCCAACGCCCGCTTCGACACCGTGCTGATGGGGCGTGCCACGTACGAGCCGGGCCTGGCCGTCGGTCTCACCAGCCCGTACGCCCACCTGCGGCAGATCGTGTTCTCCCGCTCGCTCGGCACCGGCCCGGACCCCGCCGTCGAGGTCACCGACGAGGACCCGCTCACCCTGGTCCGCAAGCTCAAGCAGGAGGAGGGCCTCGGGATCTGGCTCTGCGGCGGCGCCGAGCTGGCCGGCCGGCTGTTCCCCGAGATCGACGAGCTGATCGTCAAGCAGTACCCGGTCGTGGCCGGCGCCGGCATTCCGCTCTTCCGCACCGGCTTCGCGCCGCGCGCCCTCCGGCTGACCGACAGCCGTGTGTTCGAGGGCGGCAACGTCGTCCTCACCTACGTCAAGGAGTCCGCATAGAGAACGTCGCCACCCCCGCGGAGCCGCCGGGTGCATGGGACCACCGCCCGCAGCCGAACCCGCCCCGCCCCTCGTCCGTCCGTCCTCACTCGCCGGGAGTCGCCATGAACGTCACCACCACCACGCTGTCCCTGACCGTCGACGACGTGGACGCCTCGCGCGACTTCTTCCGTACGCACCTGGGCTACGAGATCGCCATGGCCGCCGACGGCTTCGTCTCCCTGAGCCGGAGCGACGCCGCAGCCGACATCGTCCTCCTCCGCCGCGGCAGCGAAGTCCTCCCGCCCGAACAGCGCGACCGGCAGGCCGCCGGGCTGATCCTCGCCCTCACCGTCTCCGGGATCGAAGCCGAGGAACGCCGCCTCGCCCAGGCCGGCGCCCCGATCACCCTGCCCCTCCGCGAAGAGCCCTGGGGCGAGCGCCTGTTCCAGCTCACCGACCCGAACGGCATCGTCGTCCAGCTCGTCGAATGGACCACACCGACGACCGGCCCGACCGAGCAGATCACCACGGCCGAACAGACCGCCCCGACCGCCTCGATCGAGCCGGCCACCCCGGCCGCCGACGAAGACGACGCCCACACCGAGGAGCCCGCCATGCACGTGATCACGCCCACCGCCGACGCCGTCACCGTCTCCCCGAACGCCCGCATGACCGGCCTGGCGTCCCCCACCCGAGGCAGCGCGGAACTCAGCACGTGGACCGTCGAGATGGCGGCCGGCCAGACCGGCCCGGAGCACGCCATCAGCCGCGAACAGGTGTGGACGGTGACCGCGGGCGCCCTGGAGGTCACCTGCGGAACCCGTACGGAGAAGGTCGAGGCCGGCCAGACCCTCGTCCTCCCGCCCGGCGTACTCCGCCGGATCCACGCCCTCCTGGCGGCCGAAGCGCACGTCGTCATGCGCGCCGACGGCGTCGCCTCCGTCCCCGGCACGGAGGGCACCCGCGCCCTGCCCTGGGCCCTGTAAGGGTGGGGCGGGGGCGCTTCGGCTTCGCCCGACGATCGCCGCCTGCCGACGCCCCTTCCCCCGGACCCCGAAGCCCTGTCGGTCCGGGGAAGGGGCGTCCGCGCGGCTCAGCCCTTCTTCCGCAGCACCATGTACTGGTCCTGCGCGAGGAGGTCCATGTAGCGGAGTGTGCCGTCCGGCTGCATCGTGATCAGGCGGTAGATCGACCCGTCGCCGCTGCACGCCTCACCGGACGGGGAGCCGGTCGCCCGGGCCGCGTAGGAGACCTGGCTCTCGTCGGCCTCGCTGAGCGTCCACATGTCCTCGCACCAGGTGCCGGTCTCCGACGTCCTGGTGCGGATCCTGCTCTTCTCCTCGCTCTGCGCCGACTGGACGACGGTGAGGGTGACAGAGGTGACGTCCCCACCGGCGGTCTTCTGCTCGCCGACCCACGTCCCGAGGAACTTCGCGGGGATGGCCGGCCCCGGCTCCGCGGTATTCGCGTCGGGCGAGGCGCTGTCATCAGCCGGATCGGAACCGTCGTCGGTCGGCTCCGGGCTCGTCGAATCCGGGCTCGTCGAAGTCGGGGCGGCGGTGGTGGTCCGCCCCCCGTCCGGGGTGGTCTGCCCGGGGTTCGACGCTGTGTCCCGCCGGTCGTTCTCCCGTAGCTGCTCGATCAGCAGGTATCCGCCGCCCAGCAGCAGCACGCCGACCAGCACGGCCGCCGGCACGCCGTACCGCCGCCGGCCGCGTGGCCGCTGCGGATACATCCCGTAGTGCGGAACCGGCGGGGTCGGGACCGGGGTCGGCGTGTACGGCCCGACGGGTCCCACCGTCGGCGGGCCGAAACCCGGCGGTGGTGCCGGCGGCCCGAACCCGGGCACACCGAGGACCCGGGGCGCACCCCCGCCCGGCACAACCTGCGCTGCCCCGGCCGCCTGCGCGGCTTCGGCCGCTCGCCCCACCTCGGCCGCCTGCGCGGCTTCGGCCACTCCCGCTGCCTCGGAGACTCCCCCCGTCTCGGCCGCTCGCACCGCTTCGGCCACTCCCGCCGCCTCGGCAGCCGTCCGGCCCCCGGTGGGAGCCTGGATCCCAGCCGCCGCCTCCGGAGCCGGCGCGGCAGGCCCGCCTCCCGCGGCAGTCCCGTCCCCCGCGGCCGTCCCCTCCCCGGCCTCCCGTTCCCCCTCCAGGTCCAGCAGCTGCACGGCGCTGCGTCCGACCGCCGCCGCCAGCGCCGACGGCAGCCAGTCTCCGTGCCCCAGTCGGGCGGCGGCCGCGCCGTCGGCGTCCAGCCGTTCCCGTAGTTGTCCGGGCGTAGGGCGGAGGGACGGATCCTTGGCCAGGCAGTCGCGGACGAGGGTGTGCAGCGGGCCGGCCAGCCCGGAGAGGTCGGGCTCCTCGTGGAGCACCCGGTAGAGCAGGACGGGCGCGCTCACCCCGGAGCCGAACGGCATCGTGCCGGTGGCCGCGTACGCGATCACCGCGCCGAGCGAGAAGACGTCGCTGGGCGGCCCGGCGGGCAGCCCGTTCGCCTGCTCCGGCGACATGAAGCCCGGCGAGCCGAACACCTGGCCGGAATGGGTGAGCACGGTGGTGGCGTCCAGTGCGCGGGTGATGCCGAAGTCGATCAGCCGAGGCCCGTCCAGGGTCAGCAGTACGTTCGACGGCTTGACGTCCCGGTGCACCAGCCCGAGACCGTGCACATGGGTGAGTGCCTCTGCGAGGCCGACGCCGAGGGTGCGAACGGCCGGCTCGGGCAGTGGCCCGAACTCCCGTACGGCGTCGCTGAGCGCGGGCCCGGCGACGTACCCGGTGGCCACCCACGGATGCCCGCCCTCGGTGTCCGCATCGAGGACCGGTGCCGTCCAGGTACCGCTGACCCGCCGGGCAGCCGCCACCTCCTGACGGAACCGGGCCCGGAACTCGGAGTCCCCGGTCAGGTCGCGACGGACCACCTTGACGGCGACGGTCCGCCCGCCCGCGGTCCGGCCGAGGTAGACCCGGCCCATCCCCCCTGCTCCGAGCTGCCGCAGCAACCGGTACTCGCCCACCTGCCGCGGATCGTCCGCTGCCAGCGGCTGCATGCCCACGCTCCCCTCGCGCCCGGCGCTGCCGTCCCCACCCCACAAACCCCGGAGCAGACGCTATCGGTCCGAGACCACCCGCGGGACGGGATGACGGGATCACCGTCACGGAAACATCGACCGCAACCACGAGACGACGACGCACAGGGGCGAACGAGAGGAAGCGCACGTGAAGGGGAGAGGGAGGCCCTCGCCGAGCAGCCGCCGAGCAACCGAGACGGAAACCGGGGGCGCCGAGACGGAAACGCCGAAGGGCCCCACCGCGAACGGTGGGGCCCTTCAACGTATTGCCCGGTGAGAGCAATGGCGGAGGATACGAGATTCGAACTCGTGAGGGGTTGCCCCCAACACGCTTTCCAAGCGTGCGCCCTAGGCCACTAGGCGAATCCTCCGCCGCAAACAATACAAGACGTTGGGGGGTGCTCGCGAACGTGATCGCTACGGGGATCCGTGCGGGGGTCGTCGGGGGGATCCGGGAGGGGGTGGTGTGGGGAGCGGGGGACGGAGGGGTCCGGGGATCGGGTACGCTGGGCGGAGCCCCTCACGCGGTGCTATCTGACTGAACTCCCCCAGGGCCGGAAGGCAGCAAGGGTAGGTCGGCTCTGGCAGGTGCGTGGGGGGCGCTTGCGTTCCCGGATGGGGAGGGCGGCCGCCGCGGTACGGGAAGGGCGTCCGGTCCCGTGCGACCGCCGGGCCGTTCGGCCTTCTGGTCCCGTACGGCCGCCGGGTCGTTCCCGTGGTGGTGGCGGTTTTTCCCGGGTTGTCGGTGGGCGCCTATAACCTCGTACATGTGTCGTCTCTCGCGCTCTACCGCCGCTATCGCCCCGAGTCCTTCGCCGAGGTCATCGGGCAGGAGCATGTCACCGACCCGTTGCAGCAGGCCCTGCGGAACAACCGGGTCAATCACGCGTACCTGTTCAGTGGTCCGCGCGGCTGCGGGAAGACGACGAGTGCGCGGATCCTGGCCCGGTGCCTGAACTGCGAGCAGGGGCCGACGCCGACGCCGTGCGGGGAGTGCCAGTCGTGCCGTGACCTCGCGCGGAACGGGCCGGGGTCGATCGACGTGATCGAGATCGACGCGGCGTCGCACGGTGGTGTGGACGATGCCCGTGACCTGCGGGAGAAGGCGTTCTTCGGGCCGGCGTCGAGCCGGTACAAGATCTACATCATCGACGAGGCCCACATGGTCACGTCGGCGGGCTTCAACGCGCTCCTGAAGGTGGTCGAGGAGCCGCCGGAGCACCTCAAGTTCATCTTCGCCACGACCGAGCCCGAGAAGGTCATCGGGACGATCCGGTCGCGGACCCACCACTACCCCTTCCGGCTCGTGCCGCCCGGCACGCTGCGGGAGTACCTGGGCGAGGTCTGCGGGCAGGAGGGCATCCCCGTCGCGGACGGGGTGCTGCCGCTCGTCGTGCGGGCCGGTGCGGGGTCGGTGCGTGACTCGATGTCGGTGATGGACCAGCTCCTGGCGGGCGCCACCGACGACGGTGTGACGTACGCCATGGCCACGTCGCTGCTCGGCTACACGGACGGGTCGCTGCTCGACTCGGTGGTCGACTCGTTCGCGTCGGGGGACGGGGCGGCCGCGTTCGAGGTCGTCGACCGGGTCATCGAGGGCGGCAACGACCCGCGGCGGTTCGTCGCGGACCTCCTGGAGCGGCTGCGGGACCTGGTGATCCTGGCCGCGGTGCCGGACGCGGCCGAGAAGGGGCTCATCGACGCCCCCGTCGACGTGATCGAGCGCATGCAGGCCCAGGCGTCCGTCTTCGGCGCCGCGGAACTCAGCCGGGCGGCCGACCTCGTCAACGCCGGACTGACCGAGATGCGGGGCGCCACCTCGCCCCGGCTCCAACTGGAACTGATCTGCGCGCGCGTGCTGCTCCCCGCCGCCTTCGACGACGAGCGCTCGCTCCAGGCCCGGCTCGACCGGCTGGAGCGCGGGGCGGCCGCCGCGCCCGCGCCGGTCTACACGCCCGGACCGCCGGCGCCCGCCATGGGGTACGTGCCCGGGCCCGAGGCCCACACGCCGATGGCACCGCCCCCGCCCGCCCCGGCACCCGTCCAGGCGGCCCCCGCTCCCACCCCCGTACAGGCGCAGCCCGTCGCCGAGCAG
Source organism: Streptomyces sp. NPDC059534 (assembly GCF_042743475.1). Lineage (NCBI taxonomy): Bacteria > Bacillati > Actinomycetota > Actinomycetes > Kitasatosporales > Streptomycetaceae > Streptomyces > Streptomyces sp. NPDC059534. The sequence continues at coordinate 92,865 of NZ_JBHWAQ010000022.1, forward strand.
ACCGCTCCCGCCGCGCCGCGGCCCGGCGCGTGGCCGGGAGCCGCCGCGCCCGGCAGCGGTGCGCCCGGTGCGTGGCCCGGCGCCTCCGCGCCGGCGACCCCGGCCGCCCCGGCCCCGGCCGGCGCCTGGCCCGGCGCCTCGGCCCCCCAGGCTCCGCCCGCCCCCGCGCCCGTACAGGCGCAGCCCGCCGCGCCGGCCCCGGCTGCCGGCGGGGGTGGCGGGGACACGGCGCAGGTGCGGAACCTGTGGCCGCAGATCCTCGACGCGGTGAAGAACCGGCGCCGGTTCACCTGGATCCTGCTCAGCCAGAACGCGCAGGTCGCGGGCTTCGACGGCACCACGCTCCAGCTCGGCTTCCTGAACGCCGGGGCGCGGGACAACTTCGCGAGCAGCGGCAGCGAGGAGGTCCTGAAGCAGGCCCTCGCCGAGCAGTTCAACGTGAACTGGAAGGTCGAGGCGATCATCGACCCGTCGGGCGGTGCCACGCCCCCGCCCGCCGCCACCGGTTTCGGCGGCTCGGGCGGGACCGGCGGCTTCGGCGGCCGGTCCGCGGCTCCGGGCCCGGCGTTCCAGCAGGCCCCGCCGTCCGCTCCCGCGCAGCCGCAGGCCGCGTCGGCCCCCGCTTTCCCGCAGGCGGCCGCGCCGGCTCCGGCACAGGCCCCCGCGTACAGCCCGCCGGCGCCGCAGCCCGTGGCGCCGGAGGACGACGTGCCGGAGGAGGACGACCCCGATCTGGTGGACTCCGCCCTCTCCGGGCACGACCTGATCGTGCGCGAGCTGGGAGCCACCGTTGTGGAGGAATACACGAACGAGTAGGGGCGTCTCGCTCGGTGGCCCGCACAAGGGGCATCCCGGTCGGCGGGCTACTCTGGCTGGCGTGAAGGTCCTCGTCATCGGCGGCGGCGCCCGCGAACACGCCCTGTGCCGCTCTCTCTCCCTCGATCCCGACGTCACCGCTCTGCACTGCGCGCCCGGCAACGCCGGAATCGCGGAGGTCGCCGAGCTGCACCCGGTCGATCAGCTCGACGGCGACGCCGTCGCGCGCCTCGCCACCGAGCTGGGCGCCGAACTGGTCGTCGTCGGCCCGGAGGCCCCGCTCGTCGCGGGTGTCGCCGACGCCGTCCGCGCGGTCGGCATCCCCGTCTTCGGCCCGTCCCGGGAGGCGGCGCTGCTCGAAGGCTCCAAGGCGTTCGCCAAGGACGTCATGGCCGGCGCCGGTGTGCCCACCGCCCGCAGCTACGTCTGCACCACCCCGGAGGAGATCGACGAGGCGCTCGACGCCTTCGGCGCTCCGTACGTGGTCAAGGACGACGGTCTCGCCGCCGGCAAGGGCGTCGTCGTCACCGGGGACGTCGAGCAGGCGCGGGCGCACGCGCTCGCCTGCGACCGGGTCGTCATCGAGGAGTTCCTCGACGGTCCCGAGGTCTCCCTCTTCGCGATCACCGACGGCACCACCGTCCTCCCGCTCCAGCCCGCGCAGGACTTCAAGCGCGCGCTCGACGGCGACGAGGGCCCGAACACCGGTGGCATGGGTGCCTACTCGCCGCTGCCCTGGGCCGACCCGAAGCTGGTCGAGGAGGTCCTCGGATCGGTCCTCCAGCCGACGGTCGACGAGCTGCGCCGCCGCGGCACGCCGTTCTCCGGTCTGCTGTACGCGGGTCTGGCGATCACCGGCCGCGGCGTCCGGGTCATCGAGTTCAACGCGCGCTTCGGCGACCCGGAGACCCAGGTGGTCCTGGCCCGTCTGAAGACCCCGCTGGCCGGCGTCCTGCTGAACTCCGCCAACGGCACGCTGGCCGACCAGGCCCCGCTGAACTGGGCCGACGACGCCGCGGTCACCGTGGTCGTCGCCTCCCACAACTACCCGGACACCCCGCGCACCGGCGACCCGATCGAGGGCCTGGGCGACATCGTGGAGCAGGACGCCCCGCACGCGTACGTGCTGCACGCCGGGACGAAGCTGGACGGCGACAAGGTCGTCAGCGCCGGTGGCCGTGTCCTGTCGGTCACCGCGACCGGTTCGGACCTGACGCAGGCCCGCGAGCGTGCGTACGCGGCGGTCGGCCGTATCCGCCTTGACGGCTCGCAGCACCGCACGGACATCGCGCGGAAGGCCGCCGAGGGCTGATCAGGCCCGGTTCCTCTTGTGGCCGTGCGGTGGAGAAGTCGTGAACCGCACGGCCGCCTGAGCGCCATCACCTTTACCCAAAGCCATTCCATCGAGTGACGGATGGGCCATACGGATGACGCCCCCCGACGCCCCAACTAGGGTGCGGCGAAGGCGTTCCGGCACTTGGCCCACCGGCATTGCGATGTCAGTGGCGGGTGCCACAGTGGGGGAGTGAGCAACACCGCCACAGGCAGTCCCGACGTGGGTAGGAGGGGGTGATGGACGGCGTGTCCGGTACTGGTGCCGTTGTCGGCGAGGAGTGGGGTGCGCGCGCCGCGCGCTCCCGGGCCCTCGCCGTCCTTCGTGTCCGGGGCAGGGCGCTGGGCCTCGCGGTGCTCCCCGCCGCGGTGGCCGTCGTGCTGTACGCGGGCGGGGTCACCGGCCACTTCACCGGCGCGGCCTGGGACACGGCCCGCTGGGTCGTGACGGCCCTCGCCCTCGTCGTCCTCCTCGCCGCCACGGTCGTCGCCCTCGTCGTCGCCCGGGCCCGCCCGGCGGCCACGCCGACGGTGGAGCTCGCCGAGACCGCCGCCCCCGATCTCTACCGGCTCGTCCGGGACCTGGCCGAGCGGCTCGAGGTCCCCGCACCGGCCGGGATAGCCCTGACGCCGGACTGCGACAGCTGGCTGGAGGACCGCACGCACCGGGCCCATCGCACGCGCCGGACGGTGTCCGGCGACGGCGCCCCGATCCTCGTCATAGGTTCGCCGTTCCTCTGGTGGATGCGCGTCGCCGAGCTGCGCGCGGTCCTCGCCCCGGTCGTCGCCGGTACGGGACCGGCCGCGCACCCCGACATAGCCGCGGCCCGCCGCTTCGTCCGCGGACTCGACGCGGCCGTCGCCGTCCCCGAGGAGCCCGGCCTCGACCCGCTGCGCCGGCTCGGCGCCCACGGCGTCGGGCAGATCGCCCGTCTGCTGCTGCGCGCCTGCCGCGGGCACGCCGCCGAGATGGAGCGCGGGGTCGCCGCGGCCGGTTCGGAGCGCGCCCAGGCGGTGGACTACGGCGTACGGATCGTCGCCCAGGAGCAGGTCGGCCTGGCCTACGCGGGCTGGGACCGGCTCCTGACCCGGGTCGCGCTGCCCGCCTGGCGCATGGGCCGCTGGCCCGCCAAGCTCGACGCGGGCGTGGTCTCCGCGCTGACCGAGCTCTCCCGCCGCGACCGGCTGGCCGAGGGCTTCTCCTCCCGGCTGGGCGAGCGTCCGGCCTGCGATCTCCTGGAGGAGCCGGGCGCGGTCGACGAGGCCACCTCGCTGCTCGCCGCCCGCCTCTTCCACGGCGGCCCGGCCGAGCCCGGCCCCGACTGGTCGCCGGTGGAGTGGAGCCAGTACCCGGAGGAGGTCGTCGACCGGAAGTGGCGTACCGACGCCGCCCGCCTCCATGCCGTCCTCGACGGCCTCGGCGTCGCCGACTCCGCCGCCGGATCCGCCCCGGACGCCGTCGGCCCGACCCTGACCCGCGTCATCGCCCATCTGACGACCGCGCGCCCCCAGGCCGACGGCGACGAGCCCCCGGCCCGAAGCGACGAGCCCCGGGCGGCCGTCACCGACGACCAGCCGACGGTCCGCGACGACCAGCCGACGGTCCTCGACGACGACTCCTGGGCCGTCACCGACGACCCGACGGCGGCCGACGAGGACGCTCCGACAGGAGCTCACGACGCCGACCCGGCCGGTCACCTGGATGCCGACCCGGCCGATCACCTGGACGCCGACCCCGCCGAGCACCTCGACGACGGTCTGACGGACGATCTCGGCGACGAGTCGTCAGGACCTCTCGACGACGAGCCCGTCAACCCCGCCGCCGAGGCGCTCGCCGGGGCGCTCAGCGCGCTGCTCGCGCGGGAGGAGGCGGCGAGGGAGGCGCGGGTCGCCGCGGCGGCCGAGAGCGCTCGCGCCGCGGAGAAGAGCCGGAAGACGGCTTCCGCGCCCGCCGCGGTGGCGGTCAGCGGTCCCGACGGGCCTCTGCCGCTCTTCCCGCTCCAGCCGCCGCGTACCGGCCGTGACCTGCTCGCCGACCATGTGACCGCGATGGTCTGCTGTGCGGCGGTGGACACGGCGGAGGCCGTGCCCGGGCTGGACTGGCTGGACGGGCCGGCCCTGCTCGTCGGCGGCGAGCGGGCGGCGGATCTCGGGCCCCGGGTGCTGGCCCTCGTGGAGGACGGCGATCCGGAGCCGCTGAGCGTCTGGCTGGCCCGGACCGGGGTGCGCCCGGAGAAGCCGGTGCGTCTGGTCTGAGCCCTCCGCGTCCGAGCCTCCACCTCTGAGCCCTCCACGCGGAGGCCCGGCTTCCACTCTCGCCAATTCACGACGAACGGTGACGGAGTGCGTGCGTTATGTGATGTGCTGGAGACCGTCACTGACAGAGGCAGGAACCAGCGGCACCGACCAGCCGACAAGCCGATGAGCAGGCCAGCCGACCGGGGGAGTCGAGGGAGGGGCGCACCATGGGGGCTGAGCAGATCAGACGGTGGGAGTCGGGCGCGCTGGCGCACGCCGTGAGCGATCCCTTCGGCCAGGGCCCGCTGCCCTGGCTGCGAGGCTCGGACAACTACTTCGACGACACCGGTCAGATGGTCCCCTGGTACGCGGACGAGATCCTGGCCCGGGGTGGCAGCGGCGGCCCGCGCACGGCCGACGACGTCCGCAGGCAGATCAAGGGGTTCGCGTCCGACGGCGCGGTGGCGCCCGGCGAGTCGATCGATTTCCACGTCACGGTGGACCCGCCGCAGCAGTTCTCGGTCGACATCTACCGGATCGGGCACTACGGCGGCGACGGCGCGGCGAAGATCACCACCAGTCCGCGCCTCTCGGGGATCGTCCAGCCGGCTCCGCTCACCGCCGACCGCACGGTCTCCTGTCACCACTGGTGGCAGTCCTGGCGGTTGCAGGTCCCGTCGTACTGGTCGATCGGGGCGTACGTGGCCGTCCTCACGACCGCCGACGGCTACCGCTCGCACATCCCCTTCACGGTCCGGGACAACCATCCGGCGGATCTGCTCCTGGTGCTCCCGGACGTGACCTGGCAGGCGTACAACCTCTATCCCGAGGACGGCCACACCGGCGCCAGCCTGTACCACGCCTGGGACGAGGACGGCCGGCTGCTCGGCGAGGAGGAGGCGGCGGTGACCGTCTCCTTCGACCGGCCGTACGCGGGCGCGGGCCTGCCCCTGCACGTGGGGCACGCCTACGACTTCATCCGCTGGGCCGAGCGGTACGGCTACGACCTCGCGTACGCGGAGACCCGGGATCTGCACGCGGGCCGGGTCGACCCGAGCCGCTACCGGGGCCTGGTCTTCCCCGGCCACGACGAGTACTGGTCGGCGCCGATGCGCCGGACCGCCGAACTCGCCCGCGACCAGGGCACCTCGCTCGTCTTCCTCTCCGCGAACACCATGTACTGGCAGGTGGAGCTGGGCCCTTCGCCGTCGGGCGTGCCGGATCGTCTCCTCACCTGCCGGAAGCGGCGCGGCCCCGGCCGACCCGCGCTCTGGCGGGAGGTCGACCGGCCCGAGCAGCAGCTTCTCGGCATCCAGTACGCGGGCCGGGTGCCCGAGCCGCACCCGCTGGTGGTGCGGAACGCGGACCACTGGCTCTGGGAGGCCACCGGCGCCGGGGACGGCGACGAGCTCCCGGGCATGGTCGCGGGCGAGGCCGACCGGTACTTCCCGCGCACCGCGCTCCCCGAGCACCAGGGCCGCATCCTGCTGGCGCACTCGCCCTACCGGGACGGCGAGGGGGCCCTGCGCCATCAGGAGACCTCGCTCTACCGGGCTCCGTCGGGCGCCCTGGTCTTCGCCTCCGGCACCTTCGCCTGGTCGCCGGCGCTGGACCGGCCGGGCCATGTCGACGCCCGGGTCCAGCGCGCCACCGCGAACCTTCTCGACCGGATCTGTAAGAGGGACTGACCGGATCCGCCGGATTGCGAACGAGGGGCCGACCGGTCCCGAGCAGGGCTTTCGACGGGTCCCGGGCAGGGCCTCGAAGCGGCCCCGAGCGGGACTGACCGGGCCCACCCGCCGACGGCTCGTTCCGGTGCGAGAGAATCAGACCGCTCCTGGATCAACCTACGCGGAGGAACCGTGTCCGGATTCGTAGAAAAGCCCGAGCCCGTCCAGGTCCCGGGCCTCACCCATCTCCACACGGGCAAGGTGCGCGACCTGTACCGGAACGAGGCCGGTGACCTCGTGATGGTGGCGAGCGACCGCATGTCCGCGTACGACTGGGTCCTGCCCACCGAGATCCCCGACAAGGGCCGGGTCCTCACCCAGCTCTCCCTGTGGTGGTTCGACCGGCTCTCCGACCTGGTCCCGCACCACGTCCTCTCCACCGAGCTGCCGGCCGGCGCCCCCGCCGACTGGGCGGGCCGCACGCTGATCTGCAAGTCGCTGAACATGGTGCCGGTCGAGTGCGTCGCCCGCGGCTACCTGACCGGCTCCGGCCTGCTCGAGTACGACGAGTCCCGCACGGTCTGCGGCCTCGCGCTCCCCGAGGGTCTGAGCGACGGCTCCGAGCTGCCCGCGCCGATCTTCACCCCGGCGACCAAGGCCGCCGTCGGCGACCACGACGAGAACGTGTCGTACGAGGAGGTCGCCCGCCAGGTCGGCGCCGAGACGGCCGCGCTGCTGCGCCAGACGACCCTCGCCGTGTACGGCCGGGCCCGTGACATCGCGCGCGAGCGGGGGATCATCCTCGCCGACACCAAGTTCGAGTTCGGCTTCGAGAGCACCCCGGACGGCGACCGGCTCGTCATCGCCGACGAGGTCCTCACCCCGGACTCGTCGCGCTTCTGGCCGGCGGACCAGTGGCAGCCGGGCCGCGCCCAGCCCTCGTACGACAAGCAGTTCGTGCGGAACTGGCTGACCTCGCCGGCCTCGGGCTGGGACCGCAAGAGCGAGCAGCCGCCGCCGCCTCTCCCGCAGGAGATCGTGGAGGCGACCCGCGCCAAGTACCTGGAGGCGTACGAGCTGCTGACCGGGAACGCCTGGTCCTAGGAACGAGAAAGCCCCCCGGTCGATTCGACCGGGGGGCTTCTTCATGGAGCGGACGACGAGATTCGAACTCGCGACCCTCACCTTGGCAAGGTGATGCTCTACCAACTGAGCCACGTCCGCATGCGCCGTAGCGCGCTGCTAACTATACCCAACGTCCCGAGTGCTCGTGACACACCGCCGTGTGGGTCCCTTCACAGGCTTCGGCCGACGCGGCCGGCGGAGGTCCGGCCGAGGGGCCGGGGATACGACGAAGGCCCCGGTTCCTGAGAACCGGGGCCTTCGTACTTCCTGAGCGGACGACGAGATTCGAACTCGCGACCCTCACCTTGGCAAGGTGATGCTCTACCAACTGAGCCACGTCCGCACTGCTGCCGCTCGGCTTTCACCGGGCGGTGCGAGCACTACTCTACCTGATCCACAGGAGTGGTCGGTCGAGCGATGCAGAGCGGGTGACAGGAATTGCACACTGCGCCTTCCCCCTGGAAGGGGGATGTTCTACTACTGAACTACACCCGCACGCTGCGTGAGGCTCGGCCCTGCGGCCTTGCCCTTCGGCGTGATCCAGACTCTACCGGATCATCGGGGGTGCCATGCAAATCGGCTCGGCCCGAGGTCGGATCCGAGGCCGGACCCGCCACCGGGCCGGGCGTCGGGCCGGTCGACGGACCCGGCCTCGGGCCCGTCGTTCAGCTCGCCGCGCGGAAGGCTTCGTAGACGCGCTTGGGGATCCGGCCGCGAGCGGGGACGTCCATCTTGTTGGACTGGGCCCAGGCGCGGACCGCCGCCGGGTCGGGGGCGAGGGCGGTGTGCGTGTAACTCTCCGCCGCGGGGCTCCGACCGGCCGTCATGCGCGCCGGGAGCTTGCGCCCGGCGGCGAGGTAGGGGGCGAGCGCCTTGCGGAGTTTCTTTGCATTGGCAGCATTCAGGTCGATCTCGTACATCTTCCCGTCGAGGCCGAACGCGACCGTTTCAGCCGCTTCTCCGCCGTCGATGTCGTCGGAGAGAGTGACCACCACACGCTGAGCCACGGATATCGGTCCTTTCCTGCGGCCGCCGAGGTCGAGAGGACGCTTGTGGCGCCTCTGACGTGCTGCGATGCCGACCGTACGGCTGTGCCGGGACAATGCTGCTTTCTTCTGGATTCCTTTGTACAGCGGTAGGCGTCGCATTGTGAAGCCCTGTCAATTGTTTCAGCGTGTCCCGGTGCATTGCGGTCCGCAATATTTCACTCGAATTTTGCGGGGGGAGTGTCCGCGTGGCGTGTGGGTCGTGTTCGTGTGGCGCACGTCGCACCGAACCGGTCTTTTGTAGGATCCTTCAGATCTCTACCCGCGTAGAATTTGGAGACAGGTACGCTGAGGGAACCGCCCACGCAACACACCATCGGGAGTGCCAGTGGCACGCGTCGTAGTCGACGTCATGCTCAAGCCGGAGATCCTCGACCCCCAGGGGCAGGCTGTGCAGCGTGCACTGCCCCGCCTGGGATTCGCCGGAATCGCCGACGTCCGTCAGGGGAAGCGTTTCGAGCTGGAGGTGGAGGGGCCGGTCGACGATGCCGCCCTCGCCCGCATCCATGAGTTGGCCGAAACCTTCCTTGCCAACACCGTGATCGAGGACTTCATCGTGAAGGTGGAGTCGTGACCGCACGCATCGGCGTCGTCACGTTCCCCGGAACGCTCGACGACCAGGACGCGCTGCGTGCCGCCCGCCTGGCGGGCGCCGAGCCCGTCTCGCTCTGGCACCGCGACAAGGACCTCAAGCAGGTCGACGCCGTGGTCCTGGCCGGCGGCTTCTCCTACGGCGACTATCTGCGGGCCGGAGCCATCTCCCGCTTCTCGCCGGTGATGGAGACGATCATCGAGCAGGCGAAGGCGGGCATGCCCGTCCTCGGAATCTGCAACGGCTTCCAGATCCTCACCGAGGCCCATCTGCTGCCGGGCGCGATGCTGCGCAACAACCACCTGCACTTCATCTGCCGCGACCAGAAGCTGCGGGTGGAGAACGCGGAGACCGCCTGGACCTCGGACTACGTCCGGGGCCAGGAGATCGAGGTCCCGCTCAAGAACATGGACGGCCGCTACGTCGCCGACGAGCGCACGCTCGACGAGCTGGAGGCCGAGGGGCGGGTGGCCTTCCGCTACCTGGACGTGAACCCCAACGGCTCGCTGCGCGACATCGCGGGCATCACCAACGCCGCGGGCAACGTGGTCGGCCTCATGCCGCACCCCGAGCACGCCGTCGAGCCGCTGGTCGGCACCGGCAAGACGGACGGCCTCGGTTTCTTCACCTCGATCCTCAAGAAGCTGGTCAACGCCTGATGAGCCTCGACACCGTCAAGCACGCGAGCGAGACGCCGGACAGCGAGCAGCCCTGGAAGGAGCTCGGCCTCAAGGAGGACGAGTACGCGCGCATCCGCGAGATCCTCGGCCGCCGTCCCACCGGCGCCGAGCTCGCCATGTACTCCGTCATGTGGTCCGAGCACTGCTCCTACAAGAGCAGCAAGGTCCACCTGAAGCAGTTCGGCGAGAAGGTCCCCGAGAACGACGCCATGCTCGTCGGCATCGGTGAGAACGCGGGCGTCGTCGACGTCGGCCAGGGGTACGCGGTCACCTTCAAGGTCGAGTCGCACAACCACCCCTCGTACATCGAGCCCTACCAGGGCGCGGCCACCGGCGTGGGCGGCATCGTCCGCGACATCCTCGCCATGGGCGCCCGCCCGGTCGCGGTCGTCGACCCGCTGCGCTTCGGCGCGGCCGACCACCCCGACACCAAGCGCGTGCTGCCCGGTGTCGTCGCCGGCATCGGCGGCTACGGCAACTGCCTCGGCCTGCCCAACATCGGTGGCGAGGTCGTCTTCGACTCCTGCTACCAGGGCAACCCGCTCGTCAACGCCGGCTGCATCGGCGTGATGAAGCACGAGGACATCCACCTCGCCCAGGCTTCCGGCCCCGGCAACAAGGTCATCCTCTACGGCGCCCGCACGGGTGGCGACGGCATCGGCGGCGTCTCGGTCCTCGCGTCCGAGACCTTCGACGACACCAAGCCCACCAAGCGCCCCGCCGTCCAGGTCGGCGACCCGTTCCAGGAGAAGCTCCTCATCGAGTGCACCCTGGAGATCTTCAAGGAGAAGCTCGTCGCGGGCATCCAGGACCTCGGCGGCGCCGGGCTCTCCTGCGCCACGTCCGAGCTGGCCTCCGCGGGCTCCGGCGGCATGCACGTCGACCTCGAGAAGGTCCACCTGCGCGACGCCACGCTCTCGCCCGAGGAGATCCTCATGAGCGAGTCGCAGGAGCGCATGTGCGCGATCGTCGAGCCCCAGCACGTCGACCGCTTCCTGGAGATCTGCGAGAAGTGGGACGTCATCGCCACCGTCATCGGTGAGGTGACCGAGGGCGAGCGTCTGGAGATCTTCTGGCACGGCGAGCAGATCGTCGACGTGCCGCCGCGCTCCGTCGCCCACGAGGGCCCGACCTACCACCGGCCGTTCGCGCGCCCGGACTGGCAGGACGCGCTCCAGGCCGACGACGCGGGCAAGCTGCCCCGGCCGCAGAACGGCGCCGAGCTGAAGGACCAGGTCCTGAAGCTGGTGTCCTCCCCGAACCAGGCGTCGAAGTCCTGGATCACGGACCAGTACGACCGGTTCGTGCAGGGCAACACGGTCCTGGCGCAGCCCGAGGACGCGGGCATGGTCCGGATCGACGAGGAGACCAACCTCGGCGTGGCCATGGCGACCGACGGCAACGGCCGGTACGCGAAGCTCGACCCGTACACGGGTGCGCAGCTCGCGCTGGCGGAGGCGTACCGCAACGTGGCCGCCTCCGGTGCCAAGCCGCTGGCGATCTCGGACTGCCTGAACTTCGGTTCGCCCGAGGACCCGGCCGTGATGTGGCAGTTCGCCGAGGCCACCCGTGGTCTCGCGGACGGCTGCCTCCAGCTGGGCACCCCGGTCACCGGCGGCAACGTGTCGCTGTACAACCAGACCGGTGAGATCGCCATCCACCCGACGCCGGTCGTGGCCGTGCTCGGTGTGATCGACGACGTGAACCGCCGTACGCCGATCGCCTTCGCGGAAGAGGGCCAGCTCCTCTACCTGCTCGGCGACACGCGTGAGGAGTTCGGCGGCTCGGCCTGGTCCGAGGTGATCCACCAGCACCTCGGCGGCATGCCGCCGGCCGTGGACCTCGACCGGGAGAAGCTGCTCGGCGAGATCCTGATCTCGGCGTCCCGCGACGGCATGATCGACGCGGCGCACGACCTGTCCGACGGCGGTCTGGTCCAGGCGGTCGTCGAGTCCTGCCTGCGCGGCGGGAACGGTGCGCGGCTGGTCGTCCCCGAGGGTCTGGACGCCTTCACGTTCCTCTTCAGCGAGTCGGCGGGCCGTGCGGTCGTCGCCGTCCCGCGCAGCGAGGAGCTCCGCTTCACCGACATGTGCGGTGCGCGGGGGCTGCCGGCGGCCCGTATCGGTGTCGTCGACGGTGACGCGGTCGACGTGCAGGGCGAGTTCGCGCTCTCCCTCACGGAGCTGCGCGAGGCCCACGAGGCGACGATCCCGGCCCTGCTGGCCTGATCGGTCCCGTACGGAACCCTGATCGGTCCCGTACGGAACGGAGCCCCCGCCCGGGAAGGGCGGGGCTTCGTGCTGTCAGCCGGTGCCCCAGAAGGAGTCGGTCTCCACGATGTCGGCGACACACTCGTCGATGTCGGAGATCTTGTCGCCGATGAGCGTGAAGAACAGTCCGCCGTCCATCTCGACGCCGCGGTCGCCGCGGGTGCCGCGGAAGCGGTGCGTGGTGATGACGTGGCCGCGGCCGTCCACGTACACGCCCTTCAGTTCGACGCGGAAGGTGCCGTCGGTGAGTTCGGCGAGTGCCCGGTAGTACTCCCCGAGGACACTGTCCCGGCCCTTGTAGTGTCCGGAGATCCGGCTCGCGCCGGGCACGTGGTGGGTGCAGTCGCCCGTCATCATGCCGGCCAGCGTCTCCATGTCACCCTGGGTGAACGCTTCGTAGCCCCGGCGGATCAGGGCGGCATCGGGGTGCTCGTGATGGGTCATGGTCCCGTCGCCTGCTTTCGCTGCGATTGGCTCCGTCCTTCCAGTCTCGGGGCTAGCCTCTGCCCATGCCACCCGCCAAGAAGCGCACCCGCAGTTACGACTCCGCCAGGATCCGGGCCGCCGTGAGCGCCCAGTTCGGGAACGTGCGGGAGGCGGTGGCGGCGTTCACGCCTGAGCAGCTCGACGGGCCGACCCGGCTGGGGGAGTGGACGGTGCGGGAGCTGGTGGCGCACCTCGCGTGGATGGTGGACTCCGTCCCGCGGCTGCTCGCCGCGCCCGCGCCGGCCGTGAAGGAGCTGGCCCTGCTCGACTGGTCGTCGATGACGGCGGACGCGGCCGGGCGGATCGACGAGCACACCCGGGGGATCGACGCCTCGGACCCGGTGGGGTTGTACGCGCGCGTGGCGGACGATTACGAGCGGGCGGTGGCGGGCGCCGCCGACGAGCGGCTGCTTCCCGTGAGCCTCGGCGCCATGACCCTGGCCGACTTCCTGGTCACCCGTACCGTCGAACTCGTCGTCCACACCGACGACCTGAACGCGGCGACCGGCGCCGGCATCCCGTTCGACCGTCAGGCCCTCGCCGCCTGCACCCGGCTGCTGGCCGACACGATGGCGGGGAAGGCGCCCGGTGGGGCGGTGGAGGTCCGGATCCCGCCGTACGCGGTGGTGCAGTGCGTGGAGGGCCCCCGGCACACCCGGGGCACCCCGCCCAACGTGGTCGAGACGGACCCACTGACCTGGATCAGGCTCGCGACCGGCCGGGCGGAGTGGGCGACGGAGCTGGACGAGGCCCGGGTGAGCGCGAGCGGCGAGCGGGCGGACCTGAAGGACCTGCTGCCCCTGATGGGATGAGCCGCTGTGGCGCGGCACCGGAACCGTACGGCGGGCCGTTCCGTCAGACCGGCATGCCGAAGCCACGCGCACTCGTCGTCCTGGTCCCTCTCCTGCTGCTCACGGCCTGCGGTACGGAAACGGGCGCGGGAGGGGGGACGGGTTCCGGCGCGGACACCGTCTCCCCGGACCTGCCGCTCGCCGGCACGCAGTGGACGGTGGACGCCGTCACGGTCGACGGGCGCAGGTCGGTCGCGCCCGACGGCGCGCGCCTCGACTTCGGGCAGGACGGCCGGGCCCGGGGGAACACCGGTTGCAACACCTTCGGCGCGACCGTCGTCGTGCGCGGCGACGGTGTCACGGTCACCCCGCAGGAGGTCACGGAGATCGGCTGCCCCGCCGACCGGCAGCGCTTCGAGCAGGAGCTGCTGAAGGCTTTCTCCGGCCCGCTCAAGGGGACGACGAAGGGCGACGCCCTGCGCCTGGACTCGCCCGACGGGCGCAACGGTCTGGAGCTGACCGCGGAGCCGGCGGCCGCGCTGCGCGGCACCACGTGGAAGGTCGACGGGCTGGTCTCCGGGGAGAGCACGGCCTCCCTGCCGGCCGGCAGCGAGGCCAAGGCGCGGTTCGTCATCGGCGCCGACGGCCGGGTGACCGGCAACCTCGGCTGCAACGACTTCTCCGCGACCGCCCGTCTCGACGAGAAGGCCCGGACGCTCACGGTCGAGGGCCCGGCGGCGACGACCCGCATGATGTGCACGAGCCCGCAGATGAAGCTGGAGACGCGGCTGTACGAGCTCCTCGACGGCCCGCTCGCGTATCGGCTGAACCACCGAACGCTGACGCTCACGGACGCCTCCGGCGAGGGCCTCACGGCGACCGCGACCGCCCGTTGAGTGGACGTCGACTGCGGCGTCCGTCACATCGCGGGACCACCCCGGGCCTGGTACGAGCGTCCGCTCGTGGGGGGCCGGGTGCCGGAATCCCTACGCGCGCCTGACTCGTAGGCCCCTCCAAGCCGGAGATGATCATTTCGTGCGATCGCACGAGTGGAGGGGGCCCTGTTTTCCTCAATTCGGACCAGTGGTCGAGCCCGTCTACACTCGGAAACGTGCCACGTGGTGACGGTCGACTCAATCACGACTTGCTCCCCGGTGAGAAAGGCCCCCAGGACGCTTGTGGCGTCTTCGGTGTCTGGGCTCCGGGTGAAGAGGTCGCAAAGCTCACGTACTTCGGGCTCTACGCCCTCCAGCATCGGGGCCAGGAATCCGCGGGAATCGCGGTCAGCAACGGCTCCCAGATCCTCGTCTTCAAGGACATGGGCCTCGTGTCCCAGGTCTTCGACGAAACCTCTCTCGGTTCCCTCCAAGGTCATATCGCGGTCGGTCACGCCCGCTACTCGACCACCGGGGCGTCCGTGTGGGAGAACGCGCAGCCGACGTTCAGGGCAACCGCCCACGGCTCGATCGCGCTCGGCCACAACGGCAACCTGGTGAACACGGCGCAGCTCGCCGAGATGGTCGCCGACCTCCCGAAGAAGGAGGGGCGCACCTCCACTCGGGTCGCCGCGACCAACGACACCGACCTGGTCACCGCGCTCCTCGCGGGCCAGGTGGACGAGGACGGCAAGCCGCTCACCGTCGAGCAGGCCGCCGCGAAGGTCCTCCCCGAGGTCCGGGGTGCCTTCTCCCTCGTCTTCATGGACGAGCACACGCTCTACGCCGCCCGTGACCCGCAGGGCATCCGCCCGCTGGTCCTCGGTCGTCTGGAGCGCGGCTGGGTGGTCGCGTCCGAGTCCGCCGCTCTCGACATCTGCGGCGCCAGCTACGTCCGCGAGGTCGAGCCGGGCGAGATGATCGCGATCGACGAGAACGGCATCCGCACCTCGCGATTCGCGGAAGCGAAGCCCAAGGGCTGTGTCTTCGAGTACGTGTACCTGGCCCGCCCGGACACGGACATCGCCGGCCGGAACGTCTACCTCTCCCGCGTGGAGATGGGCCGCCGCCTCGCCAAGGAGGCGCCGGTCGAGGCCGACCTGGTGATAGCGACGCCGGAGTCCGGCACCCCCGCCGCCATCGGTTACGCCGAGGCGTCCGGGATCCCCTTCGGTGCCGGCCTGGTGAAGAACGCCTACGTCGGGCGCACCTTCATCCAGCCCTCGCAGACCATCCGCCAGCTCGGCATCCGGCTGAAGCTGAACCCCCTCAAGGAAGTCATCAAGGGCAAGCGCCTGGTGGTCGTCGACGACTCGATCGTCCGCGGCAACACCCAGCGCGCCCTGGTGAAGATGCTCCGCGAGGCCGGCGCGGCCGAGATCCACATCCGGATCTCCTCGCCGCCGGTGAAGTGGCCCTGCTTCTTCGGCATCGACTTCGCGACCCGCGCGGAGCTGATCGCCAACGGCATGTCGATCGACGAGATCGGCAAGTCGCTCGGCGCGGACTCGCTCTCGTACATCTCCCTGGAGGGGATGATCGAGGCGACGACGATCCAGAAGCCCAACCTCTGCCGTGCCTGCTTCGACGGCGAGTACCCGATGGAGCTTCCGGACCCCGAGTTGCTCGGCAAGCAGCTCCTGGAGAACGAGCTGGCCGCCGGCCCGGCCGCCACCGCGGCCTCCGACGCCCTGCGTCGCCCGTAAGACCCCGCTGCAGCCGCCGTGCGAGCAGTCACGACACGAAAGTTCTGAACCCATGTCTCAGACCCCCAGTGCCGCAGGCGGCGCCAGCTACGCGTCCGCGGGCGTCGACATCGAGGCGGGCGACCGCGCCGTCGAGCTCATGAAGGAGTGGGTGAAGAAGACGCAGCGCCCCGAGGTCCTCGGCGGCCTCGGCGGTTTCGCCGGCCTCTTCGACGCCTCCGCCCTCAAGCGCTACGAGCGTCCGCTGCTCGCCTCGGCGACCGACGGCGTCGGCACCAAGGTCGACATCGCCCGTCAGATGGGCGTGTACGACACGATCGGCCACGACCTGGTCGCGATGGTCATGGACGACATCGTCGTCTGCGGTGCCGAGCCGCTCTTCATGACCGACTACATCTGCGTCGGCAAGGTGCACCCCGAGCGGGTCGCCGCCATCGTCAAGGGCATCGCCGAGGGCTGTGTCCTGGCCGGCTGCGCCCTGGTCGGCGGCGAGACGGCGGAGCACCCGGGCCTCCTCGGCCCGGACGACTTCGACGTCGCCGGCGCGGGCACGGGTGTCGTGGAGTACGACCGGCTGCTCGGCGCCGACCGCATCCGTACGGGTGACGCGGTCATCGCCATGGCCTCGTCGGGTCTTCACTCGAACGGGTACTCGCTCGTCCGGCACGTGGTCTTCGACCGCGCGGGCATGACCCTCGACCAGCAGGTCGAGGAGCTCGGCCGGACGCTCGGCGAGGAGCTCCTGGAGCCGACGAAGATCTACTCGCTGGACTGCCTGGCCCTCACCCGGACCACGGACGTCCACGCGTTCAGCCACATCACGGGCGGCGGCCTGGCGGCCAACCTGGCCCGGGTGATCCCGGACGGTCTGCACGCCACGGTCGACCGCTCGACCTGGGCCCCCGGCGCGATCTTCGACCTGGTCGGCAAGGCCGGTCAGGTGGAGCGCCTGGAGCTGGAGAAGACCCTGAACATGGGTGTCGGCATGATGGCCGTCGTGCCGGCCGAGTCCGTGGACGCGGCGCTGGCGACGCTGGAGGACCGCGGGGTCGAGTCCTGGGTCGCCGGCGAGATCACCGAGCGCGGCGCGCACACCACGGGCGCCGAGCTGGTCGGGGACTACGCCAAGTAGAACGAGTTCGGCGGTACGTGACGGGGCGCTCCTGAGGGGCGCCCCGTACGCGTTGTGCGGGGCCGCTCAGGGGTGGTCCGGACGCGGACAGCACGGAAACCCGGCCGGGTGATCCCGGACCGGGTTTCGGTGATTCAGAAGGTCAAGCGCGACGCGGGGACGCACTCGGACCGGACTCGTCGTCCTCGTCCTCGTCGTCCTCGTTATAGAGATCCGCGTACTGGGCGTACGGGTCGTCTTCCTCGTCGTCGTCCTCGAACGGCTCGCCATTCGGCGGCTGGTTCGAAGTCGAAGCGCCCAGCTCATTGGCCAGACGCGTCAGGTCTGTCCCGCCGCTGCTGTACTTCAGCTGGCGGGCGACCTTGGTCTGCTTGGCCTTTGCCCGGCCGCGCCCCATGGCTCGACCCCCTCGGTGACGGGGCTCGGTGGCCCCAGAGTCTTGACACGCGTTCATGATTCGGAACGGACTCTCGACAGAGAGACCGGTCCGTAGGGCTTCAACGGTACCTGTTTCCGCGGGTCTACGGTACGCCGCGCGCATCACATACCCCGGTACAGAACCTTCGAGGTGCCCTCTCCTCGCTGGTCAATCGCGATTTTAACCTCTTCTGGAGGGCCGACCCGCCGAGGGGCGTGAGTGAAATCTCCCCGACGACGGGCCGGCCCCGGGTGCGGCGCCGTCACGGCTCAGCCGCGCCGGGCCTCCGCCATCCGCTGCTCGGCGATCCGGTCGGCCGCCGCGGCCGGCGGAATTCCGTCCGCCTTCGCACGTGCGAAGATCTCCAGGGTGGTGTCGAAGATCTTCGTGGCCTTCGTCTTGCAGCGGTCGAAGTCGAAGCCGTGGAGCTCGTCGGCGACCTGGATCACGCCACCGGCGTTGACCACGTAGTCGGGCGCGTAGAGGATGCCGCGCTCGGCGAGGTCCTTCTCGACGCCGGGGTGCGCGAGCTGGTTGTTGGCCGCGCCGCAGACGATCCGCGCGGTGAGGACCGGCACGGTCTCGTCGTTCAGGGCGCCGCCCAGCGCGCAGGGCGCGTAGATGTCGAGACCCTCGACGCGGATCAGCGCGTCGGTGTCGGCGACCACGGTGACCTGCGGGTGCTTGTCGGTGATCCGGCGCACCGACTCCTCGCGCACATCGGTGATCACGACCTCGGCGCCGTCCTCCAGGAGGTGCTCGACGAGGTAGTGGCCGACCTTGCCGACGCCGGCGACGCCGACCTTGCGGCCGCGCAGCGTCGGGTCGCCCCACAGGGTCTGCGCGGAGGCGCGCATGCCCTGGAAGACGCCGTAGGCGGTGAGGACGGAGGAGTCGCCGGCGCCGCCGTTCTCGGGGGAGCGGCCGGTGGTCCACTGGTTCTCGCGGGCGACGACGTCCATGTCGGCGACGTAGGTGCCGACGTCGCAGGCCGTGACGTACCGGCCGCCGAGCGAGGCCACCATGCGCCCGTAGGCGAGCAGCAGCTCCTCGCTCTTGATCTTCTCCGGGTCGCCGATGATGACGGCCTTGCCGCCGCCGTGGTCGAGACCGGCCATGGCGTTCTTGTACGACATGCCGCGGGCGAGGTTGAGCGCGTCGGCGATCGCCTCGGCCTCGGTGGCGTACGGGTAGAAGCGGGTGCCGCCGAGGGCGGGGCCCAGGGCGGTGGAGTGGAGGGCGATGACGGCCTTGAGGCCGGATGCGCGGTCCTGACAGAGGACGACTTGCTCGTGGCCACCCTGCTCCGAGTGGAACAGAGTGTTCAGTACGTCGACAGGAACGCCGGTCACATCGGTCACGGTGGTGACTCCCAAGTACGAAGCGGCGGTTTCGGGCCTCCCTGCGGGTGGGGGAGGACCAGTTCGGCAAGAGATTAAGGGCTACCTGGGCGTAGATCGGCCGCAGTGCTCAGGATCACCCCCTCCCGGAGTACCTCCGTGGAAGGATTTGCGACATGTCGGTCGCCCCCACGGTCCCCGTTCCCTACGCGTCCTATCTGCGGGTGTACGAGCCGCTGGCCGCGTTCCCCGAGCCGGAGCGGGCCCACTGGGCCCGGTACGCCGGCCGTCCGGACACCCCGGGGGCGCAGGAGGAGCTGCGGCGGTCGCTGGCCGATCTGCTGCCGACGCCGCCGGTCCCGGTACGGGTGCACGAGAGCGGCGACGCCTTCGTCGCACACCTGGACGGGGTGGTGGTGATCTGCCCGTGGCGGACCCGGCTGCGGGGCTGGCTGGCGCTCCGGGAGCTGGTGGCGGAGGGGTATCCGGCGGCGGTGCTCGACGCGATGCTGCCGCCGGTGCTGCAGGCGCAGGCGGTGCGCGACCACGAGCGGTGGCTGGAGCGGAACCCGGACGCGCGGCCGTGGATCCGTACCGGGCTCTGGCAGGTGCCGTTGCGCTGGTTCGCGCTCTTCGGTGACGAGGACCGGCTGTACGAGCCGGGCAGCGCGGAGGAGGGCCGGGCGCCGGTGCTGCGCTACCGGACGACCATGGCGCAGGCGCGGCGGCGGCTCGCACGGGCGCTGCGGGCGCTGCGGGAGTCGGTCGACGACGGTCCCATGACGGAGGGTCTGATCGACGTGGGGCGCTGGCTGGAGGAGTTCCACCCGCGGGCGCTGGTGGAGCTGGACTTCGGCGGTCTGGTGCACGTGGTCAGCGCGGAGTGGTTGGCCGGGGACCGGTCGGCGGCGCAGCTGGCGGAGGGGCTCGCCGCGCTGCGCTCCGGTGACGGCGAGGCGGCGAGCGAGGCGTACGGCCGGCTGGCGGAGCGCTGGCGGGCGGTCAAGGACCTGCGGTTCGCGAACTGACATCAGTCGGGCATCTTCGTCAGGTCGGTATCGACAAGACATGTCCGACCGGTGTAAATGATCTTCAACACTTCCGGACTCAGGGGCTCCGGTGCCTTTTTCCGGTGCCCAGGTCCTTCGGCTCTCGTGGGGTGGGGACGTTGGTCCCGATCCGGGCCTTTGGCTCAAGCGTGACGGACGGCACTTACCGCACCCTTGCGCCCATCACCCACCCTCGTGCCAAAATAGGACAAGGAGTC
This sequence comes from Streptomyces sp. NPDC059534, assembly GCF_042743475.1. Taxonomy (NCBI): domain Bacteria; kingdom Bacillati; phylum Actinomycetota; class Actinomycetes; order Kitasatosporales; family Streptomycetaceae; genus Streptomyces; species Streptomyces sp. NPDC059534. Next base: position 112,709 of record NZ_JBHWAQ010000022.1, read on the forward strand.
CGGGGAGGGTTCCTTCCGCCCAAGTTTGGGCGGAACGCTCGGCATTGCACTCTATGGGGGGTCTGAGGACTCCTGATCACCCTGTGACTGATCGTCACAGTGGTGTGACTGTCCGTTATGGCATGGTCCATCGACTTCCGCCGCTGATGAACACCTGCGAGGGCAATTCCATCGGTTTGGCCGACGTGGCTGGACGGATGGTGTAGTTGTAGTGCCGAGGACAAGCCGTTCGTCCTATAACCGACTCGGCCCGCTTCTGCCATTTCGGGCAACGCGGGTCAAGGTGCAGAATTTAGAGGAAAGAACCGAGATGGTTCGGTTCTCCCGAGGAGGCCGCTCATGACCGCTCGCACCCCTGATGCCGAGCCGCTGCTGACCCCTGCCGAGGTTGCCACGATGTTCCGTGTCGACCCGAAGACGGTTACCCGTTGGGCGAAGGCGGGCAAGCTCACGTCCATCCGAACCCTGGGTGGGCACCGCCGATACCGCGAGGCCGAGGTTCGCGCACTGCTCGCGGGTATTCCGCAGCAGCGCAGCGAAGCCTGAGGCTCGCTCAACACCCCGCAGCACCCCGTAACACCGGGCACTGCCGGATCCCCCTATCCGGTCGCCCACCCCTAGTACTGCCGACGGGCTCCTGCCCCAACAGGTCTCCGTCAACGATCGCGCTGGACTCCGCCGGGTCTGGCGCGATCTTTTTTGTGCCCTGCGCCACTCCTTGGCAGGCGGTGCAATTGCACATATTAAATCGGGCCGGTGTAGGAAGGGTGTAAGTGAAGCGGTTTCTGAAACTCTTTCAGTGACACCCGTCACACTGGCGAAGTCTTGCCAAGGAACAGCCTGCCACCTTCGGGATCGCCGCCAACCCGCCGTTGGTCATGGGTCGGTGGGACTTTCGTCCTCCGTCACCCCCGGGCCCGGACCGCCGGCCCCGAGGGCCCCGGAGAGGCCGTGGGGCGAGTCCGGGGAGCCGGGAGCACCTCCGGGCCCGGCGAGGCCGCCAGGCGGGCGCACAGTCGGCCGCTCCGGACGTGCGGGCGGGCACGCGGGCAGGCGGGGCCCGCGGGCATGCGGGCACGCGGGCAGGTCGTGCGAGGGCCGTCGGGGAGTGCCGGGGCCGTCGAAAGGCCGCAGACGGGTGAAGGGCAGCCGGGAAGGCGGCCGGAAGGCAGCTGGAAGGCAGCTGGAAGGCAGCTGGAAGGCAGTTGGGGTCACCGGGGTCACCGGGGGAACGACGAAGGCCCGCATCTTCCGATGCGGGCCTTCGTGAAAGCGATCCTGACGGGACTTGAACCCGCGACCTCCACCTTGACAGGGTGGCGAGCTAACCAACTGCTCCACAGGACCTTGGTCGCAGCCCCTGTTAAGCGGCTGCGAGGAAGACTGTACAGCAGGTCAGCGGTCCGGTCGAACTCACCGTCGGCGGCGCGGCCGACGGCCCCCGGGGGCGGCCCCGGTCAGGGTGCCGCCGCGTCGATCGCCTTCACGATCCGCTTGTCCGAGACCGGGTGCGCGGTCCCCAGCGCGTGGGCGAAGTAACTCACCCGCAGCTCCTCGATCATCCAGCGGATGTCGGTGACCTCCGCCGGAACCGGGCGGCCCTTCGGGAGCTGTTCGAGCAGCCAGGCGTACTCGTCCTGCATCTCCCGGACCTTCTCCATCCGGGTGGTGTCCCGCTGGACGCCGGTCGGCATCTGCTGGAGCCGCCGGTCCACCGCGACCAGATAGCGCATCAGGTCCGGGAGCCGCTTGAGCCCCGTGCGGGTGACGAAGCCGGCCGGCATCAGCCAGGCCAGCTGCGCGCGCACGTCGGTCAGGTTGTCGATCAGGGCCAGGCTGTTCGTCGACTTCAGCCGCCGCTCGCACGCCTGCCACGCCGCCAGGATCTGCTGGACCTGGCCCACCGTCCGCACGGTCGTGTCGACGAGGTCCGCGCGGACCTTGTCGTACAGCTTCCGGAAGGACTCCTCGTCCCAGGCCGGGCCGCCGTGGTCCGCGATCAGCCGGTCGGCGGCGGCGGTGGCGCAGTCGTCGAAGAGGGCCTGGATCGAGCCGTGCGGGTTCGCGGACAGGGCCAGCTTCTGCTGGTTGGTGAGCTTGTCCGAGGCGAACTTCGCCGGGTTCACCGGGATGTTCAGCATGATCAGCTTCCGGGTGCCCCGCCACATCGCCTGCGCCTGCTCGGCCTCCGTGTCGAAGAGCCGGACGGCGACGGTCGCGCCCTCGTCGACGAGCGCCGGGTACGCCTTGACCGGCTGGCCGGCCCGCTTGGCCTCGAAGACCTTGGTGAGGGTGCCGATCGTCCAGTCCGTGAGCCCCGTGCGCTCCAGGGAGGGACCGGAGCCGTCCGGGCCGCCCGTGACCGCCGCGGCGGCCTGGGAGAGGGCCTTGCGGGCCTTGGGGCGCAGCTGCAGCCGCAGCGTCTCCAGGTCCTTGTCCTCGGCGAGCTTCCGGCGCCGCTCGTCGACGATCCGGAAGGTCACCTTGAGGTGCTCGGGGACCTTGGCCCAGTCGAAGTCCTCGGCCGTGACCGGGACGCCGACCATCCGCTGGAGCTCGCGGGCGAGCGCCCCCGCCAGCGGTTCCTGCACGGGCACGACCGCGTCCAGGAAGCGGCCCGCGAAGTTCGGCGCGGGCACGTAGTGGCGGCGGATCGGCTTCGGCAGGGAGCGGATCAGCTCGGTGACGACCTCCGCGCGCAGGCCGGGGATCTGCCACTCGAAGCCGTCGTCCGTCACCTGGTTGAGCACCTGGAGCGGCACGTGGACGGTCACGCCGTCCGCGTCCGCGCCCGGCTCGAACTGGTAGGTCACGCGGAACTTCAGCGCGCCCTGCCGCCACGAGTCGGGGTAGTCGTCCTTGGTGACCCCGGCGGCCTTCTCGTTGATGAGCATCTCGCGCTCGAAGTCGAGGAACTCCGGCTCCTCGTGGCGCTTGTGCTTCCACCAGGAGTCGAAGTGGGCGCCGGACACGACGTGTTCGGGGACGCGCTTGTCGTAGAAGTCGAAGAGCGTCTCGTCGTCGACGAGGATGTCCCGGCGCCGGGCGCGGTGTTCGAGCTCCTCGACCTCGGTGAGGAGCTTGCGATTGTCCGCGAAGAACTTGTGGTGGGTGCGCCAGTCGCCCTCGACCAGCGCGTTCCGGATGAACAGGTCCCGGGAGACCTCCGGGTCGATCCGGCCGTAGTTCACCTTGCGGTCGGCGACGATCGGGACGCCGTACAGCGTCACCTTCTCGAAGGCCATCACGGCCGCCTGGTCCTTCTCCCAGTGCGGCTCGCTGTACGTCTTCTTCACCAGGTGCTGGGCGAGCGGCTCGATCCACTCGGGCTCGATCCGGGCGTTGACCCGGGCCCACAGGCGCGAGGTCTCCACCAGCTCGGCGGACATGACGAAGCGCGGGGGCTTCTTGAAGAGCGCGGAGCCGGGGAAGATCGCGAACTTGGCGTTCCGCGCGCCCAGGTACTCGTTCCGCGTGCCCTCCCGGCGGGCGCCGTCCTTCGCCCCGTCCTTGGACTCCTTCACGTCCTTCAGGCCGATGTGGCTGAGCAGGCCGGCCAGGAGCGAGACGTGCACGGACTGCTCCGGCGCGTCCTCCTCGTTGAGGTGGATCCCCATCTGCTTCGCGACCGTCCGCAGCTGGGCGTAGATGTCCTGCCACTCGCGGATCCGCAAGAAGTTCAGGTACTCCTGCTTGCACATCCGGCGGAACGACGAGGAGCCGCGCTCCTTCTGCTGCTCGCGGACGTACCGCCACAGGTTGAGGTAGGCGAGGAAGTCGCTCGTCTCGTCCTTGAACCGGGCGTGCTGCTGGTCGGCCTGGGCCTGCTTCTCCGACGGCCGCTCGCGCGGGTCCTGGATGGAGAGCGCCGCCGCGATCACCATGACCTCGCGGACGCAGCCGTTCTTGTCCGCTTCCAGGACCATCCGGGCGAGCCGGGGGTCCACGGGCAGCTGGGAGAGCTTGCGGCCCTGCTGGGTCAGCCGCTTCTTCGGGTCCTTCTCCGCCGGGTCGATCGCGCCCAGCTCCTGGAGGAGCTGCACGCCGTCCCGGATGTTCCGGTGGTCCGGCGGGTCGATGAAGGGGAACTTCTCGATCTCGCCGAGGCCGGCCGTGGTCATCTGGAGGATGACGGAGGCCAGGTTCGTCCGGAGGATCTCGGCGTCCGTGAACTCCGGGCGGGTCAGGAAGTCGTCCTCGGAGTACAGCCGGATGCAGATGCCGTCGGACGTACGGCCGCAGCGGCCCTTGCGCTGGTTGGCGCTGGCCTGGCTGACCGGCTCGATCGGGAGGCGCTGGACCTTGGTGCGGTGCGAGTAGCGGGAGATGCGGGCGGTGCCCGGGTCGATCACGTACTTGATGCCGGGAACGGTCAGCGACGTCTCGGCGACGTTCGTCGAGAGGACGATGCGGCGGCCGGAGTGGGCCTGGAAGACGCGGTGCTGCTCGGCGTGCGACAGGCGGGCGTAGAGCGGGAGGATCTCGGTGTTGCGGAGCTGCCGCTTCAGGAGGGCGTCGGCGGTGTCCCGGATCTCGCGCTCGCCGGAGAGGAAGACCAGGACGTCGCCGGGTCCCTCGGACTGGAGCTCGTCGACGGCGTCGCAGATCGCGGTGATCTGGTCGCGGTCCGACTCCTCGGAGTCCTCTTCGAGGAGCGGCCGGTAGCGGACCTCGACCGGGTACGTACGGCCGCTGACCTCGACGATCGGGGCGTCGCCGAAGTGGCGGGAGAAACGCTCCGGGTCGATGGTCGCGGAGGTGATCACGACCTTGAGGTCGGGGCGCTTCGGCAGCAGCTGGGCCAGATAGCCGAGCAGGAAGTCGATGTTGAGGGACCGCTCGTGGGCCTCGTCGATGATGATCGTGTCGTAGGCGCGCAGCTCGCGGTCCGTCTGGATCTCGGCGAGCAGGATGCCGTCCGTCATCAGCTTCACGAAGGTCGCGTCGGGGTTCACCTGGTCGGTGAAGCGGACCTTCCAGCCGACGGCCTCGCCCAGCGGGGTCCGCAGCTCCTCGGCGACCCGCTCGGCGACCGTGCGGGCGGCGATCCGGCGGGGCTGGGTGTGGCCGATCATGCCCCGGACGCCCCGGCCGAGCTCCAGACAGATCTTGGGGATCTGGGTGGTCTTTCCGGAGCCCGTCTCACCGGCGACGATCACGACCTGGTGGTCGCGTATCGCCTCCAGGATCTCGTCCTTCTTCTGCGAGACGGGCAGCTGTTCGGGGTACGTGACCGCGGGCACGCGGGAGGCGCGCCCGTCGACGCGCTCCTTGGCCTTGGCCGCCTCGGCGGCGATCTCGTCCAGGACGGCCTCACGGGCCTCGGGCTTGCGGATGCGGCGGGCGCCTTCGAGACGGCGGCCGAGCCGGTGGGAGTCCCGCAGCGAGACCTCGGCCAGGACGGACTGGAGGGCGGCGAAGGAAGTAGACATACGGGATCCAGGATCGCACCTACGGCCGAGAAGCGGCGAACCGATTTACGACCGTCCGCCGTGCTGCGGCCGTTCCGTGACCGTCCGCCCCGGCCCGTGTCGGGTTCACCTGCTTCCCTCCCGATGTGGGGCCGTATCTATCGTTCTCGCATGTCCAACCCCACGTCCAAGCCCACGTCCCCGTCCTCGTCCAGGCCGATCCTGATCGTCTCCGGGGTGGCGGCCGCCGCCGTGCTGCTCGGCGTCGTCTCGTACACCGCGACCAAGCCGTCGTCCCCCGGCGCCGCCGGCTCGTCGGTCGCCGAGGTCTCCGCCGACCCGTCCGCCGGCGTCTACTCCGCCCTGGAGGCGTACGCCCGCCGCGACGCCGCCGACAAGCTCGCCCTGGGCCGGGCCGACGCCCCCGTCGTGCTCGTCGAGTACGCCGACTTCAAATGCGGCTACTGCGGGCAGTTCGCCCGGGAGACCGAGCCCGCCCTGGTGAGGAAGTACGTCGCGAACGGCACCCTGCGCATCGAGTGGCGCAACTTCCCGATCTTCGGCGAGGAGTCGGAGGCCGTCGCCCGCGCCTCGTGGGCGGCCGGGCAGCAGGGCCGGTTCTGGGAGTTCCACAAGGCCGCGTACGCCGAGGGCGCCAAGGAGAAGGGCTTCGGCAAGGACCGGCTCGCCGCCCTCGCGAAGGAGGCGGGCGTCCCCGACGCGGCCCGGTTCGCCAAGGACACCGACGGGGCGGCGGCCCGCGAGGCGGTCCGCGAGGACCAGGAGCAGGGGTACGAGCTCGGCGCGACCTCCACCCCGTCGTTCCTGGTCAACGGCCGGCCGATCGCCGGAGCCCAGCCCCTGGAGACCTTCACGGAGGCCATCGAGGCGGCGGCGAAGAGCGCCGCGGCGAAGGGCTCCGGGGCGAAGGGCCGGCCGTGACCTCCGGCATCGGCTACTTCGCCGCGTTCCTCGGCGGCCTGCTCGCCCTCCTCAGCCCGTGCAGCGCCCTGCTGCTGCCCGCCTTCTTCGCGTACTCGATCGACACCCGCGCGAAGCTGGTGGCCAGGACCGGCATCCTCTACGCGGGTCTGGCGACGACCCTCGTCCCGCTCGGCGCCGCCGGCTCCCTCGCGGGCCGCTTCTTCTACGGCCACCGGGACCTCCTCGTCACCGCCGGCGGCTGGCTGATCATCGGGCTCGGCGTCCTGCAGATCCTCGGCCTGGGCTTCACCTCCCGCCGGGTCGCCGAGGCGAGCGGCCGGATCCGGCCCACGTCGGCGCTCGGCGTGTACGCGCTCGGCCTGGTCTACGGCCTCGCGGGCTTCTGCGCCGGCCCGATCCTCGGCAGCGTCCTGACCGTGGCGGCGCTGAGCGGCAGCCCGGCGTACGGGGGGCTGCTCCTCGCGGTGTACGCGCTGGGCATGGCGGTCCCGCTGTTCGTCCTGGCGCTGCTCTGGGAGCGGTACGACCTGGGCCGGCGGCGCTGGCTGCGCGGCCGGCCCCTCCGGCTCGGGCGTTTCGAGGCCCACTCCACGTCGGTGCTCTCGGGCCTCTTCTTCATGGCCCTCGGCACGCTCTTCCTGGTCTTCGACGGGACGACCGCGCTGCCGGGCCTGCTGTCGGCGGACGCGTCGTTCGCGGTGGAGGAGCGGGTGGCGGCGCTGGGCCGTTCGGTGCCGGACTGGGCGCTGCTCGTCGCGGTCGTGGCGGCGGTGGCGGTCGTCCTCGCGCTGCGGGGCCGCAGGGGCGGCCGGACGCGGGAGCGCGTGGAGAGGTGACGGTGGCGGGGGAGGGGCGCGGTCCCCTTCCCCGTACGGCCGGCATTTCCGGGTGCGGGAACGCGAAAGGCCCCGTTCTTTCGAACGGGGCCTTCTCTTTGTGGCTGGGGCCGGGGTCGAACCGGCGACCTATCGCTTTTCAGGCGATCGCTCGTACCAACTGAGCTACCCAGCCACGAGGCCGTTGCCGACCTCAGCGATCCTGACGGGACTTGAACCCGCGACCTCCACCTTGACAGGGTGGCGAGCTAACCAACTGCTCCACAGGACCTGGCTATGTGCGAGCACTAGTCTCGCACACGGTAATGCGTACCCCCAACGGGATTCGAACCCGTGCTACCGCCTTGAAAGGGCGGCGTCCTGGGCCACTAGACGATGAGGGCTAAGGGCCCACCTGCGCGCTTCTCAGCGCGTCGGGGACGTCTGAAGCATATGGGATGGCGGCCGCTATCGCCAAAACGGTTTCCCGGAGGGGGAGAATGGGCGCGTGCTGGAGATGACGCGCGAGGAGTTCGAGGAGCTTGTCGCCGAGGCCCTGGACCGGATTCCGCCGGAGCTGACGCGGCTGATGGACAACGTCGCCGTGTTCGTGGAGGACGAGCCCGCCCCGGACGACCCGGAGCTGCTCGGCCTGTACGAGGGGACGCCGCTGACGGAGCGCGGTGAGTGGTACGCCGGGGTGCTGCCGGACCGCATCACGATCTACCGGGGCCCGACGCTGCGGATGTGCGAGTCGCGCGAGGACGTCGTCGCGGAGACCGAGATCACCGTGGTGCACGAGATCGCCCACCACTTCGGCATCGACGACGAGCGGCTGCACGCGCTGGGCTACGGCTGAGCCGGCCGGGTGGGTGACCGCGCGCCGGGCCGCGGCTGAGCCGGTCGGGTGGCCGCGCGCGCCGGGCCGGGCTGCGCGCGCCGGACCGAGCCGGTCGGGCCGGACCGAGCCGGTCCGGCGGCCGCGACCACCTGGTCGGGCCGCGCCGGTCGGGCGGTCTCCGGGCGTGTCCCTTGTGGAGCAAAGGGAGTTGGGCAGGGTGACGCGTTCCTTCCCTGCCCGTTGTGTCCTGGAGGTGCCCCCGTGCGCCAATTGCCCACCCCGGTGAGATGGGCCGCCACCGCGCTGGCCGTCGCGGCCTGTGCCGGTCTGAGCGGCTGTATGAGTGTCAGCGACGAGGGGGCGAAGCCGGCGCCCGGCGCGTCCGGGGGGAAGCAGGGCGCGGCCGCCGAGTCCGACGGGGGCGGAGGCGGGTCGGCCGGGGGCGGCGGCTCCTGGAACGGCCGGTCGGGCAGGAGCGGGCCGGAGGCGGCCGGAGCGGGTACGGAATCCCCGGTGCCGAGCGGCTCGCCCTCGGGCACGGCGAAGCCCTCCCTCGGCGAGGTGCTGCCGATCGAGGGCCCGGGCGGCCCCGGCGGCACGCAGAAGCCGCAGCCGACGGGCGGCCAGCAGGGCCCGGGCGACGCGTCCGGGGGGAACGGGGGCAGCGGCGGCGGGAACGGCGACACCGGCGGCGGGAGCGGGGGCCCGGGCGGCGGCGGGACACCGACACCGGAGCCGACCGTGCCGAGCCCGGAACCGACACCCGAGCCGACCGTCCCGACGCCCGAACCGACGCCCGAGCCGACCTCGAACCCGACCGATCCGCCGACCTCCGGCAGCGACACCCAGCTGGGCGCGATGCGGGCCGCGGACGGGCCGGGCGCGTCCTCGGAGCCGATGGCGTCACCGCAGGTCGGACCGGTGTGACGGAGTCCGATTTGCCATAGGTGGGGGAGGGTGCGTATGGTGGTAGATCGTTTGATCCCATTGCCCGGCGCCGACACAGAAGAGCGCCGCGTGGCGCGTACTCTCCCTAGCCGTGGCTGACCGCATTGAGGCGGTCGTTTGCGAAATCACGGAGTTGACGGGCGCGTGCCGAGACTCCGGAAGGTTTCGCATTTCGCATGTCCATTTTCAGTTCTGACCACGCCGTCATGCCCGAGAACGACGAGATCGTCGAGGCCGTAGTCGCCTCCGAGACCGCCGAGATCGTCGAGATCCTCGACGTCGACGCCGACACCGACGTCATCGAGGCCGACATCACCGAGGCCGACGACTTCGACGCCGACTCCGCCGAGGAGCCCGCCGAGCCCACGATCACCTTCGGCGACCTCGGTCTGCCGGAGGGCGTCGTCCGCAAGCTCGCGCAGAACGGCGTCACCACCCCCTTCCCGATCCAGGCCGCGACCATCCCGGACGCCCTGGCCGGCAAGGACATCCTCGGCCGCGGCCGCACCGGCTCCGGCAAGACCCTCTCCTTCGGTCTGCCGCTCCTGGCCGGTCTGGCCGGCGGCCACACCGACAAGAAGAAGCCCCGCGGCATCATCCTCACGCCGACCCGTGAGCTCGCGATGCAGGTCGCGGACGCCCTCCAGCCCTACGGCGACGTGCTCGGCCTCAAGATGAAGGTCGTCTGCGGCGGTACGTCCATGGGCAACCAGATCTACGCCCTGGAGCGCGGTGTCGACGTCCTCGTCGCCACCCCGGGCCGTCTCCGCGACATCATCAACCGCGGCGCCTGCTCCCTGGAGAACGTGAAGATCGCGGTCCTCGACGAGGCCGACCAGATGGCCGACCTGGGCTTCCTGCCCGAGGTCACCGAGCTGCTCGACCAGATCCCCGGCGGCGGCCAGCGCATGCTCTTCTCCGCCACGATGGAGAACGAGATCGGCACCCTGGTCAAGCGCTACCTGACCGACCCCGTCACGCACGAGGTCGACAGCGCCCAGGGCAACGTCACGACCATGACCCACCACGTCCTCGTCGTGAAGCCGAAGGACAAGGCGCCGGTCACCGCCGCCATCGCCGCCCGCAAGGGCCGCACCATCATCTTCGTCCGCACCCAGCTGGGCGCGGACCGCATCGCGGAGCAGCTGTGCGACGCCGGTGTGAAGGCCGACGCGCTGCACGGCGGCATGACGCAGGGCGCCCGTACCCGCGTCCTGGAGGACTTCAAGAAGGGCTACGTCAACGCGCTCGTCGCGACCGACGTCGCAGCCCGAGGCATCCACGTCGACGGCATCGACCTGGTCCTGAACGTGGACCCGGCCGGCGACCACAAGGACTACCTGCACCGCTCGGGCCGTACCGCCCGTGCCGGCCGCTCCGGTGTCGTGGTCTCCCTGGCCCTGCCGCACCAGCGCCGCCAGATCTTCCGTCTGATGGAGGACGCGGGCGTCGACGCCACGCGCCACATCGTCGGCGGCGCCGGCGCGTTCGACCCGGAGGTCGCCGAGATCACCGGCGCCCGTTCGCTGACCGAGGTCCAGGCCGACTCCGCGAACAACTCGGCCAAGCAGGCCGAGCGCGAGGTCGTCGACCTGACCAAGCAGCTGGAGCGCCTCCAGCGCCGTGCCGTCGAGCTCCGCGAGGAGGCCGACCGCCTGGTGGCCCGTGCCGCCCGTGAGCGTGGCGAGGACCCCGAGGCCGCCGTGGCCGAGGTGACCGAGGCCGCCGAGGCCGAGGTCGCCGCCGCCGCCGTCGAGGCCGAGCGTGCCGCCCGCGCCGAGGAGCAGCGCCGCGAGGAGCGTCCGGCCCGCGACGAGCGGGGCAACTACGAGCGCCGTGACCGCGGTGGCGACCGCGGTGGCGACCGTGGCGGCTTCCGTGGCGGCGACCGTCCGTCCGGTGGCTTCAACCGTGACGACCGTGGTGGCGACCGTGGCGGCTTCCGCCGTGACGACCGTCCGTCCGGTGGCTTCCGTCGCGACGACCGTCCCTCGGGCGGCTTCAACCGTGACGACCGTCCCTCGGGTGGCTTCAACCGTGACGACCGTGGTGGCGACCGTGGCGGCTTCCGCCGTGACGACCGTCCGTCCGGTGGCTTCAACCGCGACGACCGCGGCGGCCGCTCCTTCGAGCGCCGCGACAACGACCGTCCGGCCGGCGGCCACCGTGGCAGCGACCGTCCGTTCAACCGCGACCGTCGTGACGACCGCCCCTCCGGCGGCTTCCGCCCGGGTGGCGGCGACCGTCCCTACGGCCGTCGTGACGACCACCGCGGCACCGGCTCGACCGGCTCGACCGGTGGCTCCTTCGGCCGCCGCGACGACAAGCCGCGCTGGAAGCGCAACGGCTGAGGTCGGCTGACCTGAACGAGCCGGGCCCGTACGACACTTCGGTGGCGTACGGGCCCGGCTCTTTGTCGTGCGCGGGCGGCCGGTCCCAAATGCCCGGACCGACCGCCCGCGCCGACCGCCCGTACCGTCGTTCGACCGGATACGCTCAGCCGGTCGACGTGGGTGAGAAGAGCCGGCCAGGGGGCCCGGCGCAGGCTTCTCCCCGACTTCCGAACGTCAGGTTGCCCTGGGGAGGGACCTCTCTTTGTCTCGTTTCGCACGCGCGCGGCACCCCCGCGCGCGTATCGCCGTTCTCGCCACCGCTCTGCTCGCCTCCGGAATCGGCCTCTCGCCGTCCGCGACGGCCTCGCCGGTCGTGGGGATCGACCAGCTGGACATCACGCCGAACTGGCGGGGCGTGCCCCGGCAGGAGACCGTCCTCGCGGTGGGGCCCACGGGGTACGCGCACCGCACGGAGGACTCCGACGAGCACTCCGGGGAAGAGCCGCAGTGGACCGACTTCGCCAGTGGGACGACCGTGCCGCTGGGGTACGGCAGCGGTAACGACGCCTTCGCCGAGCGGGGAACCGGCGGCCGGTACGTCTACCTCCAGCACGGCATCGGCACCCACTACCTCCGCGACGTGCGGACCGGTGAGGAACAGCCGCTGAACATCCCGGCGGACACGAGCTTCCGGGGGATCCTCGGCGAGACGCTGCTCTTCCAGCAGTACGAACCGGGCTCGTCGTACGCCACCACCACCGGGTACTTCCTGCGGCGCGTCGGCGACGGGACGACGATCCCCGTCACCGGCTGGCCCGAGGGCGCAGCCGACCTCCACACGGCGAGGCTCGTGGCGGGCGACGGCGACACGGCCGTGATCCGCTTCTCGGCCTCCGCCGGATACACCTACACCCACCTCGGCGTCGTCGACCTGCGGACCGGGCGGATGACGGTGATCGACTCGGCCACGCCGGCGATCGACGTGCTCGTCGGACCGGTGGCGGTGACGAAGGAGCGGATCGCCTGGGTCGACACCGCCCGCACGGTCCACATCCAGCGGCTGGACGCCCTGAACGGGCCCGAGACGACCTACCCGCTGCCCGAGGAGCTCTCGGTCCGCCGGATCGGACTCGTCGGCGAATGGGTCCTCGCCACCGACGACGTGACGGGCACGGACGCGGCGCTCCACCGCCGCCTCCTCGCGCTCTCCCCGACGGGCGCGGCACAGCCGCTCCTCGACCGGGCCGAGGGCGAGATCAACCAGATCGGCGACGGTTCCGGCGCCGCCGTCGTCGGCGGCTCCTCCGCCACCGACTGGTCCCTGTTCAAGATCGTCCCCGGTAAGGGCGGCGTGCCCGCCGTCGAGAAGCTGCGCCGCCTGGAGCCGCTCCCGGCCAAGGTCGACGCGCTCGCGCTCGGCGCCGGCCGGCTCACCACCCTGGAGTACGACGGCCCGAACGGTCCCGGCTTCTACGGCCGGTCACTTCCGGTCGGCCCGGTCCACACCGGGCAGTCCGCGCCGGCGTGGCAGGGCATCGAGGCGAACGCCGAGTGGAGGGCCTCGCCGCTCCTCGACACCGGCGACGGCCGCACGGTCTCCTACCCTCGGATCCCGTACACCGCGCGGGCGGTCGTCACCCGTGACGCCGCCGGCCGGACGACCAAGGTCACCCTCGACAAGGACGGCCGGATCGAGGACGCCTTCGGCCGGTGGGCGGTCTTCCAGAGCGGCACGCCCACCTTCCCCGGCGAACTCGTCGCGGGCGGCGAGACGGTCGTCGTGAACACGGACGCGGCGACGGTCGTGGCGCGGCAGACGCAGACCGCGGCCGCCCTGTGGGGCGACACGCTGTTCACCGGTACGGCGACGGCCGGCGAGGTCGCCCGCAAGGACCTGGCGACCGGCAAGGACCTCGGCAAGGTGGCGACCGGCTCCGGCTGCCCCCTGACGGAGCTCCAGACGGCCGGCGGCCGCTGGCTCTACTGGGCCTGCGGGCAGTACGCCAAGCAGGGCGTCGTCGACCTGAGGAGCGGCGCCGGGATCGCGCTGCCCCGCTCGTACGGCGGCGGCGGACTCCTCGGCGACGGCTACTACGTGGACCAGTCCGGCTCCTACCTCCGGATCACCGACTTCTCCGGCGGTACGGCGAAGGCGCCGCGCGTCCTCGTCGACGCCACGCCGGTGCACGGCGCCCGCCGGCAGGCGTGGACCGTCGACCGGTTCGGCGGGGCCGTCGCGTACAAGGACGCCGAGAACCGCGTCCACGTGGTGTGGACGGGCGTGCCCACCTCCGACCTCAAGGCCGCCTCGGCGACCGTCCCCGCGACCGCGCTGTCCAAGTCCGGCTGGAAGGCGTCCTGGACGCTCTCCAAGCCCGCGTCGATATGGCAGCTGACGATCCGCGACCTGTACTCCGGGGCAGCGGTCCGCACCTACGGCGGCGGCGAGACCCGCGGCCGGATCGACGTCTCGTGGGACGGCAGGACGGCGGCGGGCAAGGCACTGCCCAACGGGCCCTACACCTGGGACCTGACGGCGAACACCGCCGACGGGCAGGGCCGGGACCTGGTGGCCTCCGGCCGCGTCACGCTCTCCGGCGGCACGCCCGCGTGGCGCGACCTCTCCGGCAACGACGGCCAGGGCGACCTGCTCGCGATGGACCCGGCCGGCCTCGTCTCGATGTACCGCGGCGACGGATTCGGCGGCATGTCGGGGCGGATCGCCGGAACCGGCGCGAAGTTCCCCGCCACCTCCGTCCTGGTGCCGTTCGGCGACACGAACGGCGACGGCTGCGCCGACGTCCTCGCCCGGGTCGGCGACCAGCTGCGGGCCTACCGCCCGGGCTGCGGCAAGGTCGTCTCGGCGTCCTCGCCGTACACCCTGATCGGCGCGGGCTGGGGACAGTACGACGTCCTGACGTCCCCCGGCGACGTGAACGGCGACGGCTTCACCGATCTGATCGCCCGCCAGACGACGACCGGCGACATGTACTTCTACGCCGGCACCGCCGACCACCACGTGAAGAACCGCGTGCGGTTCGGTACCAACTGGAAGCTGTACAAGAAGCTCATCGGAGCCGGCGACCTCAACCGCGACGGGCGCGGCGACCTGCTCGGCGTGGACGCCGCCGGTGTCATGTGGCGGTACTACGGCACCCCCACCGGTGGCGTGACCGCCCGGGCCAAGCTCGGCTCCGGCTGGAGCGGCTTCACCTCCCTGGTCGGCATCGGCGACCTCTCCGGCGACGGCCGCCCCGACCTCGCCGCCCGCGACACGGCCGGCAAGCTCTACGTCTACTACGGCAACGGCTCGGGCTCCTACGGCTCCCGCGCCCCCGCCGGCGCGGGCTGGAACACCTTCAAGTCCCTCTTCTGACCCATCGAACCCCCGCTCGCCCCGGGGGCCCGGGCCACCACGGCCCGGCCCCCGCGGCGACCCCCAACGACAACCACGGCGCGGCCGGTGTCGGATACCCGATCGGTTCCGGGGATCTCTCCGGCTATGCTGCACAGGTGTGCTTGTCCACGGGCCGTTAGCTCAATTGGCAGAGCAGTGGACTTTTAATCCATTGGTTGTGGGTTCGAGTCCCACACGGCCTACGTCAGGCGAGGAGGACCTCTTCCCCGCCGAAAGCGCCCCGACCGGTTTTCGACCGGGCGGGGCGCTTTCCTTGTTCCGGGCTTTTTGCGTGAACGGATCATTCCGGGGCGCGGGGTGGGGCAGCGTGGGTGAGTGTGGGGTGGAGCGCCGGGGCGCGGAGCGTGGAGGTGGGGACCGTGACGGAGACGGTGGACGGGGCCGGGGATCCGATGGAGACGGCTCGGACGCTGGCCCGGTGTGCGCTGGCCACGGCGGGGGCCGCGGTGGTGCTGCTGCTGACGGGGCTGGGCGCGGGTGGGCTGCTGATTCTGGTCAGCGGGCTCGCCGGACTGGCCGTGTCGGCGGTGGGCATCTGGTGGCTTCTCGCCCATCGGGGGCCGCTGCGGGTGACCGGTGCGCTGCTCGCGGTCGGCGCGCCCGTGGGGGTGCTCACCCTGTACGTCGTCGGGGGGCTGGCGTTCACCGCGCTCCTGGCCGTCGGGCTGTGGGCGGTGGCGATGCTGTGCGCGCGGGCGGCGTTGCGCCTTCCCGAGGTGAGACTCGAGGACGACGGGGCGGGCACCGAGGTGATGCGGGGTGAGCGGCGGCCGAGACCCCGCAGGCCCGTGCTCATCATGAACCCGAAGTCCGGGGGCGGGAAGGTCGGGCGGTTCCGGCTCGTGGAACGGGCGGAGAGGCTGGGCGCCCGGGTGATCCTGATCGACCCGTCCGTCGAGACCGATGTGGCCGCGCTCGCCCGGGAGGCCGTCGCCGGGGGCGCGGACCTGCTCGGGGTGGCCGGCGGCGACGGCACGCAGGCCCTGGTGGCGGCGGTGGCCGCCGAGCACGATCTGCCGTTCCTGGTCATCTCGGCCGGGACGCGCAACCACTTCGCCCTGGACCTGGGGCTCGACCGTGACGACCCGTCGACCTGTCTGGACGCCCTGTCCGACGGCGAGGAGTTCCGGGTCGATCTGGGGTCGGTCTCGGGCCGGCCCTTCGTCAACACCGTCTCGTTCGGGGTGTACGCGGATGTCGTGCAGCGCCCCGAGTACCGCGACGCGAAGGCGGGAACCGCTCTCGACGTGCTGCCCGATCTGCTCCAGGGCGGTCAGGGCGCGCGTCTGGACGCGACCGCCGACGGCGTCCGGCTGCCCGCGCAGCAGGCGCTGCTCGTCAGCAACAACCCGTATGCGGCGCCCGATCCCTTCGGGGCCGCCGCCGCCCGCAGGCCGCGGCTCGACGGCGGTGAGCTGGGGGTGATCGCCGTCCGCGTGGACGGGGCCGCGCAGGCCGCCGATCTGGTCGTACGGGGCACCCAGTCGGCCGGTCTGAACGTCCTGACGGCGGACCGTGTCGAGGTCACCGGCAAGTCGTTCCCGGGTCGCGATGCCGGATCCCCGTTCGCCGGCGGCGCCTGGGGCGGCGGCCCCGCGGCGGGAGGCGGCTCGCCCGCGACCGGCTCGTCAACAGGTCCCGGCTCGTCAACAGGTCCTGGCTCGCCCGCAGGTGCCGGCTCGTCCGCGGGCCCCGGCTCGTTCACGGACCCCGGCTCGTTCACGGGTGGTGCCGACTCCCGTTCCCCTTCCGTCTCCATCTCCGTCGCCGTCGACGGCGAGGCGCTCGTCATGACGACCCCGGTGGTCTGCACCCTTCGTCCGCGCGCCCTGCGGGTCCTGGTGCCGCGTCACCGGCCGGGGTCGGTCCCGCCGGCGCCGCCGCTGGACTGGCGGCTGATCACCGCGCTCGCGTTCCCCGACCACTTCCCCTCGACCCCCCGTACCTTCCGAAGGAAAAGCTCATGACCTCGACGACCAGGACCGGTGCCCTCCGGGACGTCATCCGGGACCTCAACGCGGTCGACGGTGCCGTGTACGCGGCCGTGGCGGCGACGCCCACGCCCACGCTCGACGCGGGGCTGCGCCGGCTCTCCCGGACGGCCGACCACTCGAAGATCTCGTTCACGGCGGCGGCCGTGCTCGCGTGCGTGCCGGGGCGGCCGCGCCGGGCGGCGCTGGTCGGGCTGGGGGCGATCGCGGTGGCCTCGGCCTCGGCCAACCTGCTGGGCAAGCGGCTGGTCCGCAGGCCGCGGCCCGACCGGGAGGCGGCCCGTGTGGTGGTGGGCCGTCATGTCCGTATGCCCGACTCGGCGTCGTTCCCGTCCGGGCACACCGCGTCGGCGGTCGCCTTCGCCACCGCCGTGGGGACGGTGCTGCCGGTCGCGGCGCTGCCCCTCGGGGTGCTGGCGGGGGCGGTGGGCTACTCCCGGGTGCACACCGGGGTGCACTACCCGGGCGATGTCGCCGCGGGCGCGTTCCTCGGCGTGGCGAGCGCCGTCGTCGCCCTGGCGGTCGACGCGTCCTGGTCGGCCGCCCGGAGGGAGTGAGCTCCCTCGGCCGCCCGGGGGAGTGAGCCCCGGGCGGCCCGCCCCCGGACTCAGTAGGCGGCGCGGGCCAGTTCCTCCTCGGTGAAGCCGAGGCCGGCGAGCCGCTCGGGGTCGGCCAGGACCTGGAGGCCGACGATGCGGTCGCCGGCGATGGTGAAGGACATGAGCGCGGCCGGGCGTCCCTCGACGACCGAGAGGAACGCGGGCGCGCCGTTGACGACGATGGGCAGCGCCGCCTGCCGGAACTTGGCGTACATGAGGGCCTGCGAGATGACGGCCTCGGCGCCCCGCACCAGCTTGGACGAGCCGGCGAGGATCCGGCCGCCGTCCGCGCGCAGCACCACGTCGGGGTCGAGGACCGCGAGCAGTCCCTCGAAGTCGCCGCCGTTGGCGGCGGCGAGGAAGGCGTCGGCGATCTCCCGCTGCCGCCGGGCGTCGGGCCCGGGGGCGGGGGAGGCGTCCTGCACGCGGCGGCGGGCGCGGCTGGCGAGCTGGCGGGTCGCGGCCGGGGTGCGGTCCACGATCTGCGCGATCTCGTCGAAGGAGACGGCGAACATGTCGTGGAGCACGAACGCGAGGCGTTCGGCCGGCGACAGCGTCTCCAGGACGACCAGGAGGGCGAGGCCGACGGACTCGGTGAGTTCGGCGGCGTGCTCCGGGTCGGTGGTGTCGGCGACCCGGACCACCGGGTCGGGGAGGTAGTACTCCAGCGGGTCCTCGCGGCGCGAGCCGCGCGAGCGCAGCATGTCGAGACAGACGCGGCCGACGACGGTGGTCAGCCAGCCGCTGAGGTTCTCCACCTCGCTGACGTCGGCGCGGCTGAGTTTGAACCAGGCTTCCTGCACGGCGTCCTCGGCCTCGCTCAGCGAGCCCAGCATCCGGTAGGCCACCGCCCGCAGATGGTTCCGGTCGGCCTCGAAGCGCCGGGCCAGAAGTTCCTTGTCGGCGTCCACTTGTCGATCTCCCCCTTCGCGTCCCGTCATGCCGTCATGACGGATGAAACCCTGTCCATGTGACACGAGCGGGCGGGGTCCGGGTGGGTCGTGTGGTCCCGGTACGTGAGATCCCCGCCGTCTCGTGGGCAACGCCCGTGATTCCCCGGCCGAAGTCCCGGACCGCCGTGGATCCGTACTTCATCCCGGTGGTCGTTGTTCGTAGATTGATCATCATGACGACGACAACGACGCAGGCCAACCCCGTTCTCCGCACCCCGCCGGCCTCTCCGGCCGCCGCTGCCGCCTACTTCTCCGCGAGCCTCGCCTTCCACGCCGACGTGTCCGACGTGGCCTCCGCGCTCGCGACCGCCGCCGCCGACGGCACCGACCCGGGCTTCGTGGTGATCGACTCGCGCTCGACCGCCTCCTGGGACCAGGGGCACGTCCCCGGTGCGATCCACCTGCCGACGGCGCTCGTCCCCGAGCAGGCCGAGCAGCTCCTCGACCGGTCCGTGCCGGTCGTCACGTACTGCTGGGGCCCCGGCTGCAACGGGGCCACGCGCGCCGCGCTGGCCCTCGCGGAGCTGGGCTTCCAGGTCAAGGAGATGCTCGGCGGCTTCGAGTACTGGGTGCGCGAGGGCTTCGCGTACGAGACCTGGGAGGGCCCCGCGGAGAAGGCCGCGGACCCGCTGACGGCGCCGGTCGACTCCGACGACTGCGGGTGCTGAGGAAACCGATTTCGTGATCGCCCCGGTCGTAGCGTAGAGTCAGGTTTACCGACGCGGGGTGGAGCAGCTCGGTAGCTCGCTGGGCTCATAACCCAGAGGTCGCAGGTTCAAATCCTGTCCCCGCTACTCAGTAGCAACGAAGGCCCGGATCCTTGTGGATCCGGGTCTTCGTCGTTTCCGGGGGTTCCGCCGGTCGGCGGTCTCGCTTGACCTTGCCGCAGCGTCAAGTTCTAGCGTTCTCGGCATGGAGTGGTCGATCCAGGAGATCGCCAGGAAGGCCGGCACCACCAGCCGCACGCTCCGGCACTACGGAGAGCGCGGACTGCTGGAGCCGAGCCGGATCGGCGCGAACGGTTACCGGTACTACGACCAGGAGGCGCTGGTACGGCTGCAGCGCATCCTGCTGCTGCGCGAGCTGGGGCTCTCGCTGCCCGCCATCGCCGAGGTCCTCGCGGGCCAGCGGGACACCTCCGCCGCCCTGCGGACGCATCTCGTCCTCCTGGAGCAGGAGCGCGAGCGCATCGGACGCCAGATCGCGTCGGTGCGGACCACTCTCCACAAGACCGAGAAGGGAGAAGAGCTCATGGCCGAGGAAGTGTTCGACGGCTTCGACCACGCGACGTACGAGCAGGAGGTCACCGAGCGCTGGGGCCGCGAGGCGTACGAGAAGGGCGACCGCTGGTGGCGCTCGCTCGACGCCGGGCAGCGGAAGGCGTTCATGGACGAACAGGCCGGCATCGCCCGTGACTTCGGGCAGGCGGCCCGGGACGGTCTGGCCGCCGACAGCGAGGAGGTGCAGGCCATCGCGCGGCGCCAGGTCGCCTGGCTGTCGGCGACCACGACCCCGAGCCGGGACTACGTGATCGGGCTCGGCCGGATGTACGTCGACGACCCGCGCTTCACCGCGAACTACGACAAGCACGGCGAGGGCACCGCGGTCCTCGTCCGGGACGCGATGAAGGTCTACGCCGAGCGGAACCTCTAGGGGATGTCCGGGGGGTGTCCCGGCGGGACGTCTCCGATCGCGGGCGGTACCGCCTGAAGTAAACGGTGGCCGAAACGGCGCCCGCCTCTTTGCGGGCGCACCGCACCCCACCGTAGTGTCACGCGCACCATGAGTGACGAGCGTGTGAGCGATGTGAGCCGGCGGGCGCCCGCCGTGCTCGTCCTGCTCGCGCTCCTCGCCCTCCTCGTGAGCGTCTGCCACGGTTCCCACGGGCACGCGCTGCCGGCCACCGGCACGGCGACCGTCTCCGCCCCCGCGCTTCCGCACGGCTGCGAGCGGTCCGGGGACGCATGGTCCTTCGACGCCCATCTCCCCGCGCAGGCAGCCGCCCCGCAGACCGGAGCGCCGGACGCCGGCGGAGCCGTACCCCTGTCGTACACGGCGGACCTCCGCACCGATCCCCGCGCGCGCTGCGTCCGGGGCCGGGCGGGACCCGGCCCCGAGCCGGGCCGTCTGCTGATCGCCCTCGGAGTGGACCGGAACTGAGCCGGGTCCCGCCCTCGCGTGACCAGGCTCCCTTCGGCGTACCACCTCAAGGACGTATCCCCCATGAGCGACCTGCTCCTCGGCAACACCCTGCCGCTGCCCGTCGGCGGGCAGACCGTCGGCAACACCCCCGTCGTCCGGACGGACGACGGCTACTGGGCCAAGCTCGAAGGCTTCAACTTCGGCGGCATCAAGGACCGCGCGGCCCTCTACATGGTCGAGCAGGCCCGCCGCCGCGGCGAGCTGCGGCCCGGCGCCCCCATCGTCGAGTCGACCTCCGGGACCCTTGGTCTCGGCCTGGCGCTCGCCGGCGTCCTCCACGGGCATCCGGTGCACGTCGTCACCGATCCCGGCCTCGAACCGATGGTCGAGCGGATGCTCGTCGCCCACGGCGCCCGGGTCCACGTCGTGACCGAGCCGAGCCCGCTCGGCGGCTGGCAGCAGGCCCGGATGGACCGGGTCGCCGAGCTGCTGGTGGGCCTGGACGGGGCCTGGTGGCCCGACCAGTACGGGAACCCCGACAACCCCGACGCCTACGCCGGGCTCGCCGCCGAACTCTCCGGGCAGCTCGACCGGATCGACGTGCTGGTCTGCGCGGTCGGCACCGGCGGCCACTCGGCCGGGATCTCCCGGGCCCTGCGCGCCACCGGCAGCCCCGCCCTGGAACTCGTCGGCGTGGACTCCGTCGGCTCCACCGTCTTCGGCCTGCCCGCCGGGGAGCGGCTGATGCGCGGCCTCGGCTCCTCCATCCACCCGGCGAACGTCGACCACGGCGCCTTCGACGAGGTCCACTGGGTGGGGCCCGCGGAGGCGGTGCGGTCGGCCCGCCGGCTGGCCGCCCGCCAGTTCGCGACGGGCGGCTGGAGCGTGGGGGCGGTCGCGCTGGTCGCCGGCTGGCTGGCCAGGACCCGGCCCCGGGGCACCCGGATCGCGGCGGTCTTCCCCGACGGGCCGCAGCGGTACTTCGACACCGTCTTCAACGACGAGTTCTGCGCGGCGCACGGCCTCCTCGACGGGCCGGTGCGCGAGGACCCGGTCGTGTACGAGCCCGGTGCGCGCGTGGACGGCTGGACCCGCAAGGCGCTGGAGCGGGTCCGTTGACCGCCACGAGCACGGCGCCTCCCGCCAAGGGGGGCGTCTGGCGGCAGAGCCGTACCTTCCCGCCCGCCGTGCGGCTGCTCTTCGTCAACCAGCTGACCATCAACCTCGGCTTCTACATGCTGATGCCGTACCTGGCCGCGCACCTCGCGGACGGTCTCGGGATGGCGGCGTGGGCGGTCGGTCTGGTCCTGGGCGCCCGCAATCTGTCCCAGCAGGGCATGTTCCTCGTCGGCGGGGCGCTCGCCGACCGGCTGGGCTTCAAGCCGCTCATCGTGGCCGGCTGCGCGCTGCGGACGGTCGGCTTCGGGGCGCTGGCGTTCGCGCAGTCGCTGCCGATGCTGATCGCCGCCTCGCTGGCGACCGGGCTCGCGGGGGCGCTGTTCAACCCCGCCGTACGGGCCTGCCTCGCGGCGGAGGCCGGTGAGGAGCGGCGGGTGGACGCCTTCGCGCTGTTCAACGTGTACTACCAGGCGGGCATCCTGCTCGGGCCGCTCGTCGGGGTGGCCCTGACGGGGGTGTCGTTCCGGCTGACGTGCACGGTGGCGGCGCTGCTGTTCGCCGGCCTGACGTTCGTCCAGCTGCGGCACCTTCCCGTACGGGCCGGGGCGCCGGGCCGGGAAGCGGAGGCGCGGGGGCAGTTCCGCACGGTCCTGTCCCACCGCACCTTCTGGTTCTTCTCGCTCGCCATGACGGGCTCGTACGTCCTGTCCTTCCAGGTCTACCTGGCGCTGCCGCTCGCGGCGGACGGAACGGCGCTGACGACGGCGCTGTTCGTCGTCTCGGCGCTGGTCGCGCTCGCCGGCCAGCTGCGGATCACGGCCTGGTGCCGGCGCCGGCTGAGCCGGGAGCGCTGTCTCGTCCTCGGGCTCGGCCTGATGGGCGTGGCCTTCCTGGCCCCGGCGACGCTGGGCCGGGGCGCGGCCGGGCTCCTGCTGTGCGCGGCCGTGCTGGCCGTCGCGAACGCGGTGCTCTACCCGTACGAGATGGACACCGTCGTCGCCCTGTCCCGGGGGCGCTGGGTGGCCACCCACTACGGGCTCTACAACACCGTGTGCGGGGTCGGGATCACCCTCGGGAACCTGGGGACGGGCGCGCTGCTCGACGTGACCGGCTGGTCGGCGGTGCCGTGGTTCGCCCTGTGCGCCGTGGGCCTGGTGTGCGCGGCGGCCATGGCCCTGCTGGCCCGGGGCGGGCGGCTCGCCGCGGCGGCCGGGGACTGAGGAAGCGGCCCGAGCGGCCGCCGGGTCGCCCCCGCTTGTTCGTCGGGCCGCCTGTCCGCCCGGCTGCCCGGGTCGTTTGTCCGCCGGGTCGCCCGCCCGGCCGGGCTACGCCAGTCGGCCGCACGGGAGTCGCCGCCCGGTGCGGCGGCGGCCACCCTGGGATGGCGCGGTGCGGACCGCGGCCGGGCGGACCGGGCAGGAGAGCACAGGTGGGGCACCCCCTAGGAGCGGCGGGCGGCGGGCGGCGCGGCGCGGACCGCCGTGCCTACGGCGGTGCCCGGCGGTTCATCCGGGCCCTGCCGCCGCTGGTCATCGCGGGCGGTGTCGTCTTCGACGTGCTGACCCCGCCCGCGTACACGGCGGCCCCGCTGTTCTCCGCCGCCCCGCTGATCGCCGCGCCGTTCTTCTCCATGCTCACCACGCTGCTGACCGGACTCGCCGCCGCCCTCGCCTCCGTCGGGCTGCACCTCTACAACGACACCGCGAGCGACATCCCGGGGCTGACCGAGACCCTGACCGTCGTCACCGTCTCGGCGCTGGCCCTCCTCATCAACCGGGTGGTGCGGCGCAGCGGCGAACGGCTCGCCTCGGCACGGGTCATCGCGGAGACCGCGCAGAAGGCGGTGCTGCCGATGCCGACCGAGCGGATCGGCGGGGTCCAGTGCGCGGCGCGGTACGAGGCCGCGCAGGCGGACGCGTTCATCGGCGGCGACCTGTTCGCCGTCCAGGACACCCCGCACGGGGTGCGGCTGGTGGTCGGGGACGTCCGCGGCAAGGGGCTGGAGGCGGTCGAGGCCGTCGCCGTCGTCATCGGGGCGTTCCGGGAGGCGGCCGAGCAGGAGCGGACCTTGGAGGGCGTGGCGCAGCGCCTCGAACGGGCGCTGGCCCGGGAGGGCACCCGCCGCCACGGACTCGACGCCTTCGAGGGGTTCACCACCGCGGTCCTCGCCGAGATCCCGCGTGCCGACGGCAGCGGTACGTTCGACGGGTTCGTCCGGGTCGTGAACCGAGGCCACCCGCCCCCGCTGATGCTGTTCACGGACGGGCGGCTGGACCTGCTGGAGCCGTCGGAGGCGGCGCTGCCGCTCGGCATGGGGGACCTGGCGGTGTGGCCGGACCGGGCCGAGGCGCGGCCCTACCCGCCGGGCGCGACGCTGCTGTTCTACACCGACGGCCTGTCGGAGGCGCGGAACGCGGAGGGCGTCTTCTACGACCCCGCGGAGCGGCTCGCCGGCCGGATCTTCCCGGGGCCGGAGGAACTGCTCGACGCGCTGGTGGACGACGTACGGCTGCACACCGGCGGAGGGGCGACGGACGACATGGCGCTGCTCGCGGTGAGCCGGCCCGCGACGGGGCAGCCGCAGCGGCGCCGGACCATGCCGGTGGTGCCGCCGGGAGGGCCCGGTCACCAGGCGTAGTCGAGAGGTGTCCCTGTGATAACAATTGACATAACGTCAGATCGAGAGGGTTTGGTGATCTCGTTCTGAAGGGGGGTCAACTCGGTCTATTCTCCCCCAATTCAATGAACGATCAAGAGGAACAGCTTGGAATCGGGACCCCCTGTCTATTAACGTTCGATAACGCAGCGCGGTCGTCCCAGCCGTCGCAAGAGGCGGCACCGTGCGCACGCGCCGAATCCTGAAAGGGAACCGGGGAACCACCACTTGGGGTGAATCGGGCCTTTCGCACCTGTGCGACCGTGTCCGTAGGAGACCTTCCTGCTCCGAACCCGTCAGCTAACCCGGTAGGCGAGAAGGAAGGAAAGGAGCGCCCCTCCGTGGCGTCCAACACCCCCGCACCCGAAGCCCCCTTCGATGCCTTCGGTGGCGGTGCGGGTCCCGCCGCCCCGGACACCGAATGGAACCCCACCGAGGGTTCCCTCCGCGCCGAGAGCCGCTCCGGCGGCCGGCACCGGGTCGTCAAGCAGCGCTCCAACTTCGCCCGTTCCTCCACCGTCCTCGGCGTCGGCGTGATCGCCGCGGTCGGCGCGGGCGGCCTCGCCACCGCGCAGGAGAAGCCCCCGGTCGCGATCTCGCTCCCCGACCTTCCCGACCTCGGCCTGCCGGACGCCCACGACCTCCCCGGCGTCGGCGACCTCCTCCCCGACGAGGACCCCGAGCCGGTCAGCGCGGCCCGCGCCAACCCCAACCCGCTCACCGCCGCCACGTACACCACCACCGACGAGCGGACCGGCCAGGACGACCAGGCCGCGAAGACCGCGACCGGCGCCGGCGACGCGGGCGAGGCCCTGCGCGCCCGCATCCTCCAGCAGGCCGAGCAGCAGCAGGCGTCCGCCGACGCCGCCGACAAGGCGGCGGCGGAAGAGGCGGCGGCCGAGAAGGCGGCGGCGGAAGCCGCGGCCAAGGCCGACGCGGCGGCCAAGGCGGCCGCCGAGGCCAAGGCGAAGGCCGAGGCGGAAGCGAAGGCGAAGGCGGAGGCGGAAGCCGCTGCGAAGGCCGAGGCCGAGCGCCTCGCGAAGCTCGCCGCGAGCTACTCGCTGCCCCTCTCCTCGTACACCCTCACCGCCTCCTACATGCAGTCCGGCTCGATGTGGTCCTCCGGCTACCACACCGGCCTCGACTTCGCCGCGCCCACGGGCACCCCGCTCAAGGCGGTCCACGGCGCCACAGTCAAGTCGGCCGGCTGGTCCGGCTCCTACGGCTACCGGATCGTCCTGGAGCTGGGGGACGGCACCGAGGTCTGGTACTGCCACCTCTCGTCGATGACGGTCTCCGCGGGCCAGACGGTGGGCACCGGCGAGACCATCGGCCGCGTCGGCGCCACCGGCAACGTCACCGGCGCCCACCTCCACATGGAGGTCCACACCCCGGGCGGCGACGGCATCGACCCGGCGCAGTGGCTCCGCTCCAAGGGCCTGTCGCTCTGACCGAAGCGGAATAGGCCCGGCGGCCGGAGCGGTTGATCCACCCATGACCACTCTCCGCCCGCTGGGCAGCTCCGACCTGCACGTCTTCCCGCTCGCCCTGGGCGGCAACGTCTTCGGCTGGACCGCCGACGAGGCACAGTCCTTCGCCGTCCTCGACGCCTACGCCGCCGCGGGCGGCAACTTCGTCGACTCCGCCGACGTCTACTCCGCCTGGGCCGAGGGCAACGAGGGCGGCGAGTCCGAGACCGTCATCGGCCGCTGGCTCGCCTCCCGGGGCAACCGCGCCGACATCGTCGTCGCCACCAAGGTCGGCGCCCACCCCCACTTCAAGGGGCTCTCCGCCACCACCATCAAGGGCGCCGCCGAGGAGTCGCTGCGCCGCCTCGGCACCGAACACATCGACCTCTACTACACGCACTTCGACGACGAGTCCGTGCCGGTCGAGGAGATCGTCACCGCCCTCGACCAGCTGGTGAAGGACGGCAAGGTGCGCGCCGTCGCCGCCTCCAACATCTCCCCGGAGCGGCTGCGCGCCTCCCTCGACTTCGCCGAGGCCGAGGGCCTCACCCGCTACGTCGCCCTCCAGCCGCACTACAACCTGGTCTCCCGCGAGACCTACGAGGGCCCGCTCCTGGAGACCGCCGAGCGGGCCGGTCTCGCCGCCGTCCCCTACTACGGCCTCGCCTCCGGATTCCTCACCGGCAAGTACCGCCCCGGCGCCACCGTCGACAGCGTCCGCGCCGCCGGAGCCGGCGGCCACCTCGACACCGAGCGGGGCCGGGCCGTCCTCTCCGCGCTCGACACGGTCGCCGAGGCGCACGGGGCGGAGCTCGCCACCGTCGCCCTCGCCTGGCTCGCCTCCCGGCCCACCGTCGCCGCGCCCATCGCCTCGGCCCGTACGGTCGAACAGCTCCCGGCGCTGGTCGCGTCCGCCGGCCTCACGCTCACCGAGGCCGAGCTGACCCTGCTCACCGAGGCGTCCGCCGGCCAGCGGGTGTCCCGCGACGCCGCTCCCTGATCCGGCCCGATCGGCACGACACCCCTCGACACCCCTAGCTCCGGTACGGGTTGTAGCCGCCGTAGTCCAGGTACTGCGGCGGCGCCCACACCCGGCCCGTCGCCCGTGCCGCGTACGTCAGCGCCGGCGAGGCGACCTGGCGGCGCTGCCACAGGTGGTGCAGCAGTTCCTGCTCGCGGGCCGGGAAGTCCGGTCCGGCCGTGCCGCGCCGGGCCCGGTCCCGGAGGAACGCGAGGGTCGTCGCGAAGGACTCGTACTCGCCGACGGCCCGCGCCGCCGCCGGGCCGTACGTCCGGCCGGCGGACGTCCGGGCCAGCCGGCGGGCGCGCATCGAGGAGAGCGCGAGCGGCTCGGCGGGGGAGAGCCAGCCGGCCGCCGCGTACGCCGGGAGCTCGCCGGATATCGTGCGCAGTTCGCGCTGCCGGCTCCAGACGGCGAGCCAGGTCAGCAGACCGAAGGCCGGGACCATGAGGGCCCCGTACACCGCGAAGAACGCCCACGGGCCGCCGAAGGTGGCCGAGCCGTTCCAGGCGGCGTGCAGCCCCATGGCGAGCAGCAGTCCGGCGAGCGGCAGCAGCACCCGGCGGAGCCGTCTGTCGCGCGGGGCGAGCGCGGCGAACCCGAAGCCGATGCCGGTGAGCACGGTGAACAGCGGATGCGCGAACGGCGACATCACGATCCGGACGAAGAACGTCCCGGCGGTCACCATGCCGATGCCGGAGGAGCCGAACTCCTGGTCCTCGCCGAAGGCGTTGCCGAGATAGAGGATGTTCTCGGTGAAGGCGAAGCCGGTCGCGGTGAAGCCGGCGAAGACAACCCCGTCGACGAGCCCGCCGAAGTGCCGCCGGCGGAAGAGGAAGAGCAGCAGGATCGCGGCCGCCTTCGCGCTCTCCTCCACCACCGGGGCGATCACGGTGGCCCCGAGGGTGTCGGCCGAGTCCGGATCGGCGGTGGCCGTCGCGATCCAGCGGACCGCGAAGGAGTTGGCGAGGATCGCGACGAGCGCGGCGGCGAAGGCGCCCCAGGCGAAGGCGAAGAGCAGGTTCTTCCAGGGACCGGGCTCGACCCGGTCGAGCCAGCGGAACGCGGCCATGAGCAGCGGTACGGGAAACACCGCGAGGCCCAGGCCGACGAGGAAGCCCTGGGTGCCGGTCTGCTCGCGGACCAGCGCCAGGATGACCAGGGCGCAGAGGGCCAGCAGGACGACGACGGTGATCGCCCGCACCAGGCGGCTGCGCCAGAACGCGCGGCGGGGCCGGTAG
Organism: Streptomyces sp. NPDC059534; assembly: GCF_042743475.1. Lineage (NCBI taxonomy): Bacteria > Bacillati > Actinomycetota > Actinomycetes > Kitasatosporales > Streptomycetaceae > Streptomyces > Streptomyces sp. NPDC059534. The sequence continues at coordinate 140,611 of NZ_JBHWAQ010000022.1, forward strand.
CGCCACTGGGACCGGTCGGCGGCGGCCGGGAAGGCAGGCTCGTCGGTGTCCCGGTGCGGGACGGGCGCGGTGTCCTCGGGGGGCCGGTCGGCGGGGGCGTGGTTCGACACGTGAGCGACCCTAACGACCCCCACCGACACCGGGCGAGGGATTACCCGCGCGGGGCCCTGCGGAAGAGCAGGTCGTGCACGACGTGGCCCTTGTCCAGGCCCTGGCCCTCGAAGCGCGTGACGGGACGGAAGTCGGGGCGGGGTGCGAAGCCGCCGTCCGCCCGCGTGTTCTCGAAGTCGGGGTGCGCGGAGAGGACCTCCAGCATCTGCTCGGCGTACGACTCCCAGTCGGTGGCGCAGTGCAGCACGCCGCCGGGCTTGAGCCGGGTCGCGAGGAGGCTGAGGAACTCGGGCTGGATCAGCCGCCGCTTGTGGTGGCGGGCCTTGGGCCAGGGGTCGGGGAAGTAGACCCGGCAGCCGTCGAGGGAGTCCGTCGCCAGCATCTCGCGGAGCAGGATGATCGCGTCGCCGTTGGCGACCCGGACGTTGGTCAGGCCGTTGCGGTCGGCGAGCCCGAGCAGGTTGCCCTGGCCCGGGGTGTGCACGTCGACCGCGAGGATGCCGGTGCCGGGGTCGGCGGCCGCCATCTGCGCGGTCGCCTCGCCCATGCCGAAGCCGATCTCCAGGACGACCGGCAGTCCGCCGAACATCTCGTCCAGGTCGAGGACGCCCTTGCCGTCGATGTCGAGGCCCCAGTCGGGCCACCTCTTCAGCATCGCCTCCGCCTGGCCGTACGTGACGCGGCTGCGGCGCGGCTGGAAACTCCGGATCCGCCGCTCGTGATGCGCCCCGGCCGGGTCGGGCAGCGGCCCTTCACCGGGGGCGAACATCCGGCTTCCCCGCCGCGCGACGGGCTGGGCGGGGGCGGGGGTGGGCTGGGTGTTCATCTCAGGCTGCTCAGACACAATGCCGTCGATTCTACGGCGCCGCCCCGGGCCGGGCCTCCGCCCGGCCCGCCTCCGTGCGCGGGGTCACAGCAGGGCCAGGGCGCGGCCCGCCACCTCGCGGCCGATGGGCAGGGAGGCCGTCGCCGCCGGCGAGGGCGCGTTGAGGACGTGGACCGTGCGGGCCGCCTCGCGGATGAGGAAGTCGTCGACGAGGGTGCCGTCCCGCAGGACCGCCTGGGCCCGCACGCCGGGCGCCGCCCGTCGCAGGTCGGACTCCTCGACGACCGGCAGCATCCGCCGGACCGCCTCGGTGAAGGCCCGCTTCGAGAGGGAGCGGTGCAGTTCGCCGGCGCCGTAGCGCCAGTGGGCGCGGGCGATGGACCAGGAGCCGGGCCAGGCGAGGGTGGAGGCCAGTTCGCGGGGGCGGACGACGGACCAGCCGTATCCCTCGCGGGCCAGTGCCGGGACCGCGTTCGGTCCGACGTGGACGCCGCCGTCGATGCCCCGGGTGAGGTGGACGCCGAGGAAGGGGAAGGCGGGGTCCGGCACGGGATAGACCAGGCCCCGGACGAGCGAGGGGTCGGTGAGCTCGTAGTACTCCCCACGGAAGGGGACGATCCGCATGCCCGGGTCGTCGCCGGCGAGCCGGGCGATCCGGTCGCAGTGGAGCCCCGCGCAGTTCACCAGGACCCGCGCCCGCACCACGCGGCCGTCGGCCGTCCGCACGGCGACGCCCCAGGGCCGCCGGTCGATGACGGTGACCTCCGCGCCGTACAGGATGCGGGCGCCGGAGGACTCGGCGAGCCGCTGCGACACGGCGCCGTAGTCGCAGATGCCGGTCGTGCCGACGTGGATCGCGGCGAGGCCCCGCACCCGGGGCTCGTACTCGCTGATCTGGGTCGGGCCGAGCTCGCGCACCGGGATGCCGTTCTCCCGGCCGCGCTGCACCAGGGCGTGCAGCCGGGGCAGCTCCTCGCGCGTGGTGGCGACGATCAGCTTCCCCGTCACCTCGTGCGGAATGCCCCATTCTGCACAGAACTTGACCATTTCGGCCGCGCCTTCGACGGCGAACCGGGCCTTGAGCGAGCCGGGGCGGTAGTAGATCCCGCTGTGGATCACCCCGCTGTTGCGCCCGGTCTGGTGGCGCGCGAGGGCGTGCTCCTTCTCCAGGACCGTGACCCGCGTGCCGGGAGCGGCACGCGTCAGCGCGTACGCCGTCGACAACCCGACGATCCCGCCGCCGATCACCAGCACGTCACAGTCAAACACCAGCGCCACCTCCCACCCCCGATAGTGCACTGGCCCACTGACAACGCCGCTAAACGCTCACGTCGTGGGACGCGTGTCACGCCGGAGTGACGAGGAGCGGCCGGGCGCGCTCCCGCAGCTCCATGACGCGGGGCTCGTCCCCGTACGGTTCCAGCCGGTGGAGCAGGTCCCGCACGTACTCCGTGGTCCGTGCCGACGAGATCCGCCCCGCCACCTCCACCGCGCGCGTGCCCGCCGCGCACGCCGCGTCCAGGTTGCCCGACTCCAGCTCGGCGACGGCCGAGACGACCAGCCGCAGCCCGTGCGAGCGGACGAACTCCTCGGTGGGCCGGGAGAGCGCCTGCTCGGTGAAGCGGCGCACCTCGCGGGGCGCCTTCAGGTCCCGGTAGCACTCGGCGGCGTCGGCGCAGAACCGGTCGTACGAGTAGAAGCCGAGCCAGGTCGGGTCGGCGTCGCCCGCCCGGGACCGCTCCAGCCAGCCCTCGGCGGACTTGAGCGCGGCCGCGGCGGCGACCCCGTCGCCGGCCTTGGCGTGCGCCCGGGCCTCGACGAGCCGGAAGAAGGACATGGTGCGGGCGGTGGCGAGGCCCCGGTTGCGTTCCAGGGCGGCCTGGGCGAGGTCGACGCCCTCGTCGGCGAAGCCCCGGTAGGTGGCCTGGAGCGACATGGAGGCCAGGACGTACCCGCCGAGGGGCACGTCGGCGGCGGCGCGGGCGAGCCGCAGGGCCTGGATGTAATAGCGCTGGGCGGCCTCCTGCTGCCCGGTGTCGAAGGCCATCCAGCCGGCCAGGCGGGTCAGCTCGGCGGTCGCGCCGAACAGGGCCCGGCCGACCTCGTCCGAGTACGAGCCGAGCAGCAGCGGAGCGGCGTCCACGCGTAAGCACTCGGGGACCATGGAGGAGCGCCAGTCCCCGCCGCCGTACTTGGAGTCCCAGCGCCGTGCGTCCTCGGCGGCCTCGCGGAGCTTGGCGACGTCGCTGTGCCCCACGCGCGCGTGCTCCGTGGCCGCCGTGGCGGTGACGCCCGCACCGGGGCGCGGCGCCTCGCGCTCGACCGACGGGTCGGCGGGGGTGATCAGCCAGCGGGACGTCGGGGTCGCGTAGGCGCTGACCGCGAACGATCCGGCCAGCGACTGCCAGATGCCGCCGCCCGCCCGGCGCCCGGCGAGATCCAGCCGGTACAGGTCGGTGGCGGAGCGGACCGCCTCGCCCACGTCGCGGGGGAAGGCGAGCCCGACCTCGGGCGCCGGGTCGGCGTCCGCGAGCCCGATCTCGTGCAGCGGCACGGGCCGGCCGAGCTTCTGCCCGATCGCCGCGGCGATCAGGTGCGGGGCGGCGCCCTGCGGCACCATGCCCTTCGACACCCAGCGCGCGACCGAGGTCTTGTCGTATCGAAGTGTCAGACCCCGTTGCGCACCGAGGTCGTTGACGCGCCGGGCGAGCCCGGCGTTGCTGATTCCCGCGAGGGCGAGAACCGTGCCGAGCTTTTCGTTCGGCCCGCGTTGCTCCCTGGACATGACGCCACCCCTCGACCACCCAGACGGCCGCCACGACGCCGGGCATAGGCGTGCGGCATTCGTAAACACAGCGTAGTTCGCCGCATCCCTACCGTTAAGGGGCGGTGTTCCGTATGGCGAGATTGTTGTGTGACCGGTCGTCGGAGGCGTCCGCCGGGCCGGCTCGTGCTCCCGTCGTGTGGCCGTGCGCCCGGCCGTGCGCTCTCGTCCGGCCGGTGGGGGAGCGCTTCCATGAGAACCGCGTGGGTCGGCCCGCTCGGCCGGGAACGGTGTCCCGGACCAGTGGGCTGGGGGATATCGCCGCCCCATTCCCCGCGGGCGGCGGACGGTGCCGGGAGGCGGGAGCGCCTCCCGGGCTGCCGGTGGCCGGTGAGGAGCCGGACCACCCGGACGTGTTTCAAACCCATCGGGGGCGGTCGATATTTGGCCGAATGACGCCGGTGTGCCGCCGGCTTTCAACTGGCCCATGCCAGGGGCGCATTCACCTTTCGCGCGCGTGCACCCGGACCCCGCCCCGTGCGCCGTTGTCGTGGCAGCATGTCTCCCACCGAAACGGATGTGGAGGCGCCGATGCGATGGCTGGTGGGCTGGAGCAGTGTCGCCGCGAACGTCGCCACGACCGCCGGGACCCGGGCGGGAGCGGTGAACAGCGGATACGGCTCCGGGGGCCACGGCACCGGCTCCGGAGGCCACGGCGCCGGCTGGTCTCCCGGTCACGGCTCCGACTTCTCCTCTTCCTCCTCCGACTACGGCTCCGAGCGGGCGGCCGAGGGGCGCACGGTGCAGCCCGTGGGCGCACAACTCCTCTGGAACGGCCCCGATCCGCTGTGGGCGGTCGGCGACTGGCGGCCCGACGAGGTGCGCGTGGTGGCCGTCGACGACCACACCCGCCTCGCCGTGCTCGGCTGTTGCGCCGCGAGCGACGAGGAACTGCGGATCGGCCTGCTCACCGCGCGCGGGGGCGCGTTGCGGCACCTCACCGCATGGCCCGGCAGCTACACGGCCGTCGTCACGGCGGGCCGTCGCGTCACCGTCACCGGTGACCTCGCGGGCGCCCGGCCGGTGTTCCACACCCCGTGGGCCGGCGGCACCGCGTTCGCCACCGCCGCCCTGCCGCTGGCCGACCTCGTCGAGGCCCAGCTCGACATCGGTCACCTGGCCGCTCTGCTCGCCTGCCCCGAGACCCCGGAGGCGCTGCGCGACTCCACCCCGTACGAGGGCGTCCGGCGCGTGCCCCCGGGCCACGCGCTGATCCTGCGGGAGGGCGCGCGGGAGATCGCCGGGTACGAACAGGTCGCCTCGCTCGCGGTCGCCGCGGCCGAGGCCGACCCCCGGCAGGCCGTCGAAGGGGTGCGGGACGCCCTCGTCGAAGCCGTACGGGCCCGGCTCACCGCCCCCCGGCACGCGCCCGAGGTCCCGCTTCCCGACCCCGGCCCCGTCCCCGGCATGGGGCCCGCCGACCGGCGCGCGGCCCGGGGCGCGGGCCCGGCCCCCGGCATCGGCGCCGACCTCTCGGGCGGCAGCGCCTCCGGCACCCTCGCCCTCCTGGCGGCCGGGCTCCCGGGGGTGCCGGGCACGATCATCGGGCACGGCGCGGGCGCGGGGGAGCGGCTGCTGGCCGTCACCTTCAACGACCTGGCCACCCGGGACGGTTCGGGGCGCGAGGAGGAGCTGAAGCGGGCCCGGGAGCTCGCGGCGGACCCGCGCCTGCACCACGTCGTCGTGGCCGCCGGCGAGGAGGCGCTCCCGTACGCCGCCCTGGACGGGCCGCTCACCGACGAGCCGGGGCCCTCGCTCGTCACGGCCGAACGGCACCGGCGGCGGCTCGCGGGCGGCAGCGCCGACCACTTCACGGGCATGGGCGCCAAGCAGGTCCTGGACGCGCACCCGGCGCGCCTCGCCGACCTCCTCATGGACCGCAGGCGCCGCTCCCTGGTGCGTCCCGTGACGGCGCTGGCCAAGGCGTCGGGGCCGTCCGCGGGTGCCTTCCTGGTGCCGCTGACCGTGTACCGGGCGGCGCGGAAGCTGGCCCGTACCCCCTACCGGACGGGGCTCGAGGCGGCGGCCCGGCGCGTCCTGGAGGCGAACCGCACGGCCCCGGACGGCTTCGGCCCCCTGGAGGCGTCGCTGTCCGCCCTCGCCTGGTCGCGGCCGGGTCCCGCGGCACGGTGGCTGACGGGGGAGGCACTGGCCGAGGTATCGGTTCGTCTGAACCGGGCGGCGACCCTCCCCACCTCCGTCCAGCGCCCGGGCGAGGCACGCGCGCGTGCCGCCCTCGCCCGGGCCGCCGCCGACCACCGGGTCCTGGAGCAGGCCGCGGAGATCCGCGGCCAGCGGCTGCACGCCCCCTTCCTCGACAACCAGGTCGTACGGGCCTGCCGGGAGCTCCCCGAATCGCTCCGGGTCCAGCCCGACGCCCGCGCCGGCGTGCTGCGGACCGTCCTCTCCGGCGCCGGTATCCACGACCTCCCGGCGGGCTGGGGCGCCCCCCACCCGGCCGTGCCCGCCGCCGCCACCCGCGCGGGCCTCCGGGCCGCCCTCCCCCACCTCGTCGCCCTCTTCGACGCGCCGCTCCTCGCCGACGCCGGCCTCATCGAGGCCCGCGTCGTCCGCGGCGCGCTGCGCGCCGCCGCCGACGGCGAGCCCGTCCCTCTCGACGGCCTCGCCGACCTCGTCTCCACCGAGCTCTGGCTCCGCCGCCTCCTCGCCCGCCGCGGCTCCTGCTGGACCAGCACGACGGAACCCCGCGCCCACCGCGCGGTCCAGGGCCCGCTGATCCCCGCGACGAGGTCGCTTCCGGCGTGAGGGGCGGCGCGACCGCAGGACGAGACGTCACAGCACGCTCGTTCGAGTGGACGCGCTCCGGACCGGGTCGGGCTGAAGATCCGGGCGTATGCGCGCGGGGGCATCCCCGTCTACCTCCTCATCGACCGCGAGGCCGCCGAGGCCGTCGTCTGCTCCGGGCCCGCGGGCGACGACTGCGACCACCAGTCCGTCCACAAGCTGGGGACGGTCGTCCCGCTGCCACACCCGCTCGGCTTCGCGCTCGACACCTCGGCCTTCCGAGGTCCGGGTAAACCCCGAGGCGCGGGTCCGGGCCACCGGACACAATGGGCCGGTGCGGTATCTCATCCTCGGCACCACCGAGGCCCTTCGGTCCGACGGCACCCCCCTCCCCCTCGGCGGCGCCCGGCTGCGCGCGCTGCTGGCCGCGCTGGCGCTGCGCGGCGGACGGGCCGCGTCCGTCACCGAACTCGCCGACGACGTGTACGGCGACGAACCGCCGCTCGACACCCCCGCCGCCCTCCAGGCCCTGGTCGGCCGTCTGCGCCGGGTCATCGGCAGGGAGGCCGTCGCCTCCACGCCCGGCCCCGGCTACCGGCTCGTCGCCGGACCCGACGACATCGACCTGTACGTCTTCGAGCACCTGGTCAGGGACGCGGGCACCCGCCTCGACGCCGACGACCCCGACGCCGCCGCCGCACTCCTCCGGGAGGCCCTCGCGCTCTTCCGCGGCCCCGCCCTCGCCGACCTGCCCGAACCGGCCGGCGTCCGCCCCGAGGCCCAGCGGCTCGCGGCCCTGCGCCGGCGCGTCGAGGCCGACCTGCGCCGGGGCGCCGTCGACGGGCTCGTACCGGAACTGTCCGAGCTGACCACCACCCACCCGTACGACGAGACCTTCCAGGCCCAGCTCATCCGCGCCCTGCGGGCCGAGGGCCGCCAGGCCGACGCCTTCACCGCGTACGAGTCGGCCCGCCGCACCCTCGCCGACGGCCTCGGAGCCGACCCCGGCCCCGAACTCGCCGCGCTCCACCGCGAACTCCTCACCGGAGCGGCTCCGGCCGAGGCCCCCGCCCAGGCCCCGCCGACCGCCCCCGCGCCCGCGCCCGCGCCCGCGGCGGACGCGCCCCACGCCACCGCCCAGGCCGCCACCGCCGACCCCCCGCGCGGCAACATCCGCCCCCGGCTCACGTCCTTCGTCGGCCGGGAGCCCGAGCTCGCCGCCCTCGACGCGGACCTGGACCGCTCGCGACTCGTCACGCTCACCGGCCCCGGCGGCTCCGGCAAGACGCGGCTCGCGGAGGAGGCGGCGCTCCGGGCCGTCGGGCCGGCGGCCTGGATCGCCGAGCTCGCCCCGCTGGACGACCCCGAGGCGCTTCCCGGCGCGGTGCTCTCCGCGCTCCGGCTCCGGGAGATCAACCTGATCACCCGTGACGGCGTGCCCCTCCAGGACGACCCGGTGGTCCACCTCGTGGAGCACCTGGCCCGCCGCCCGCTGCTCCTCGTCCTCGACAACTGCGAGCATGTGATCGACGCGGCCGCCGCGCTCGCCGAGACCCTCCTGACGCACTGCCCGCGGCTGCGGATCCTCGCCACCAGCCGTGAACCCCTCGGTGTCCCCGGCGAGTCGGTGCGCCCCGTGGAGCCGCTGCCGCCCGACCCGGCCCACCGGCTGTTCGCCGAGCGCGCCCGGGCGGTGAGTCCGGCGTTCGACCCCGTCCGGGACGGCGTCGCGGTGGACGAGATCTGCCGCCGCCTGGACGGTCTGCCGCTCGCCATCGAACTGGCCGCCGCCCGGCTCAGGCTGCTCACCCCGCGCCAGATCGCCGACCGCCTCGACGACCGGTTCCGGCTGCTCACCTCCGGCTCCCGTACCGTCCTGCCCCGTCAGCAGACCCTGCGCGCCGTCGTCGACTGGTCGTGGGACCTGCTCGACCCGGACGAGCGGACCCTGCTCCGGCAGGTCTCGGTCTTCGCCGGCGGTTGGGACCTGGCCGCCGTGGAGGCCCTCTCCCCGCGCGCCGCCGACTCCCTGGGCGCCCTGGTCGACAAGTCGCTCGTGGTCGCCACGCCCGTCGACGGAGGGGAGATGCGCTACCGCCTCCTGGAGACCATCCACGAGTACGCCTCCGAGCGCGCCGCCGAGACACCCGGCCTGCTCGCCGCCGCCGAGGCCGTCCACACCGCCCACTTCACGGCGCTCGCCGAGACCGCCGAGCCCAAGCTGCGGTCCGGGGAGCAGCTGCCCTGGATCGAGCGGATCGAGCGCGACCTCGACAACATCCGCGCCGCCCTGCACCGCACCCTCCTCGCCGCCCCGGACGAGGCCGCCGCCCACCGGCTGGTCTTCGCCATGGGCTGGTTCTGGTGGCTGCGCAACTACCGTCCCGAGGGCCTGGCCTGGGCCGAACGCGCGCTCGTGCTCGGCGAGGACCCGGAGGATCCGGGGGATCCGCGGTTCTGGCCGCGCATGCGCCTGCGGATGCTGTACTTCTTCCTCGCCGTCGAGAACCACATCGCCGGCGAGTTCCGGGACGACCCCGAGGTCTCCGCCGTGGTGCGGCGGGTGCGTGCCGCGTTCGGCACGGACCCCGGTCCCGAGGCCGCCCGTTTCCCCGGCCTGCTCTGGCCGTTCACCGCGTACCTCACCGAGGAACCGGCCACGATCCGCGCCATGCTGGACGCCGCCGTCGACAACTGCCGTCGCCACGGCGGCGACTGGGAGGTCGGCGTCACCCTGATGTTCCGTACGCACATGGTCGTCGACATGCCCGGCGACATGCCCGGGGTCGACGAGGACCTGGCCGAGCTCCATGGCCTGGCCCGCCGGGTCGGCGACCGCTGGATGGGGGCGCAGATCGCGAGCGCGGCGGCCGAGGCCCACATGATGCGCGGCCGCCACACGGAGGCCGGTGCGGCGTACGAGGAGGCCCTCCGGCTCGCCCGCGAGGTCGGCGCGCACGCGGAGAGTCCCTTCCTCCTCGCCCGTCTCGCCGAACTCTCCTTCCACTGCGGTGACATGGAGGCCGCCGAGAAGGGGCTCGCGGAGGCCGAGGCGGAGGCCGAGCGCTACCGCGTCCAGGACTCCCGTACGTTCGTCGGCTTCCTGCGCGCCGCCATCGCGCTCCACGAGGGCGAGATCGAGAAGGCCCGCGTCCTGCTGGAGGAGGCCGCCCGGCTGGTCTCGGTCGGCACCCCGCCCGCGCATTTCTCGGCCGCGGTGACCGGCCTCACCGCGCTCGTCGAGGCGTACGAGGGCAGGGGCGCCGAGGCCGTGGCCCATGCCGTGTCGGCGCTGCGGGCCGCCCGGGACGGCCAGTGCGCGAACCTCGTGTACGCGGCGCTCGGCGAGGGACTCGCCCTCACCCTGGCGGAGGTGGGCGAACCCGCTCTCGCCGCGACCGTCCTGGCCGCCGTCGACGTCTGGCGCCGTGACATACCCCGTTCCGTCCCGCAGCTCCGGGACGCCGAGGCGGTGAACGCGAAGGCGCTCGCCGCGCTCGGCGCGCCCGGCCTCGCCGCCGCCCGCGCGGCCGGCACGGGGCTCGACGTCGACGCCGTCCTGGCCCTCGTCGGGTCCTGCCCGGCGAAGGACCCCGACGGTACGGGGGCGGCCGGGGGCGCGGGGCTCAGGAGCAGCTGATCCGGGAGTCCGCCCAGTCGGCGACCGCGGCCCGTCCGAACGGCGTGTGCTCCTCCACGACGAGCCGGAGGGTGCTGCGGCCGGAGATGTCGACGTGCACGGGAAGCGGCGGGTCGCCCGCCCGGACGACACCGGAGCGCCAGAGCCGCTCGCCGTCCCCGTAGACGGAGAAGCGGACGCCGCCGACGCCGAGGAGGGCGCTCAGGTCGTCGATGCCGGCGATCGCGTCGTAGCTCGTGCACTGCCGGTTGAGGTCGACCAGCAGCGAGGACGGCGCGTGGACGCTGACCCCGTGCGCGTAGGTGGTGCCGCCGAGGGAGAGGTTGTTCCGCTGCCACATCCAGCTGCTGTCCGAGAGGGCCACCTCGGGCTTGGTGCCGTCGCCGAAGATCCCGTACTGCAGCTCGTTGACCTGGTAGACGGTCGGAGGTGCGGGCTTCGGCGGGGGCGTCGTCGGCTTCGGCGAGGGCTTCTCGGGCGTGGGCGTCGGCTCAGGGCCGGGCGGCGGGGTCGGCTTCGGCGTCGGCTTCGGGCTGGGCTTCGGCGGGGGCGTCGGCTTCGGGGAGGGCTTCTCGGGCGTCGGTGTCGGCTCGGGCGCCGGCGGCTCGGACCGTACGGGCGGCGGCGGGGGTACGGGCGTGGGCGCGGCCTTCGGCGGCGGCGCGGGCTCCGGCGGCACCACCGGGTTCACGACCGGCGGCGCGGGCTTGGGCGCGGCCACCGGCTGCGGGTCCCCGGCCATGGCCCAGACGAGTCCGGCGGCCGCGGCGACCGCTATGGCGGCGGCGATGCCGGCCTTCGCGGGCGCGCCGAGGCCCTCGGCGGCGGCCCCGCCGGAGGCCGTGCCGCCGGAGGAGCCGGAGGCGGCGGCCGCCGCACCGGCACCGGCCGCGCCGACGGCGCCGCCGGCGACGACACCGGCCGCCTTGAGGGAGTACCCGGCGGCGAACCAGCCGATGACGGCGACCGGCAGCAGCGCGGGGATCCCGGCGTTGACATGGGCGAGTTCACCGGCGGCGAGCCGGCACTTGGCGCATTCGTCCAGATGCTTGCGCAGGCCGCGCTCGGCCCGCATCCGCAGCCCGCCGCGCGCGTAGGCGCCGAGCCGGTCCGCGTAGCGGGCGCAGTCGCCGCCCGCGGTCAGCGACTGGCTGACGTGGGCCTGGAGGTACGCCTGCTTGAGGCCCTCGCGGGCCCGGCTGGCGAGTACGGCCGTCGCGTTGGCGGTGAGACCGAAGAGGGGGGCGACGTCGCTCGGCGACTCCTCCTCGACGGTGGTGTGCCACAGCACGGCCTGCCAGCGCTCGGGCAGCGACCGGAACGCCTGCATGGCGAGCGACTGCTCGGCCTCGTGCATGGCGCGGACGTCCGCGCCGAGGTCCATCGTGTCCTGGTCGGAGACCTCGGAGGAGCGGGCGGCCTCCGCGGCGAAGACGGCGAAGTCCTCGACGAGGTGCTCGCGCTTCTGGGTCCTGGCCCAGTTCGCCGCGGCCCGCCGGACGGTGGTCATCAGGTAGGCGCGGACGGCCTGTTCGGGTCCGGCCCCGCCCCGGACGGCCTGGAGGGTGCGGGCGAACACCTCGGCCGTCAGGTCGTCGGCGGTGTGCGCGTCCCGGCAGCAGGTCCGGGCGTACCGCCGCACCGCGTCGGAGTGGCGGCGGAACAGTTCCTCGTACGCGGAGTCGTCGCCGTCCCGCATGAGCTGGACGAGTTCGGAGTCGGAGGGCGGCAGGACGACGGGCGGCGGGAGCACGCCTTCGGACGCGTCGGCGTCCTCGGCGTCGGGGAATCCCCGGGATCCCGAACCGGCCGGGGGCGTCGGCCCGTACGGCTTGCCCTCCCGCTGCTGCGGCACGCTCGCGTCGATCCGGTCGATCGGATCGAGGTGTTCGGCCTGGTCGAGCTGTTCGGCCCGACCCGGCTGCTCGGTGCGGTCGGTGCGGTCGGTGCGCCGATCGGTCCGGTCGCTCCGGTCGGTCTGTTCGGGAAGTCCCGGCGGAGCCACCGCACCCGCCTGGCCCGGCACACTCGCCGAGCCGGCCGCGCCGCCGGAGTGGCCAACCGGGCCGCCCTGGCTCGGTACCTGCCGGGAGGGCAGTCCTCCGGGTTCCGTGCCGCCGCCGTCGCCCAGCGGTTGGTCCCGACCCTCACCGCTCATCGCGGAAGCCCCCGTACGCACGCCCAGACCCGAACACCGGGCAAGCCTGCCACAGAGCGCGGGCACGCCGAAGCGGCGCGTCCACTTACCACTCGTCCGGGGAGACTTCCGGTATCCGGGCGTAACCGCTCACACGTTCGTGTCATGCTCGTTGGTCCGCCCGGACCACGGAACAGCCTTCTTCTCCCCAGGGGGGACCGCGGGTCCTACCGGGACCGCAGGCCCTCGAGCAGGATGTCGAGGAGCCGGGCCGAGGCCGCCGCCTGCTGCACCGCGTCCGGCAGGGCCGGGGCGGCCGTGGCGATGACGAGGAGGACGTCGGCCACGGTCACGTCCGTCCGCAGCTCACCCGCCTCACGCGCCCGGTCGACGAGCCGGCCGACGACCTCCAGCAGCTCCGCCGCTCCGGCGTCGTCCCGCTCGTCCGCCGGCACACCGCGCGGCGCGACCATGCGCGCGTCGGCCTGCTCGGCGACACCCCGCTGGGACGGCACCCAGGCCGCGTCGTCACCGTCGTGGCCGACGGGCAGCACCACCGGCTCGTCCACACCCACCCGCAGCACCTGCGGCGGAAGCAGCCGGCCCGCGCCCGAGGCGACCGAGGTCCGAAGGAACCGGGAGAGCGCCGACCACGGCTCCTCCTCCTGGCCCAGCGCGGCCCGCGCCTGCTCGGTCAGCCGGGAGGTCTCCTCCTCGGCTATCCGGCGCACCAGCACGTCCTTGCTGGGGAAGCGGCGGTAGACGGTGCCGACCCCGACCCGGGCGCGGCGCGCCACGTCCTCCATCGGAGCCCCGTAACCGAGCTCGCCGAAGACCTCGCGCGCGGCCCGCAGGACGTGCTCCAGATTGCGCTGGGCGTCCACCCGAAGCGGCGCGGACCTGCCGCCGGACGGCACCGTCCCGTTGCGCGACTCGGGGACAGCGCTCCCCGAGCCATGGCCGTCGTCGACGATCGCCGTTCCGGCGCCCGACTGCCAACGTGAATCCTGAATCTGCATAAGCGTTCCCCCGCTCATGATGTCTCCCCCCGGAGACTCCCCGCCCTGACACGGGGTTTCCGGCCGATCAGCGCTTCGGTCCACGCGCTCCGATCCGACACCCCGTCGAAGTACGAACATAGTTGAGTCCGGGTCAATTCAGAAGGGGAAGTTCCGTACGGTCCGCCCCCCGATCGGAGCAAGGCCCGGAACACTCCCGATTCCGACCCCTCATCGGACCCGCTCCACCTGCCGTGACCTGCGTCGATCCCTCCGCACGCCCATCGCGCGCCACCCCGCGCCTCCATACCCCTCCGGTCACACAATTTGCTGAGCCTGTGGACAAACCACGGACGGCGGTGCGTCATGGGACAGTGACCGAACCTGCGCGCATTCTCGTGGTCGGCGGTGGATACGTCGGCATGTACACCGCGCTGCGCCTCCAGCGGCAGCTCAGGGCCGAGCTCAGAGCCGGCACCGCCGAGATCGTGGTGGTCACCCCCGAGCCGTACATGACGTACCAGCCGTTCCTGCCCGAGGCCGCGGCCGGCTCCCTCTCGCCCCGCCACGTCGTGGTGCCGCTCCGCCGGGTCCTCGACCACTGCCGGATCGTCATCGGCGAGGTCCGGTCCGTCGACCACGCCAAGCGGACCGCGACCCTCGCCACCCTCGCCACCGAGGAGGAGGGCACCGGCGCGACCGAGCTCACCTACGACGAGCTGGTCATCGCACCCGGCTCCGTCTCCCGCACCCTCCCGGTCCCCGGCCTCGCCGACCACGGCATCGGCTTCAAGACCGTCGAAGAGGCCATCGGCCTGCGCAACCACGTCATCGAGCAGATGGACATCGCCTCCTCCACCCGCGACCCCGCGCTCCGCGACGCCGCCCTCACCTTCGTCTTCGTCGGCGGCGGCTACGCGGGCGTGGAGGCCCTCGCCGAGCTGGAGGACATGGCCCGCTACACCGCGCGATACTACCACAACGTCAAGCCGGAGGACCTGCGCTGGGTCCTCGTCGAGGCATCGGACCGGATCCTCCCCGAGGTCGGCGCGGAGATGGGCCGGTACGCGATCCGCGAGCTGCGCGGCCGGAACATCGACGTACGCCTGGAGACCCGCCTCGACTCCTGCGAGGACCGGGTCGCCGTCCTCAGCGACGGCACCCGCCTGCCCACCCGCACGGTCGTCTGGACCGCCGGAGTGAAGCCCGCGCCCGTCCTCGCCGCCACCGACCTGCCGCTGAACGAACGCGGCAGGCTCCGCTGCACCGCCGAGCTCGCCGTCGACGGCGCCCCCCACGCCTGGGCCGCCGGCGACGCCGCCGCCGTCCCCGACGTGACCGCGGAGGAGCCCGGCAGGGAGTGCGCGCCCAACGCCCAGCACGCCGTCCGCCAGGCCAAGGTCCTCGCCGAGAACATCGCGGCCTCCCTCCGGGGGCAACCGCTCAAGCAGTACGCGCACGCGTACGCCGGCTCCGTCGCCTCCCTCGGCCTCCACAAGGGAGTCGCCCACGTCTACGGACGCAAGCTCAAGGGATATCCGGCCTGGTTCATGCACCGCGCCTACCACCTCAGCCGGGTCCCGACCTTCAACCGCAAGGCCCGGGTCCTCGCCGAATGGACCCTGTCCGGCCTGTTCAAACGGGAGATCGTCTCCCTCGGCTCGCTGGAACACCCCCGCGCCGAATTCGAACTCGCCGCCGCTCCGCCACCCGACCCCGGCGACAAGCCGTCGTCCTGACATCACTGTCAGTGCACTCGTCCACACTGGACGTGTGACCATAGGTGGGCTCACACCTGCACAGCGTGACTCTGCACGGCACCGACACCACGAGGCATACAGATCCGTGAACTTCACCCGTTGGAGCGCCCGGCTCCCCGGCACGCAGCGCCGCGCGGCGCGGGGCACCGAAGGCTCCGTGCCCGCCGCCCGCGGTGAGTACGGTCAGCAGCTGGAGCACCTCGACGCCGACATCGACGCCGACGCCCCCGCCCTGGAGGACTTCTCCGTACGCGAGCTCCTCGGCCGGCTCCCCGGCCTGGTCGCGCTCGTCTACGGCCCGGAACACCGGGTCGCGTACGTGAACGACGCCTACGCCGCCGCGTTCGGCCCCCGCCCCGCCGGCGCCACCGTCGCCGACACCTGCCCGGAGGCCGAGGAACTCGGCCTGCTGCCGCTCATGGACCAGGTCCTCCGCAGCGGCAAACCCCGTACGGTCAAGTCCCGCCGCACCCAGGACGGCGGGTCGTACACCGTCACCTGCCTGCCCGTGGACAGCCCGCACCTCGACGGCGGCGGAGTCCTCGTCCACGCCGCCGACGTCACCGACCACGCCGAGGCCGCCGAGCGGCTGCGGGCCAGCGAGCGCCGCCACCGGGAGACCGCCGTCACCCTCCAGCGCTCCCTGCTCCCGCAGGACCTCGAACAACCCGACGATCTGCGGATCGCCGCGACCTACCAGCCCGGCGGCACCGACGCGGCCGTCGGCGGCGACTGGTACGACGTGATCACCCTCGGAGCCGGCCGCACCGCACTCGTCATCGGCGACGTGATGGGCCGCGGCGTGCGCGCCGCCGCCGTCATGGGCCAGCTCCGCACCGCCGTCCGGGCCTACGCCCGCCTGGACCTGCCCCCGCACGAGGTGCTCCAGCTCCTCGACGGCCTCGCCGCCGAGATCGACGCCAGCCAGATCGCCACCTGCGTCTACGCGATCCACGACCCCAGCGAGGGCAAACTCGTCTACGCCTCTGCCGGCCACCTCCCGATCCTCGTCCGCGACGAGGACGGCACCGTCCGCCGCGCCGAGGACCCCACGGGACCGCCGCTCGGCACCGGCGGCTGGCTGCACGCCTCCGGCTCCATCGCCCTGCCGCCCGGCTCCACCGCCGTCCTCTACACCGACGGCCTGGTCGAGCGCCGCCGCGAGGACATCGACGAGGGCGTCGCCGCCCTGGCCCGCGCGCTCTCCGGCGCCAGCGGAACCCCTCAGGTCGTCTGCGACCGGCTGCTGCGCTCCCTGGGCGTCACCGCCGAGCACGACGACGACGTGGCCGTCCTCGTCGTCCAGCACCCCTCCCGCGAGGGGACCGACGCCGAGCTCTTCCACAACGCGGCCCTGGAGCTCCTCGGCGGCGTGGAGGCCGCCCCCCGCGCGCGTGCCTTCGCCTCCGGCGTCCTGTCGAGCTGGCGCTTCCCGGTCGAACTCCGCGACCTGGGCGTCCTCGCCACCAGCGAGCTCGTCGCCAACTCCCTCCAGCACGGCACCCCGCCCATGCGGCTGCGGCTGCGCCGTACCGACCGCCGCCTGATCATCGAGGTCACCGACGGGGACGACCACCTCCCGCGCCGCCGCAGGGCGGAAACGGAGGACGAGGCGGGTCGCGGGATCTCGATCATCGCGACGATCGCCTCGTCCTGGGGCAGCCGCCGCACACCGGGCGGCGGCAAAGCGGTCTGGTGCGAGTTCGCCCTCCCGAACCGGGTGGTCAAGGAGGACGCCCTCTAGGCGGCCGCCTCGACCTTCCGCTCCGGCCGGTGCCGGGCGACGACCTTCGACGGCTTGGCCGACGCGAGCGACGGCTGGTTCTGCTCGGGGGTCAGCTGCCGGCCGAGCCGGACGGCCAGGAAGGTGATGCCGAGCGAGAAGAGCACGAACGTCACGATGTACGGACCGTGCAGCGCGGCCCCCATGGGCCCGCCCACGGCCGGACCCACGGCCAGCGCCAACTGCTTGACCAGCGCGAAGGCCGAGTTGTACTGGCCGACCATCGACTCCGGCGCCAGGTCGGCCACCAGCGGCGCCACGGTCGGCGACAGCATCGCCTCACCGAGCCCGAACAGCGCGTACGTGGAGACGAACGCCGCCGTCGCCATCGCCTGGCTGCCGTGCCCGAGGCCCGCGTACCCGGCGATCAGCCACGCCACGGTCCAGATCAGACCGACGGACGCGATCACCCGGGTCCGCTTGCGGCGCTCGACGAACCGCAGCACCAGGAACTGCGCGGCCACGATCACCGCCGTGTTGGCGGCCAGCGCGATCCCCAGCGTCGACGGCTCGATCCCGGCCGCCTCGGTGCCGTACGCGGCGAGCCCCGACTCGAACTGTCCGTAACAGGCGAAGAAGAGGACGAAGCCCAGCACGCACAGCTGCACCATCGCCTTGTGCCCGAGCAGCGCGCGGACACCGCCGCCCTTGCCGCCCTCGGAGGGACGGGCGCCCTGGAGCGCGGGGGAGCCCGGCATCCGCACGGTCCCGACGACCGCCGCCAGGACCAGGAACATCGCCGCCTCGATCGAGAACAGCAGGATGAAGCTGCCCGGCCGGCTCGTGTCGACCAGCAGACCGCCGATCAGACCACCGACACCCAGTCCCAGGTTCTGCAGGAAGAACTGCATGGCGAAGGCCCGGGTCCGGCCGACGGGCGTCGAGCACCAGACGATCATCGTCGCGAGAGCCGGCTGCAACACCGCCGTACCCGCGCCGAGCAGCGCCGCGGCCCCCACGGCCGCCGGCACGCTGGACGCGAAGCCCATCGCCACCGCGCCCACCGCGGCGACCACCGAGGCCACCAGGAGCACGGGCACCGGCCCGCGCCGGTCGATGGCCCGCCCGCTGAAGGGCAGCACCAGCAGTGCGGCCATGGCGAAGACCGCCAGGACGATGCCCGCCGTCGCCGCGCCCAGATCCCGCACCTGGGCGACGTACACATAGAGGTACGGCACCGTGAAGCCGAGTCCGAACGCGCTCAGCGCGCTGCCTGCCTGAATCCGGCGCATTGCCGCGCCCCTCGCCTCGGTCACACTCACCCACTTCGGTCGCAGGTTCAGAGGTGTAGCCCTGAACCTTGAAGACTTCAACACTAAAGTTAACGGCTTAACAGTACACAGTGAAGGACTTCAATGCCAACGAGGAGCGTGGGATACTCGCCGCATGTCCGACACCACCGAGCGGTCCGGCCAGCAGGCCCCCCAGGAGCCGAGCCTCGACGAGCAGATCGCCGCCTATCAGCGCGAGTTCCGCGACCTCGACCCCCAGGTCGAGAAGGTCGTCTCCGCCCTCGGCCGGCTGAACCGCCGGATGAACGTGGCGTACGGCCGCCAGCTCTCGGACCTCGGCATCAGCAATGCCGAGTGGGAGGTCCTCAAGACCCTCGTCCTCGCCGGCGAGCCCTACCGGCTGGGCCCCGGCGAACTGGCCAAGCGCCTCGGCCTCACCCCGGCCGCCATGACCCACCGCATCGACCGGATGGCGGGAGAGGGCCTGGTCACCCGCGACCGCGACGAGAACAACCGGGTCCGCGTGATCGTCGAGCTGACCGACGAGGGCCGCTCCAAGTGGCTGGAGGCCATGCGCATGGCCACCGCCTTCGAGGAGGACCTCCTCCAGGACCTCACGATCGACGAGCGGGGAGTCCTCGGCGAGATCCTCATCCGCCTTCTCCGCCGCGTCGAGCTCACCCAGCCCGACGCCGGCGGCCGCCTGAAGGACCTCGACTGACCCCGCTGGGCGGACCTTGACACGCCTCCACTGGATGCGTAGTGTTCTCCGAGTTGTCACCGAGCCGGAACGGTTCTTCGACAACCACTCCCGCCGCTGATGCGGCACCTCTACTCAGCACGAACTCCCCACCGGGACGAATTTCGGCATGCCGAAATTCATTTCGAAAGTCTCGATTATGAGGCGCCGGGGAAATCCGCTAGAGTTTGAGACGTCGGAACGGCCCAACAGCCGCAAAGACAAACCCCGCTGACTGGGAATCAGACGCCGAAAGGATCTGATAGAGTCGGAACAGCCGGAAGGGCCC